>JBGGMI010000220.1:0-37661 GCA_041288075.1 Fimbriimonas sp.
GTCGACTCGGTGGAGCTAACGGGAGTGACCCGTGCGCGCTAACGATTACCATTTCGTCACGCGCTGGTGCTTTCAGGCGGAGATCGAAGAAGTCGCCTCCATTCTCGAAGACATCGAGAGCCTTTGCACGTGGTGGCCCACCGTCTATCTGCACATCCAAACATTGGAGCCGGGCGAACACAACGGCATCGGTCGCAAAGTCGATCTCCTCACCAAGGGAAGGTTGCCGTACAAGCTCCGCTGGCAGTTCACCGTCATCGACTCGAACTCCCCGCATGGATTTACCATTGAAGCCTGCGGCGACTTCGTCGGACGCGGCGTCTGGAAGCTCGTGCAAAACGGCCAACTCGCTGAAGTCGAATTCGACTGGCGCATCCGCGCCGAGAAGCCGATCCTGAAGACGTTCTCATGGGCCCTAAAGCCCGTGTTCTCCTGGAACCACTGCTGGGCGATGGAGCAGGGGCAAGAGTGCCTTTGCGCAGAAATCAAGAGGCGTCGCCGAGAAGCGCAAGTTCGAGAATTGGCTCACGCCTAGGCAGCCGCAGAAATCGCTTCAAGAAAGCGGGACCCGTAGCGCTCCATCTTCCGATCCGCCACTCCGGGCACGCTCAGCATCTCTGTCCGTGACTTCGGCTTCCGAGCGGCCATGTGCATCAGCGTCTGATCTCCGAACACGACGTACGGCGGCACCTCTTCTTCCGCAGCGATTTCTCTTCGCAGAATCCGCAGAGCCTCGAACAGATCGGGATCGTAGCCTTCGACATCCCCCATTCGCGGCTTCCTAGTCTTCTCGACCTTTAGCCTCGGCTTCGCCAGGAAGAGCTGCGCTCCTTCTCTCAGGATCGGCTTGGTGGCAGGCGTGAGCTTCAGGGAGTTGTAATTCTCGCTGTCCTGAGTCAGCAACCCTCGACTGATGAGTTGTCGGAAGATGCTTTGCCACTCGTCAGTCGATCTCGACTTTCCAACTCCGTAAGTCTCCAGGACGTCGTGCTTGAACTGGATCACGCGGGCGCTCTGCGAGCCGCGGAGGATATCGATCACGTGCTGGATTCCGAATCTCTGCTTCGTGTGATAAACCGTCATCAGCGCCGCCTTGGCTTCTTCTGTCGCGTCGAACTGCTCAGGCGCGGTCAGGCAGGTGTCGCAATTCCCGCAGTCGTTCGGCTGAGCCTCGCCAAAGTAGCCTAGGAGCACGCGTCTGCGGCAATCATAGGCTTCCGCAAAGGCAACGATCGACTCCAGCTTCTTGAGCTCGATTCGGTTCTGCTCCTTGTTCTCGCCCATGCTGATGAGCTTCTTCACGCGCATGATGTCGCCGGCGGAGTAGAGCATGACGGCTTCAGATGGCAGCCCATCCCGCCCAGCGCGGCCAGTCTCCTGGTAGTAGCTCTCGATGTTCTTAGGCAGGTCGTAGTGGATCACGAAGCGCACATTCGGCTTATCGATGCCCATTCCAAAGGCCACCGTCGCCACCACCACCTGGATCTCGTCCTTCTGGTAAGCGTCCTGCACCTTCCCGCGCTCGATATTGGTGAGCCCGGCGTGGTAGTGCTGGGCGGAGATGCCGTTGTTGCGGAGATGCTGCGAGACTTCCTCAGTGCGCTTCCGGCTCATGCAGTAGACAATGCCGGAATCCCTCGGCCGATCTTTGATGTACTTCTCAGTCTGCGTATGTGGCCGCGCCTTCTCAACGACCGTGTAGCGGATGTTCGGGCGGTCGAAGCCGGAGATGAAGACCGCGGGGTGCTGAAGACGCAGCCGCACCAGGATGTCGTCCCGGGTTTGCTGATCGGCGGTCGCGGTGAGGGCGATAAACGGGATATCGGAAAACCTTGAGCGGAGCTGCCCGAGTTGCACGTACTCCGGGCGGAAGTCGTGGCCCCATTGCGACACGCAGTGGGCTTCATCGATCGCAAAGAGCGCCAAAGGGAGCCGCGACAGTCGGTTCTCGAACTCCGGCATCATCAGCCGCTCGGGAGAGACGTACAGGAGGTCGATATTGCCCGCGTCGAGCTGCGCCAGCACATCCCGCGACTCCGCAGCGGATAGGGAAGAATTGAAGCAGGCCGCGTTCATTCCGTTCTGCTTCAGGCCATCAACCTGGTCCTTCATCAACGAAATGAGCGGCGAGACCACGACAGCCGTTCCCTGACGCAACACAGCCGGAATTTGGAAGCAGACAGACTTGCCGGCCCCGGTCGGCATCAGCACGAAAGCGTCCTTTCCCGCCATGACCGCCGCGATGACCTGCTCCTGCGGAGTGCGGAAGGTTTCGTAGCCGAAGTATTTCCTAAGCGCCGAGCGCGCGGCTTCCATTAGTAGACAAAAGTTACCTCTTTTGAAGCGTCATCATGGTGCCGATTCCTGCGTCTGTGAACGCCTCGATGAGCAGCGCGTTCTGCTGCCCGCCATTGATGAGGTGCACCCCATCGACCCCCCGGTGAAGGGCGTAGAGGGCCGCTTCCAGCTTCGGGATCATGCCCCTATCAGCCTGGCCCGATTCGATCATCTCATGCGCTTCTTCCGGATTGAGGCTCGACAGCGTCGACTTCGGATCATCCTTGTCGGCCAAGACTCCGTTCGTATCCGTCAGCAGAATCAGCTTGGTGGCATCGACGGCTACGGCGATGGCCGCTGCGGCAGTGTCCGCATTGATGTTCAGCGCTTTGTGGTCGGCGTCCGTGGCCACTGAGCACACCACCGGAATGTAGCCCGCTTCGCTCGCGAGCCTGAGGATGTGGTCGTCGACCGCCGTAACCTTCCCGACACGCCCCAGCTCCGGGTCGAGCTGCACCGCTTGGAGCAGATCGCTATCGCGACCCGATAGCCCGATCGCCTTTCCTCCCGCCTTCTGCACCTCTGCCACAAGCGCCTTATTTGCACGCCCGGCAAGCGCCATCTCAACCACGTCCATCGTGTCCTCGTCGGTCACCCGGATACCGTCACGCGTCTCCTTCTCGATGCCAAGCCGTGAAAGCCAGGAGTCGATTTCCGGCCCGCCTCCATGCACCAAAATCGGCCGGATACCCACGAGCTGCAACAGGAGGATGTTGCGGATCACCCCCTCCATCAGCACCGGGTCCTTCATGGCGCTCCCCCCGTATTTGATCACAAACGTCTGCCCGCGAAAAGCCTGAATGTAGGGCAGAGCCTGGTTCAGGACGTTGGCGGTGGTCTGCGGGTCGTGGGCCATCCCTCTGCTTTTACCTTGCGAGTAGACTCCCGGGCAGACATGGGCGAACTGCTTCACTCTGCGATCCAGGGCCTTCCGCCACCCCGAACGGGCAAGGTGCGAGAGGTCTACAACCTCGGAGACGAACTGCTCATCGTCGCCACCGACCGCATTTCGGCGTTCGATGTGGTGATGGCAAACGGCATCCCCGACAAGGGTCGCGTACTGAATCAGATGAGTGCCTTTTGGTTCCGCGAGTTGGCAGATGTGTGTCCAAACCACATGATCTCCGTGGCGGATGCGGATATCGAGGCGCGCTGCAATCGCTGCCATCCCGAGCTGTTCGGCCGGTCCATGATTTCTCGCAAGGCGGTGCCGTTGCCGATCGAGTGTGTTGCGCGAGGCTACATCTCAGGTTCGCTGTTTAAGGAGTATCAAGCCGTAGTGCCTTCATCCGTGAAGGCATCTCCTCCAGAGGGGTTAGGGGAGAGGGTCAGTATCAACGGCCTGAACTTCCCACTGGGACTCGTCGACTCCGACAGGCTCCCCGAGCCCATCTTCACCCCCGCCACCAAGGCCGTCGAGGGCCACGACGAGAACATCAGCTTCGAGCAAGCGGTGAATCTTGTTGGACGCGAGACGGCCGAGTTCGTGCGAGCCAAAACGTTGGAGATCTTCAGTCGGGCATCCGCCTTCGCCGCCTCGAAAGGTCTGATCCTCGCGGACACCAAATTCGAGTTCGGAGAAACCGCCGACGGCATCATCTGGATCGACGAAGCTCTCACACCAGACAGCTCGCGCTACTGGGAAGCCGGCAAGTACCAACCGGGCAAGTCCCAGCCGAGCTACGACAAGCAATTCGTGCGCGACTACCTGGAGAGCATCAAGTGGAACAAGGTTCCACCGGGGCCACGATTGCCGGATGAAATCGTCGCTAGGACGAGAGATAAGTATCTGGAGTGCTACAAGCTAATCACCGGCGAGAATCTGCCGATGGGCTAGCTTCCCCACGCGGGCACAGGCCATCCCGCGACTACATTTTGAATGCCCATGTGGTTGCTCTACAATCTCCTTCTCACCCTTCTCTCCCCAATCTGGGTGCCGTGGATGCTGTTTCGGACCTGGAAGAGAAAGGAGAAGCCGAACTGGAAGGAGCGGCAGGGGGATTTCTCGCTCACCCCTGGACCACCCCGGATATGGGTCCACACGGTTTCCGTCGGCGAGTTTGTAGCCTCCAAACCGATCCTTCGCGAGATTCGAAAAGCTCTGCCCAAACATGAAATCCTGGTAAGCGTCACCACCAGCAGCGGCTTTCGAACCGCCGCCGAGTCTGAGCCGGAGCTCTACGACCACCTCGTCTACTTCCCGCTCGACATGGCCCGCTTTCAACTCGCCGCCATGCAGCGCGTCCAGCCCGACGTCGTCGCGATCATGGAGACCGAGCTGTGGATGAACTTCCTTTGGGCCGCGAAGGTTTTCGACGCGAAGACAGTGCTCATCAACGGCCGCATCAGCGACCGCAGCTTTCCCCGAGCAAAGCTGATCCGCTTCTTCTACAAAGCCCTGCTCAAGGACGTCGACCAGTGCCTGATGCAATCGGAAATAGATGCCGAGCGAATCCTGGCACTCGGCGCCAAAGAAGCCAAGGCCCTCGGCAACTGCAAGTTCGATCAAGCGGCGGAAGCCCTGGTCGCCGATCCCGAAGAGTGGAGACGAAAGCTGAACTTGGATGAGAAGCCGGTGATCGTCATCGGGTCAACCCGCGACGAAGCCGAGGAGAAGTTGGTCATCGAGGCGATTCGACTTGTCAGCTTAGATCGGGTGAACGTCATCCACGCGCCCCGCCACCTAGAAAGGGTCGAAGCACTCGCCGGCCTCGTTAGAACCACCTTCGGGTCGGTGGCACTCCGTTCAAAGAACGAGTCCGGCCCCTACCTGATCCTCGACACCTACGGCGAGCTTGCCCAGGTGTACTCGGTTGCCGACGTGGTGGTCATCGGCGGAGGGTTTTCTAACCTCGGCGGCCAAAACATCATCCAACCCCTCGCCCTCGGCAAACCCGTCATTCATGGACCTCATATGCAGAACTTCCGAGACGTTGCCGCATCTGCAACTCGAGCGGGCGCAAGTGAGATAGCTGCTTCCGCTGAAGACCTGGCCGCACAAATAACCGAGCTACTCCAAAACGACCAGAAGCGGACAGAGCTGAGCGACGCCGCCCGCCAGTTGGTGCAGGCGAATTTGGGCGCGAGCCGAAGATATGCTGAAGCCATTGCGGCACTCGCGGAAGAGGCAGCCGCCACAAAAGCAAAGCGCCGAAAGTAGTGCCTCCATCCGTGGAGGCATCTCCTCCGATCAAGCCCAAGAAACGAGTCAATTTTCACCCGAACTGGTTGACAAAATCCCTTCTAGCGCCCTACTGGATAGAGAACCGCTCGCGACATCTGTCCCGACTGCACCCCCAATTCCCCCAGGGACGGATATAGCCGGGATATAGGGACGAATGCGCCTTAGAATGCATAATCTGCAACGTGCAACCACTCGTCGGCATCATCATGGGCAGCAAGTCCGACTTGGACACGATGCGGCCCGCCGCCGATGCCCTGCAAGAGTTCGGCGTGCCATTCGAGATGTCCGTCGTCAGCGCCCACCGCACTCCCGACGCCATGGTCGAGTACGCCAAAACCGCCCGAGACCGAGGCCTCAAGGTCATCATCGCCGGAGCGGGCGGTGCCGCCCACCTGCCCGGAATGGTCGCTTCTCTGACCACTTTGCCGGTCATCGGAGTCCCGGTCGCCACCAAACACTTGGGCGGCCAGGACTCGCTTTATTCGATCGTGCAAATGCCCGCCGGCATCCCCGTCGCAACCGTAGCCATTGGCAACAGCCGGAACGCGGGCCTCCTTGCCGTCCGCATCCTGAGCATCTCCGACAATGTACTCTCCGCCAAGCTGACCGAGCTCGAAGCCAAGATGCGCGACCTGGTCGCAGACATGAATAAAGACCTTTCCTAGGGAACCTCAGGGCCCTTCGAAGCGCCAACTCCCGTATACCGGCTCGAAGAGCCGATGGGAGATTTACGATGAGCGTTAAAGATATCATGACCCCCGAGCCTGCCTGCTGCAAGGCAGACTCCACCATTCAAGAGGTCGCCAAGCTAATGGCAGAAATGGACTGCGGCGAGATTCCCGTCGTTGACGCGAATGGCAGGGTCCAAGGCGTCGTCACCGACCGCGACATCTGCTGCCGAGCCGTCGCCCAGGGTGCAAACTGCGCGTCCGTACCCATCAGCGAAGTCATGAGCTCGCCTGCGATCACAGTCACGCCCGAGACAAGCATTCAGGATTGCTGTGCCGTGATGGAAGAGCACATGATCCGCCGCGTGCCGGTGGTCGACCAGAACGGCTGCTGCTGCGGCATCGTGTCTCAGGCCGACTTCGCAACCAAGACGGACGGCGGGGTAGTCGACGAACTCGTGCGCGAGATTTCGACGCCGAGCCACGGCTCCGCCAACTTGCAGTAATCACAAGGTGCCTCCAGCAGCCCTCGCTGCTGGAGGTCCATCTGAGGTAAGCCTTGGCAATGAACCTCCTGCCCCTTTTGGCTGCCGCTTTTCTGGTCCAAGCACCCGCTCCTCCGAAACCAGCGTTGCGCGTCGTGCAGGAGGCCACGGTACGAGCTGGACGCGAGCACAAGAACGTGCTGGTTTTCTTCCACGCGTCGTGGTGCTCGTGGTGTCGGCGCTTCGACAAGCTGTTCGAGAGCCCTGAATTCGCGCAGCCCTTCCGCGACAGCTATGTGCTTGCAAGAATCACGGTCCGGGAGCGGGATGAGCTTCGCGCGAATGAGAACCCCGGCTGGGCAGCGTTGATGAGAGGCTTCCGTGGCGCTGCCGAGCAAGATGTGCCGTACCTCGTGGTGTTGTCTCCTACGGGCGAAAAGCTCAGCGACAGCTACCGGCCAAAAGAAGGCGCGATCCCCAACAACGGCGGCTATCCAACCTCGCCAGAAGAAATCGAAGCGTTTATGAACCTCATCCGCCGAACGGGTCGAGGTTTCACTGCAGAGAAGAGGCTGCAGCTTCGGGACAAGTTCCTTGCCGAATCTGGTTCACGTTAAGCTAAACGAAATGCCGAGCCCTTGCTGCGTTGCACGCGCGTAGATAGCGGCGGCGGCAAATGAGTCCTGCACGGCGATGCCCACGGATTTGAACAACGTGATCTCTTCCGCGTTCGCGCGGCCGGCGACTTTGCCAGCCAGTAAAGACCCCAGTGAGCCCGACAAGTCGCTCCAGCTCCATGTGCCTGCAGCGACAGCCTGGATCAACTCTCCGGCTCCGTTTCTCGCCGCCGGCTCGTGGTCCACGTAAACGCTGCACCTGCCAACCGATTGGGGGTCGAGCTCAGCGATGTCTGCACGAAACGAACCGACTGCATTGACGTGAGTGCCTGGCCGAAGCCATCCGCTCTGAACAACGGGGGACTTCGAGCTTGTCGCGGTGCACACGATGTCTGATTCAGCCAAGCAAGCTCTCGGGTCATCGGAGCGGCGGGCATCGACTCCTCCATCTCGCAGGCGCTGAACAAAGGTCGCAGCTCTCTCTGAAGACCTGGAGATGACCCAAACGCGCTCGACTCGCCGAACGAAAAGCATTGCTTCTACTTGCGCGGCTGCCTGGGCTCCTGCTCCAAATACGGTCAGCACGCGCGATTCCTTCCGCGCAAGGAGCTCCGTTGCGATCGCGCATCCCGCTCCAGTCCGCATGGCGGTCAGGTGCTCGGCATCCATCAGAGCCAGCAGCTCGCCGGAACGCACGTCTTGAAGCACCAAGAAGGCAAGCGTGGTCCCGAGGCCGAAAGCTTCAGGGTTCTCGGGGTACACCGTCGCAATCTTGACGTTGAGGATGCCTCCGCCCGGCTCATCGACGTAGCAGGGCATCGTGAGGTGCGTGCCATGATGCTCGTCTACGCGTACGGCTAGACGCTCAGGCATATGGGCTCTGCCCTCATGCAGCGCTAGAAAAGCCTCACGAGCGGCGGGAATTGCTTCGGCCATTGTGCAGACCGAAGCAACGTCCGCGCGACTAAGCAGTAGCGGCATCGCTCCTACTCTTCGACGAGATATTCGGCGACCAGTTGGGCGGTATCTCGCAGCGAATCCACATGAGTCCGCTCGTACCCGTGGCTGGTGTCGATTCCCGGTCCGATCAGGGCTACTTCGGCTTTGCCGCCGCCTCGCCAATAAACTGTCCCGTCACTAGAGTAGAAGGGATAAACGTCCGCCTTGAGGTCGATGCCGCGCCGGTTTGCCAGTGTTCTCAGGCGATCGGAAAGGTTCTTCGAGTAAGGTCCGCCGCCGTCCTTGACGCAGATCGAGCAATGGAACTCACTCCCCTGCAGGCCTGACCCGATGCAGCCCATGTCGAGCACCACGAACTCTGCTAAATCGGTGGGCAATCCGTCGATGCCGCCATGGCCCACCTCCTCGTAGTTGCTGAAGAGGAAGGTAGTTCTCTGTGCAGGCGTGACTTGAGCCTCGGTTAGGGCCTTGATCGCGGCTAGGGCACAGGCTACGCACGCTTTGTCATCCAGGAACCGCGACCGAATAAACCCGGCCTCGCTCTGCTCGACTCGTGGATCGAAATACACGAAATCGCCCACCTCGACCCCAAGCAGTCGGGTTTCTTCCGCCCTCGTGGTGCGGCCATCTACGCGAACTTCCATGGTGTCGGCGTTTCGTGGACTGGTCGAGGCATCGCGGTTCACATGTGTGGCGCCATTTATCAGCACCAGCGAACCTCGAACCTGCTGGCCGTTCCTTGTGGCGATGGTGAGCCCTTCACTTTCCACTGCGGGCCAGTTCAGCCCACCCAATGGCGCAAGGCGGAGCCGGCCGTTGGACTTGATTTCGGCGACAATGGCCCCAAGTGTGTCGACGTGTGCAGTCAGTGCCCGCGGTTTATCGGAGCGCAAGCCATCGAAGTGAGCGAGCAGCGCTCCCTTTCGAGTTCGCTCTGTTGCCACTCCCATGCCTATGAGCTCGCCTTCGATAAAACTGATGGCGTACTCAGTGTCGCCGGTTGGGCTGGGGGTGTTGAGCAGGTCGACGAGGGTCTGGGTTAGGTAGTCGAGAGATATCTCGAAGAGAGCCAATGCGTGTCCTCCGGTGCGGCTGGGGTTTACCTCAAACGCTTCTCCGCTACGGTACCGTATCTGTATGGCGAATCCTTATTTGTTGCTCGGCTTGCAACTTGCGCCTCTCACGTACCAGCGTCTGATCGCTCTCGTGCCTAAAGAGCGTTGGGACGAGCGAACGGATCCAAACCGCTTTTCGTTACGCGAGGCTATTGCGCATGTCAACGACTGGGAACCGATCTTGCTGGGGCGGATGCAGACGGCCGTTTCGACTCCCGGAGCCACGATCCGGGCTTACGATGAGGCAGCCCGGGCGGTGGAGCAGAACTACGCCGCAACCGACCCACTCGAACAGGCGGCGCAGCTCATTGAACGGCGGGAGATCACAGTTCGGTATTTGCGCAACGAGGCGGAGGGCTGCTGGAGCAATCTCGTTGTGCATCCGGAGCGAGGCCCGATCACCCTGTCTGATCAGGCAAATATGATCCTTGGACACGACCATTATCACCTCGAGCACCTGGCGCAGTATCTCGTTTAAGCTCCCGACATAGTAAACTTGATGCACGAATGGGTAGAAGACGACCGCAATATAAACCGCAGCAGGACAAAGAAAAGGGCATCGAACTTGAGGGAGTGGTTCTGGAGAACCTCCCGAACGCCCGTTTCCGAGTCAAGCTGGACGAGGGCGAGATGGAAATCTTGGCTCACGTCAGCGGCAAGATGCGAATGAACTACATCCGAATTCTGCCCGGAGACCGCGTTCGGGTCGAGCTAAGCCCCTACGACCTCACCATGGGCCGCATCGTGTACCGCTACAAGTAGGTTCAAGTCCGCTTGAACATCCGCATCAGAGCATCGCGGCTTAGCGTGATGGTTATTGGGCGGCCGTGGGGGCATAGGTAGGGGTTTTCCGTGGTGGCCAGGTCCACGATCAGCTTCTCCATCTCCGCGAAGCTCAGCGGGTCGCCTGCTTTCACCGCCATCTTGCACGAGCTTGTGATCCAGATTTGCTCGCGCGTCGGCACGAGCCTGCGCGTCACGCTCGACTCGACCAGCTCCTCGATCAAGTCCTGCAACACCTTGATCGGGTCCTTTCCGCGAATGGCAGCGGGGACGGCCCTGATGACGTAGCTCTCGCCGCCGAACGGGTCCAACTCGAAACCAACATTCGTGATTTCCACGAGCTTTTCCTTCAGCAATACCGCTGAACGCCGGTCGAGGTGGAGGGTCTGGGGGACAAGGAGAGCCTGCTTTTCGATGGCGGTTGGCCCTTTTAAGCCACACAGATATTCGTACAGGATGCGCTCGTGTGCTACGTGTTGGTCGATGACCACGAGGCCGTGCGTGGTTTCTGCGATGATAAACGTGTTCATCGATTGTCCGATGACCTTGAGGCCGTCGAGCAGGGAGACGAAGGGGAGGTTCGAGGGGCGAGGGTCGACGGGTGCGCTTTGGGGTTCGAGCGGTGAGGTCGGTGGTGGTTCGGGAATTCGGTGATCCACCAAGAGCGGAGCTTGGGCGTCGAAGGAGGTTTGGAAGCCAGAGAATTCTTGACGCTGGGCCATCGCCTGTTGCATTGCCTCATTAGCGGCAGCGATTCCTTCGGCAGTCGGCATCATTCCGTGCTCCATAAGCGCGTTCTTGAGCGAGAGGCGGATCGCATCGAAGGCTTGGCCCTCCTGCTGGAATTTCACTTCGCTCTTGGTAGGCGAAACGTTCACGTCCACACGTGCGGGGTCGATCTCGATGAGTAGCACGAGAAGCGGGTAGCGCCGATCCGGGGTGAGGTCGCGGAATGCCTGGTCGACGGCCGCCGTGAGCGTACGCGTTCGGACCGGTCGGCCGTTCACGTAAAGGTATTGATAGGCGCGCGTCGGCTTGGTCATCTGCGGGGGGCTGACGAAGCCAGACAGACTCATTCCGGCCGCTTGGAACTGCACTTCCGCCATCGCCCGGGCCACCTCGCGCCCCCACACGTCGCTGATCGCCTCCAGCATGTTCCCGCTCCCGCTGGTCTGGATTGCAAGTTGGTTGTTGTGAGTCAGCGTAAACGCGACGTGCGGAAATGCGATCGCATATCGAGAAATATGGTCCATCGCCTGGCCGAGCTCTGTCGTATCGCTCTTGAGGAATTTCAGGCGGGCAGGGGTGTTGTAAAAAAGGTCGGCGACTTCAATGTCGGTGCCTTTTGGGCCCGAGTTCCCGCCCGGGTCCTGCACGTTTGAGCCTTCCACGCGAAGAACCGTGCGAAGTCCGTCCTCGGGAGCCGTGCTGAGGCTCAGACGCGAGACAGATGCGATGCTGGGGAGCGCTTCTCCTCGAAAACCGAGCGTACGGACGAGCTGTAGGTCGTCGACTGAGGAAATCTTGCTGGTTGCGTGCCGTTGGAGTGACTGCTGAGCGTCCGCGAGGGACATTCCGCAGCCGTTGTCGCTGACGCGGATGAGGGTTTTGCCCGAGTCTACGAGGTCGATTTTGATCCTTGTTGCCCCGGCATCCAGGGCGTTCTCGACCAGCTCCTTGACGACCGACGCTGGCCGCTCCACGACCTCGCCCGCCGCGATCTGATTGACCGTGTGAGGGTCAAGCAGGCGAATGGCGGGCATGGCTAGATTGTACTGCCCGCCCTTAGTGGGTCGGAACTCTATCCGGCATCTGCCGTGTCCGGACTGAACTCGAAGGCCCCATCCGCATAATCGACTCTTACCCGCTGCCCATCCCTAATCTCGCCGCGCAAGATTGCTTGGGCAAGCGGATTTAAGATGTCCCGCTGAATAGCGCGCTTCAGCGGCCTCGCCCCGTAGACAGGGTCGAAGCCGGCGGCAGCAATCTGCGTCGAAGCCTCGTCCGTCAACGAAAGCTCGATTCGCCGCTCCGCAAGCCGAGCCGCGAGTTGCGCTAGCTGGATCTGCACGATCTTCTTGATCTCGCCGATGCCCAGTGAATGGAACACAACGATCTCGTCGAGGCGGTTGATGAATTCGGGGCGGAAGTGCATGCGAATCTCTTCCAAAACCTTGTCCTTCGTGCGCTCCCATTCCTGATCGTCTGAGAGTGGGTCGCCCGTGAAGTGATGCGAGCCGATGTTCGAGGTCAGGATGATCACGGTGTTGCGAAAGTCAACCGTCCGCCCCTGCCCATCTGTGAGCCGGCCGTCGTCGAGCACTTGGAGCAGCACGTTGAAGATTTCTGGATGCGCCTTCTCGATCTCGTCCATCAGGATTACCGCGTACGGCCTTCGTCGAATCGCTTCCGTGAGTTGGCCACCCTCTTCGTAGCCGACGTAGCCTGGGGGCGCGCCGATCAAGCGGGCCACAGAATGCTTCTCGCTGTACTCGCTCATGTCGATGCGGATCATTGCCTTGTCGTCATCGAAAAGGAATTCGGCTACGGCTTTGGCCGTTTCCGTCTTGCCGACACCGGTGGGGCCGAGGAAGAGGAAGGAACCGATGGGGCGGTTTGGATCGCTTAAGCCAGATCTTGAACGTCGCACGGCGTCCGCAACTGCTTCAAGAGCCTCGTCTTGACCGACTACGCGAGTCCGAAGCCGGTCCTCCATCTTCAGGAGCTTCTCCATCTCACCCGTCATCAAGCGGCTTACCGGTATGCCGGTCGCCTTGCTTACGACTTCCGCGATGTCATCGGCGTCGACTTGCTCTTTGAGCATCTTGCCGCCTTGCTGCACGCGCTCCAGCTCTTGTGAGGCTTCCTCGAGCTGTCGCTCGAAGAAGGGCATCTGTCCATGCTGGATTTCGGCGGCTTTTGCCCAGTCGGCGTCTCGCTGCGCCGTTTCAAGCTGGCTTCGAAGCTGATCGAGCTGCTCCTTAAGCGAGCGGACCTTCTCGATCTCTTCTTTCTCTTTCTGCCACACCGCACGCATACTCCCGGCCTTCTCCTGAAGCTCGGCAAGCTTGCGTTCGGTGGACTGCAGCCGCTCCTTACTGGGGGCATCCTCTTCGCGTTCCAGTGCCGCTCGGTCGATTTCGAGCTGCACGATTTGCCGCTCCACCTCGTCGATTTCGGCGGGAACGCTGTCGATCTCGATCTTGAGGCGGCTCGCCGCCTCGTCCATCAGATCGATCGCCTTATCGGGCAGGAAGCGATCCGTGATGTATCGGTTGCTCAACGTTGCTGCGGCCACGATCGCAGAGTCCATGATGCGCACGCCATGGTGCACCTCATATCGCTCGCGAAGGCCGCGGAGGATGGAAATGGTCTCCTCCACGCTCGGCTCTCCGACGAAGACGGTCTGGAATCGACGCTCCAGCGCCTTGTCCTTCTCGATGTACTGTCGATACTCGTTGAGGGTCGTCGCGCCGATGCAACGAAGCTCGCCCCTCGCCAGCATCGGCTTCAGCATGTTGGCGGCGTCCATCGCGCCCTCCGCCTTGCCCGCGCCCACCAGCGTGTGCAGCTCGTCGATGAAGAGGATAATTTGCCCTTCGGCCTTCTTCACGTCGTCCAGCACCGCTTTCAGCCGCTCTTCGAATTCGCCGCGATACTTGGCACCGGCGACAAGAGCGGCCAAATCCAGCGAAAGCAGCGACTTTCCTCTCAGGCTCTCGGGGATGTCGCCGCTGACGATGCGCTGAGCCAGCCCCTCGACGACGGCGGTTTTACCCACGCCGGGTTCCCCGATCAGCACAGGGTTGTTCTTGGTGCGCCGGCTGAGCACTTGGATCGTGCGGCGAATCTCTTCGTCACGCCCGATGACGGGGTCAAGCTTTCCTTGCCTTGCCCGCGCGGTGAGATCGACGCTGTACTTCTCAAGCGACTGATAGCGATCCTCAGCGCTCGGGTCGGTAACCTTTCGCCCTCCGCGGATATCCTCGATGGCAGTCTCCAAGGCCTCTCGCGTGACCCCGTAGCTCTTTAGGATGCGTCCCGCAGGTCCACTGTCCTCCGAAAGCGCCAACAAAAAGTGCTCAGTGGAGACATACTCGTCTTCCATCTTCTCGGCAATGCTGAATGCTTCGTTAAAGACCTTCTGCAGCCGATTGCCGATCGAGCCGCCGTAGCTGGCGCCTCCGCCCGTGACCTTCGGCATGCTCGAAAGCTCCGCATCCACGTCACGCGTGACGAGGTTCGGTTGAGCACCGATCTTTTCGAGAATCGGCCGCGCGAGCCCCTCCGGCTGCTCCAACAGCGCCAGCAACAGCGTCTCGCTGTCCATGTTCGTGTGCTGGAACCGAGTGGCGATCGCTTGCGCAACCTGAATGGCATGCTGTGCCCGAATAGTTAGTTTGTCAAATCTCATGCGTTCATATGAGCCTCTAAGGCTCAAGTCATTTAACTTTAACAGCTAGAGATACGAACCAGTTCCAGCTGAGGTTTCGCTTTTGAACGCTACCTGATCATTGGTTGTTAGCCGCCTGCTGCCGGGCTTCCCATTCTCGCTCGAGGATCGCGTAGGTAAGCGTGTCCCACCACTCTCCCTTGATGAACCAGCACTCGATGGAGAGCCCCTCTCGGCGCATGCCCAGCCGCTCCATGAGGCGGTACGACGGTTCATTCCGAGCATTGCATTGAGACTGGATGCGATGAAGGTGGAGATGCTTGAAGCCAAGCAACAGCATCAACTCAGCAGCCTCCGTCGCGTAGCCATAGCCTTGGTGGTAGGGGTGTAGCGCAAATCCCAGGCTGCCTTGCCGATCGGCCCAATGGAGATTGATGTCGCCGATCAGCGCATTGCTGTCGCGCCTGACCATGACGAGGCTCAAGTTAGCGGCGCGACAGGCGAAGGAGGGAGACTTCATGTCTCGCGCCAGGTGGGTCTGCGTATCCTCCATTGTCCACGGCTCCCACAGCATGAGCCGGGCGACGTCCTCGCGCGAGTGCATCTCATAGAGCGCATTGAAATCACCTGCAAGAGGGGGTCGAAGCAGCAAACGCTCGGTATAGAGGGGGTAGCTCGGTGTTCCGTCCGGCTTCGGCACTGGAGTCGGACCGACATAAAAAAAGTCCTTCAGCCAGCCCGAGATGCCTTTGCCCATCGTCGTCTACTGATTCAGCAACACTTCATCGACGAAGCACCACATCCAGCTTTCGCCAGGCTCGAACGATTTGATGATTGGGTGCGACGTCTCGTGAAAGTGCTGGGTGGCATGCCTGTTCGGCGATGAATTGCAGCAGCCGACGTGGCCGCAAATCATGCAGATCCGAAGATGAACCCAGGTGCCGCCGATTTTCAGGCACTCTTCGCATCCCTCCGCGCTGGGCGTGACTTCCTGGATTTGATCGACGTGGCTACATTTCATGGCTATGCCTGCGCCACCGCTTGGGGCTCCTCGGGTGGCTCGCTTGGCTGAGCTGATCTTAACCGCGCCAGCTTCTCTTCAAACGTGGCGAGCGCGCGCCCTTCAAGCTGCACCGGCCTGTTGTCGAGCATTGCCGCGATGGCTTGCGCTTCCCCTTTCGAGAACTGTACGGCGCCAAGCGCGTACTCCTCAAACGCCTCGTAGGCTAAGGGCGCAACTGCTTTGGCACACTGTCCTAGCGCCTCACCGAAGACTCTAATCTCATATTGCGCATGCGGATCCATGCGTAGTCGCAGGAAGTGGAAGAGATTGTGCAGGTCGATCTGCCAGTACCATTCGGTGTAGAGGGAAAGAGGTAGGTTTGAGCGGGCGAGCTCCCGAGCGACTCCCTTCTCCAGCATCCCATGGTAGTTGGCGTACACCGATTTCTGCTCCTCTTCCATCTGCCGAATCACCGCCATCGCTTCCTCGAACGGAAGGCACTCGGCGCGGCCCTGCTTGTTCGATTCGCTCTGGTAGCAGACGTGCTCCGGCTCCGGCAGATAGAACTCATCTTTCATCACTGAATAGCGCCCGGAGATCTCGTTGAGCCTCGCGGTTCGGTGCCGAACCCATTGGCGAGCCACAAAGATGGGCATCTTGGTGTGAAAGGTGAGCTGAACCTGCTCGAATGGGCTGGTGTGCCAGTTTCTCAGCAGGTAGTGGATGAGGCCCCGGTCCTGACGGTAGCTCTTGGTCCCTGCGCCGTAGCTCACTCTGGCCGCCTGAACGATCCGCTGGTCGCCTCCCATGTAGTCGACGAGGCGGACGAAGCCCTTGTCCAGGACCTTGATTTCCTTATCGAGAAGCTCTTCTGCGGTGTCGACGACGAGGCGGGGCATTTAGGAATTATAGTGTCCCGGGGGATGATGGTGTGAGGGTTAAGCTGTTGTTTTTGCATTCCCTCTGGGCGCTTTAACGTGCTTTGAAAGCCAGTCTACGTTTCGCTTTTTCCGGAGGAGATGCCCCCAGGGATGGGGGCACTACTTGGGGACGATTCTCATGATCCGGTCATCGCCCGTTTGCGGGCTGCCGCGGCCGTCTCGGTTCGAGGTCGAGAAGTAGATCGCTCCGTCTGGCCCCACTGCGATGGCTCGGCAGCGGCCGAGCTCCGGGAACAGCTTTTCTTGCTTCACGATTCTTTGACCGTCGAGCACGAGTCGCATGACGCCGGTGCCGCGCAAGCAGCAGAAGAAGAAGTTGCCTTTGAACTGAGGCATTCGGTCCGCGTTGTAGAATGTCGCAGCTCCGGGCGCTTCGGCGGGGGTGTAGGTGCGAATAGGTGCTACCGTGCCCGCTTTGGTTTCATCGTGGTGCACCAGAGGCCAGCCCATGTTCGCGCCCTTCGTCACCACGTTCACCTCGTCGCCACCACCAGGCCCGTCGAAGCCGCTGGGGCCGTGCTCGGTTTGCCACATCGCGCCCGTGCCAGGTTGCCAGGCAATGCCTTGAGAATTGCGGTGTCCGTACGACCAGATTTCCGAACGCTTGCCGGCTTCCCCGACGAACGGGTTATCTGAAGGAATCGAGCCGTCGTCATTCAGCCGAAGGGTCTTGCCGCCGAGACTGTACATGTCCTGAGCGATCTGGCGATCGGTGGCGTCTCCCGTTGTGATGTAGAGCTTTCCATCGGGTCCAAAGCCGAGTTGGCAACCGGCATGATTCATGGCGGCTGGAATCCCCTGGATAAGAATCTTGTCCTCGCTCATGGTGCCGTTCGCTTCGAGCTTGTAGCGGACGACTTTGTCGGCGTCTGACCGGTAGCCGTAGGCGAGATAGGCATAGCGGTTCTGCTGAAAATTCGGATGGAGCGCCATGCCCATCAGGCCGATCTCGCTTCCGGCGACCACGTCGGGAACGGTGAAGATGGGAGCTGCTTGCAAGGTGCCATTCTTGACCACACGCACCCTTCCTTTTCGCTCGGTCACATACATTTCGCCGTCTGGCCCGAATACGATCGACCAAGGGACTTCAAGGCCGGTCACCACTGTTTCGAGCTTGAAGGCGGAGGTATCGCCTTGTTCGGGGACGGAGCCGCCGGAGCTTCCGCATCCCACTCCGAATACGACGGCACCAACCAGGAGAAGCTTGATCATGGTTTTAGATTGGCAGAATTTGAGCGGATGCTTTCTCCCTACGGATTCGCAGCGGGAACGCTTCCGACCGTCATCCACTATTCGCTATTCAGGTCCACGAGCTGCGCCCAGACGATAGGGAGGCACCTGCAGATCGAAATCGTACGGGCGATAAAGCAAGGCGTGGTTGTATTCTCGCCGCCGCAACCAACTCAACCGTTGGCGAATCTCCTTTAGGTTGTCACTGGTGTCGCCGTAAAATCCATAGTCGGGATACAGCCGGTACCCACGCTTGTCTCGCCGCCCCTCGAGTGACAGTAGAGCCATTCTCTTCGCCTCTTTCAGCACTCGCTTCGCTTCCTCGTACCTTTTGGCGATGCAGAGAAGCGATGCCTTCGTTACCCATGAGGGGTAGTAATCGGGGTCGGGCATTGGATTGCTATCTATCTGAGAAAGCCGATCTCGGTAATGCTCCGGATGGCTGGAATTGGACAGTGAAAACCCTTTTCCATTCCAGTCGTATTAGTCTGGCCACCACACCTTCCAGGTGGGAGTGACTTCTAATACGAGTCGCCGCGAGTTCCCGAAATGAAGGAACTGGATCGCGTCCTTTCCGAAGAAGTCACCTATCTCTCGCAAACCGTCGGGCTCGTTCCGGAAGACGATGACCTGGTTTGGCCAGTTGTCGGCACCCATGTATTCGAGGTACAGCACGGTCGCACTTTCGCCCTTGCCGCTAAGGTCCACGCTGAGTACACACGCGGTTCGGGCCTCCTGCTCGCTGCTGAGAAGAATCGGCTTTCCAATCGAGCTCAAACTGCCTTCAGACGAACGCTTGAAGTGATAGAGCGCAAGTGACGCATACGCGTAGTAGCCAAATTCATCCGCGAAATCTTTGACGTAGCCCCGGTTCTTGACACAAGCGAAGGCGACCCAATGGGTCCCGCCTGGCTCCGCCTGCACAACCTGCTCGACGGTCCTCGGAAATGGCACGAGGAGGCTGGCCTTGCTCTTCACATCGGAATAAAGCGCTGCCAGGCGCCATTCCTTTTCCGCGGAAGCTTTCTTCAGCCAATACTTGGCTTCATCGTACTCACCCGAATGGAAGGCGCACCGCCCTTTGCCAACCATGACCTCCTTGGTGTCTCCGAACTTTGCGCCCACCGCCTCGTAGGCGGCGAGTGCTTCTGGCAGCGCGTGGCCAGGAGGCTCTTTCGGAAGCGGCACCGCTATCGAGAGCAGGCGATCGGCCCATGCCAGTGATTGTTGGTATGAGCCACCTTGAGAGCACAAGATGAGCGCCGCCGCCAAGTGCAGTGGAAGGGTCATGGCGCTCGCTTAGTGCAACGCTGGATACAGCTTCATCTCACCTTGCCGTCCCTAGCCGTTCAGTAACTTTTCTTTCTGCATCTCGAATTCGACATCGTCAAGGGCACCGGATTCTCTGAGCGCCTGTAGCTTTTGAATCTCGTCCGCAACCGATTGCCTCCGTTGGCTTGGAAGGAATTGTGCGCCCCAGCCAAGCATGGCGATAACCCATCCTAGCCAACCAATTTGCGAGGTGACGACGTTGACCCACGATCCGAGCACGAGAGCGATCCCCACGAAGTAGAAAACTGAGCTTATGCGGCGTAACGTCACAGGAATAGTATAAAGGGAACTCCGTGATCAAGTCCGCGAATTCTAGCATAGCGGAGCCCACCGCTACGCCACGTAGGCTCTGGTCTCGACGCTTGCCATAACCTCTTCCATCGTTGCCTCCAACTCTTCAGCTCGATGAGCCGATGTGTGAGCTCCCATCACCCGCCGCATCGCCCGCCGCCCCATCGCCGCCCGAAGCTCTTCGGGCGTATTGCGAATGAACTCCAGGGTCTCGCAGGCAGAGTCGGACACATAGATTTCGGTGCCGATGGTGAAGAACGATTCGAGCCCTTTCCAATAGTCGGAAATGATCGGCACTCCGCAAGCCGCCGCCTCGAAGAGACGAACGCTTGGCGAATACCCGGCTTGTATCATGTCCTTGCGCGTGATGTTGAGCGTGAACCGCTGGGAGTTATAGAACTCGCGGTGCATTTTGGGAGGCAAATGGTCGATTCTCTCGACGTTTGAGGGCCAGCGCAGCGAAGAAGGATATTGGGGGCCGGCTACGACGAACTTGCCGTCCGGCCATTGCTGCGCCGCCTCCGTTAGCATCCGGTCCAGGGGTGGCTGGCGGTCATCGGAGAAGGTTCCCATGTAGCCCAGGTCCCATCGCTTGTCTCGCTCTTCTGGGAAGTAGACGTTGGGGTCGAAGGAGCAGTAGAGCGCTCGGGCTGATGGCGATCCGAACTCTTGCTGGAGTCGTCGGAGTGTCGGCCCCCCTGTAAATGAGAAGTAGAAGCTGTAGCGTTAGATGAGTGAGGGTTCGATGTATTCATAGTCTTCTCTGTCCAGTTTTGCCAGCGTCACTGGCGTGTCGATATCGTAAAAAGCCACGGGGCACGTGGCGGTTCGAAGAACCCAGTCGCCCACGATGCAGCCATTCGGCACATAAGAGCCGACGATCGCGAAGTCTGCATCTTTGAGGACTTCCAGCGTCTTTAGTTCCTCGGTCGAGCGATAGAAAATGAGATTGCAGAATTCAGGGTTGGGCAAGTCGCGGTTCTCGCGATACCAGGGGACGTCGCATTCAACAAATGTGACCTCGTGCCCCCTCTTTGCGAGTTCTCTTAGGAGGCCACGGTAAGTGGTGGCATGCCCGTTGCCCCAACTCGAGCTGATGGATAGACCGAAAACGACAACCTTTCTCTTCATGCTAAAACCACTCTCCGCTCGGCGACTGCCTGCAGCGCCCGCTCAAATTCCTCCGCCCGGTGGGCGTATGTGTGCTCCGAAAGCACCCGCTCGTAGGCATTGCGCCCAATCTTCGCCGCCTGTTCTTCTGCCAGGTCTTTCAGAATTTGGGCGACTTCGTTACCGTCGTTGGCAACCAGGATTTCTTCCCGATCAGGGTTCTTGGCCCTTTGAGGGTGAGGACTCCGGAATCTAGTAGCTCGTCGAAGACTCCGACGCCGCTTGCCTTCACGACCAGATCGCAGCCTCGCCCCTGTTCGAGCGCCTTGAGAGCAGCCGTCGCGCTGTTCTCGTAGACCACGACTTTGCACCAGTCCGGGTCGGGGATGTACCGGTGCTGCTGCCGGTCGTAGGCGTCGGGCTCGTAGAAGGTGACCTCGTGGCCACGCTCAGCGAGGGCGCGGATAATGCCTCGATAGTAGGTGGCGGCGCCGTTCCAGTAGGCGGAAACTAGGGATGAGCCGAAGAAGGCGATCTTCATATCGCCAGCGCCTCTCGCGTCCGCAGGCCAGAAAGATTCATCACCAGCTCATCCACCCGATGAGCGCACGTGTGCCGATCCACCACCGTCTGCAAGCCATGTCGAGCCCTCGCCTGCGCCTCTTCGGGCCGGTCGAGAACTCTCTTAAGTTCTTGTTTCATCTCATCTCCATTCGCGACCATAGCGAAGTCGCGATCGCCGTTAAACAAACTTTCCGAGTCTTGCCAAGGTGCGCTGATGAGCGGAATCCCGCAAGCCAAAGCCTCAAAGACCCGAATCGTCGGAATCCCCGGCAGCCCCTGCGCATAGGGCCTTCTCGGAACATGAACCGTCACCTTGAAGCCGGCAAAAACCTCGGGTGCTTCGTAGTTCGGCAGCCACCCCCCCTTAGGCAATCCCCGCATCCTGCAAGGCTTGAATCGCATGCTTGGGATAACGAACGCCATAAACCGTTGCCCGCAAGCCAAAGTCCTTCACCGGCTTTAGCAAAAACTCGTGCAGCTCCTCCGTCCGCTCCTCGTCTGTCGAGCGCCCTGACCGTATGTCCCTGTCGTAAAAGCTCATCGGGCCAGGTGTGAGCCAATAAAGCCCGCACCGCCGGTGACGAGTATGCGTTTCGTCATGCGTAGTAAGTCCCCCCTATGCGCCTCGGAGTCAGTGCCGAGTGAAAGAAGCGATTGCACAATCTGGCTAAATAGCCGACTCATCCCCGAGGCCGCAAGCTTCTTTGTTGCCTTTCGACGGAAGATGAAAAAGCTTTGTTCGCACGCATTTGCGATTGCGAGGGGGTTCAAAAGGTCACAAGCAAAAGAGCGGCTCTCCCGGTGGGAGAGCCGCTCTTTGAGAGTAGGAAGCGGAGATTACGGGTTGATCGTAATCGTCTTCTTCGAGATGAACCCGCTTCGCGTCACGCTGATCTTCACGATCGTCGGACTTGGCGGACTGGTCGTATTCACGATAAACGACTTCGTCAGGCCACCTGCAGCGAATGTGACCGAGGAGGGACACGTCGCGTAGATGCTGTTCGAAGCCAGGTTGAAGGTGAATCCACTTGGAGCCGGGCTGTTGAGCTTGATCGTAATGGTCACGCTCGTGCCGCCCGTTACCGTGGTGGCCGACTGTGAAATTCCTTTCACCGTCGGTGCCTTAACGGTTAGAGCAGCGCTTGCCGTCGAGTCATCGTGGGTTCCTGTAACGGTTCCCGTCGAGTCGCTCGAAATCGGCACCGAAGTTACGGCGAACGTGGTGCTCGTCTCTCCCTCCGGAATTGTCACGTTGCTAACTGATACGCCATTCACGTCGGTCGTGACGGCGACAAGATAGCCGCCGACCGGAGCCGCTCGGTTGATCGTCACCGTTCCCGTCGTCGAAGTTCCACCGTAGAAGAGGTTCGAGTCCAAGGTGACCGATGAGATGCCACGGCCAAGCACCGTCAGAGGTGCATCGGCTGAAGACGAGTCATGGGTTCCGCTAATCGTAACCGACTCGTCCTGATCGGTATCTGTCGTGTTGACAGTGAAGGTTGTGGAGACCTGTCCTTCTGGAATGGTCACATCGTCAACCGTTGCCACAGCATTGCTGCTGCTCATGTCAACCAGATATCCGCCGACCGGGGCCGCACTGGAGATGGTGACTGTGCCTTGGGTGGAACCCAGGGCCGCCACCGTCGAAGAATCCAACGCAACGCTGGTGATCGTTGGCGCAGTAATCGTAAACGATTGACTTTGGACGGTTCCGTCCGAAGTTTGCGCGGAGATCGTCACCAGAGTGTCGCTCGACACCGCAGTCGTGGTGATCGTGAACGACTTGGTAGTCGTGTTTCGGGCAACGTTTACGGCTGGAACCGTCGCTGCAGCGCTGTCGCTGGTTACCGTGACATTAATGCCGGCAACGATTGTCGTCGATCGAGAGATCGTGACCGTTCCCGTCAAGCTGGTGCCACCAACAACTGAACCTGCGCTCAGTTGAAGATCGGTAACCTTCGGTTCGTAGATCGTGACCTTGCCGAACCTTGTCGTGCTATTGAGCGTTGCGTCGATTCTTCCCGTGCCAGGCACGTTCCGAACCTTCGTGGTGTACGTGTTCGTCACGCTACTCTCGCCTGCAGGAATGACAGCCGAGCTGCTTCCGGTGAGGGTCGAGGAAAGCGTGAGAGGAATGGTGACTCCCGAAGGGCCTGCCTTTCCAGTAATGGAGATCGTGCAGTCGATCGGATCGCCGCCTTCCATCGTTGGGGTTGCGAAGACCACCGACTTCATAACCGGTGGGTTCACCGTTACGTTAGCGGAGGCCGTTCGACCGTTCAGGCTAGCCGTGACTGATTGGGTGGAACCAGTGTCGACGCCGCTTGATTTAATCGTGAACTGAACCGAAGTTGCTCCTTCTGGAACGACGACGAATTCCGGCACCTGAAGCACACCAGTAGCGCTCAGATACACGATTGTTCCGCCAACCCTGCCCGGCTCGGTGATTGTCACTGTGCCGGTGGTGCTGACGCCACCGTTGATGGAACTCGGATTGACGGTCACGCTAACCGGGAAGACCGGTACGTTGATGCTCATCACGGCACCCGTAGAGGTTCCGAGTTGAAGCATCGAGCTATCGGGCGAGAACTTGATGCCGCCAACGCTGCCAGGGATCTGCACCTCAAATTCCGTTTGGGTGGAATCCGCCCAACGCCAGAACCGAACCGTGTTGACAAAGGCACCTGTAGAGTCGGTGCGTGTCGCGACGAACGCGGCCCACTTACCGTTGTTCGATTCCGTTGCCTGCCAGCCGGTGAAGCCACCGCCTGTTAGAAGGGGAATCGTCGAGGTCCGGTCTTGCTTGAGAGTAAGGGTTGCGCCTACGCCATAAACGCGGATTCGAGCAGAGTTGCTTGCTCCGACGTTGTTGCGGACGAGCGTCCAGAGATCGTTATCCGACTCGAATCCGAAGTCTGCCAACGTATCCCCGTTGGTGTAGCGCGTTGCGGTCCCCGTGAGCGCGTTGAAGACAACGATGTTGTTGTTATCGATGTCGATCATTGCGACCTTGGTGCCGTCGGGTGAGACCGCGGGATCGATGATCTGGCCCCTCTCCGCCCAGTTGAAGGTGATTGCGGATACTGAGGTTCCGTTCGCAATCCGAAGGCGAGTTGGCCCATCTACAACCAGGTCGGTATTCGTCAGGAAAGCCGCACCGGTCACGTGGCCTGCATAGAGGAATGAAGAGCCGGTCGTGAGATCGTAGATCCTTAGATTGTTGCCGCCGGAGTTAAAGACGACGCCAAGATATTTGCCGTCGGGACTAACCGTGAGTTGGCGAGATCGAGTTCCGAAGAACATCGTCTCCGTCATCGTTCTGAATCTATCGCCGGTTCGGCCATTGAAGACCTGCGAGCCGGGGTTGCTGGCGATGGGTGCTGAGGAACCGGTCACGAATATTGGAGTGTTAGTAGCGGCTGCATTGCCTGGGCCAGTCGTCACCTGAGTGATCGGCGAAAGGCTGTTGTTGCTCTGCACCCACTGCCGGGTAGCGCCCGTCTTCGTGGCGTTGAAGCGATATAGCTCCAACTTCCAGGTACTCGTCGATCCCACCTGAGAGACCAATGCGAATTCGTCGGCCGTAGGCGAACAGGCAATGCTCTTTGAAGCTCCCGCGTAAGGAGTGACCACGTTACCGAGCACTCCGCCGTTGACTGCGTCGAGGAGGCCGACGAATCCTGCGGTCATGGCGCCATTGTTGCCGCCAAGCGCGAACACCTTACGCGTTCGATCTTGCGCACCGCTCAAGGAGCGAGGCGTGATATTCATCGCGGAGACGTCGTAGGATTTGGCCACGGCTCCGGGGGTCACGGCGCTCATCGCATAAAGGGTTGTGTAAACACCTCCATTGCCTTCAAGAACGAACGGTCGCCCGTTGCCGTTGAAGAGCTGCTGCATGATGAGAGCAGAATCGCCGGCGGCGCCGCGGATGTTGCCCCAAAGGGTGCCGTCCATCAGATAGGCAGTGGTGCCCACCATGATCTTGAGCGGCTGACCGGTTGCGGTCACAAACTGGATGTTAGGAGTGGAAGGTCCCGGTGTCGCGGCAAAGCTGCTCGCGAGGGTGCCATCACTGGTGTTGTAGAGGTTGACGGTCGTCCCATCAGTGGTCGTGCCGACGAGGGTGCCATCTGGCGATACGCCAATGTAGCCCTTCGCCCCGGCATCCGAGCTAAAGGCGCCGGTATCGGCACCCGTTGCAACAGAGATCTTCCTGACGGAGGTGTCCGTGCCGGCAAGAACGACTGAGGAGTTTGCGCTGAACTGCGCATCGACGAGGTTCGAAACTGTTCGAGCCCACAAAAAGGAACCGTTGCTTGCCCGCCACAGCCGAAGCTGATTTCCGCCGACAGTGAGAATGTTTTCGCCGTTGGGCGAGTAACGCACGACGACCGTTGAGTTAACGGTCGAGGATGCCCACTGTACGTCGATGGTCTGGGATGATGCGACGGCCGTCAAGCAAGTTAGAAGCAATAAGATGAGTAGCCTGATTCGGTCCATAGCGCTGTATTCGGGAATGCATAACCAATCCCGTCCAGCGTTTACTATATCAAGAAACGAAGCCCCCTTCTTGCACCCTTCATGCAAGGATTCGCAATGTTCCGAAAACCAGTAATTTTATGGGGCTAAAGACCTAGCTGCAGGCGCAATTGAACGGCATTTCAGGCGTTCGCATAGATTATGCGAATTCAGTCAGTCTCGTTTAGCTTCCAGATAATTGCAAAATACTGTCAGAACGGAGGCGGGAGGTATAATCGGAGGCGTTCTCACAGGCTCTTGCAGCGCCCGCTTCGAGCAGTCGTGCTTGCCTGTAACCCAGCAAGTCTATGGTAAACGTCACCTCGCCCAAGAGGACCCACATTCAGCAGTTAGAGAGCGAAGCCATCTACGTGATGCGCGAAGTCGCCGCCCAATTCGAGAGGCCCGTTATCCTCTTCTCCGGCGGAAAGGACTCGATCGTGATGGTCCACCTCGCAAAAAAGGCTTTCGCCCCCGGCAAGATCCCCTTCCCGCTGCTTCACATCGACACCGGCCACAACTTCGAGGAAACCATCACCTACCGCGACTGGCTCGCCAACGAAGTGGGCGCGAAGCTAGAAGTGCGGTACGTCCAAGACTCCATCGATAAGGGTCGTGTGAAGGAAGAGACGGGGCCGAATGCAAGCCGAAACGCCCTCCAGACGATCACTCTCTTGGACGCTCTCAAGGAATTGCAGATCGACTGCGCCATGGGCGGAGGACGACGGGATGAAGAAAAGGCCCGCGCCAAAGAGCGATTCTTCTCCCACCGAGACATGTTCGGCCAGTGGGACCCCAAGAACCAGCGCCCCGAGCTCTGGAATATTTTCAACGGGCGCAAAAACCCCGGCGAGCACTTCCGCGCATTTCCCATCAGCAACTGGACGGAAATGGATGTTTGGCAGTACATCTCCGCCGAGAACATCCCGATGCCATCGCTCTATTTCAGTCACACCCGCCCAGTTTTCCGACGCAACGGAATGCTTCTGGCCGCAACTGATTTCCTGCGCCCGATGGAGGGTGAGGTGCTGGAAGAGAAGATTGTGCGCTTCCGAACAGTTGGCGATGCGACCTGCACCGGTGCGGTCGACTCGTTCGCATCGAATCTCCAAGAGATCATCCAAGAGGTCGCCGCCGCAAGAATCACCGAGCGCGGAGGCCGAAGCGACGACAAGCGTAGCGAAGCTGCAATGGAAGACCGCAAGCGCGAGGGCTATTTCTAAGATGAGCACCCAAGATGCGATCGCTCCGTTCGTCGACGCCTCGTACCTGAACATGGACATGCTGCGGTTCAGCACCGCAGGCAGCGTCGATGACGGCAAGAGCACCCTCATCGGGCGCTTGCTGTACGACACCAAGTCGATCTTCGAAGACCAGATGGAGGCGATCGAAACCGCTAGCGCTCGTCGCGGCGAAGAGTACGTCGACCTGGCGCTCCTCACCGACGGACTTAGAGCCGAGCGGGAGCAGCGCATCACGATCGATGTCGCCTACCGCTACTTCGCCACGCCACGCCGCAAGTTCATCATCGCGGACACGCCCGGCCACGTTCAGTACACGCGCAACATGGTCACCGGCGCCTCGACCGCCGAGCTCGCGATCATCCTCGTGGATGCCCGAAACGGCGTCCTCACCCAATCCAAGCGCCACGCATTCATCTCGTCCCTCCTCCAAATCCCCCATCTTGTGGTCGCGATCAACAAGATGGACCTGGTGGACTACAGCGAGGAAGTCTACGAGCAGATCGTCAAGGATTTCGAAGACTTCGCCGCCAAGCTCGACGTCGACGACATCATCTACATCCCGATCTCGGCGCTCCTCGGCGACAACATCGTCAACAAGAGCGAAAAGATGGCCTGGTACAACGGCCCAACGCTTCTGCACCACCTGGAGCACGTCAACGTCGGCGCTCGCCGAAACCTGATCGACTTCCGCTTCCCGGTCCAGACTGTTCTCCGACCAAACTGGGAGTACCGTGGCTTCGCTGGCCGCGTCGCTTCCGGCTCCGTCAAGCCGGGTGACGAGATCGTGGTTCTGCCTTCCAAACAAACTTCCAAGGTCAAAGGAGTCGATGGGCCCGAGGGTCCTTTAGAGGAAGCGTACGCCGGCGACCCCGTCGTGATTACGCTAGAAGATGAAGTCGACGTCAGCCGAGGCGATATGATCGCGCGGCGGAACAACATGCCAAACATCGGCAACGTCGTCGAGGCTTATCTCTGCTGGATGCACGAAACGCCGATGGAGCCGAACAAGCCGTATGTGATCATGCACACGACGAAGTCCGCCATGGCTCACGTCAGCAATCTCACCTACCGCATCGACGTCGACACGCTCCACCGCGAGCAGGCGACACAGCTCAACGTCAACGAAATCGGCCTAGTCGAAGTCGTCTCCGCCAAGCCGCTCACCTTCGACCAATACAAGAACAACAGCGAGACCGGCAGCTTCGTGCTCATCGATCCCGCCACTAACGTGACCGTCGGCGCCGGCATGATCCGCGGCGCGTCGTCGACCGTTCTGGATTCTCCGGGAGAGAAGGAAGCGATCTCTAGAGACGTCGTCTGGGAGCCTTGGAACATCCCTCGAGAAGAGCGGGAAGCGCGCAACGGCCATCCCGGCTCCGTCATCTGGTTCACCGGACTCTCCGGCTCCGGCAAGTCGAGCATCGCCAGGGAACTGGAAAAGCGTCTGTACGCGCGCGGTGCCCAGACGATGCTTCTGGACGGAGACCAGGTCCGCCACGGCCTCTGCGGCGACCTCGGCTTCGACAACGACGACCGCAACGAGAACATCCGACGAGTGGCCCATGTGGCTCGCCTCTTCTTCGAGCAGGGCAATATCGCCGTCTGCACCTTCATCTCACCCTTTAAGAAGGAGCGAGAGATGGCGCGGAACCTCATCGCCAACGGCCGCTTCGTGGAAGTCTTCGTCGACTGCGACATCGAAGAATGCAAGCGCCGCGATCCGAAGGGGCTTTACAAGAAGGCAATGGAAGGCAAGATCCAAAACTTCACCGGCATCTCGTCGCCCTACGAGGCACCAACTAACGCCGAGCTGGTGATCGACACCGCGGCAATGAGTGTCGAAGAAGCCGTCGAGAGGGTGATCAAGCATTTGGAAGCGGGCGGACTGCTCCCAAGCTGATCCCTCCACACGCGCCGTGTGGAGGGTCTCTCCTTTAGCGTGACTTGGCGTGCCTTTACCCTCCACATGGAGCATGTGGAGGGATCGGAAGGCCTACGCTACGCCGGGCGCACCAGGCGCACTAACAATGAAGAACGGGTTCAAAATGTTCTCCTTGTTATAGCGGAACGGGTTCCCGTCCACATCAGTCAGCGTAGCCCCCGCACCATTCACCACCGCGTGCGCTGCCGCCACATCCCACTCACTGGTTAGCCCCAGCCGGGGATACAGATGCGCCTTGCCGGCCGCCACCAAACATAGCTTCAACGAGCTCCCGATCGACACCAGCTCGACTTCGCCAATCTCGTCCCGAAGCTGCTGAATCAAAGCCTCGGTGTCCGGTCCCGCGTGCGACCGGCTCGCCACCACTCGCAGAGTGCCGCCCTTATACTCCTTCGCCCGAATCTGCATCCGCTCGCCATCGTCCAGCCAAGCCCCAAGCCCCTCAGCCGCGCCATAGGTGACGCCCAAAGCAGGAGCCACAACGACCCCCAGCACCGGCTCGCCACGATGAATCAGAGCAATGTTCACCGTGAACTCCCCGTTCCGTTTCAGAAACTCCTTGGTCCCGTCCAAAGGATCGACGAGCCAAAACGTCTCCCAATCCTTCCGCTCCTCGTAAGGAATCGACTTCGACTCCTCCGACAAGATCGGAAACCCAAGCCCAAGCTGCTCCAGCCCTTCGACGATGACATGGTGAGCCGCCAGGTCAGCTTCGGTGAGCGGAGACCGATCCTCCTTGTCAGAGATCCAGGCGTCGCGAGATTCGTCGAGATAGATGGCCATGATCGCGTCGCCGGCGGCTTCCGCGATGGGGACGACCTGCTCCAAGAGGTCAGCCAGTTGTTGCTCACTCACTGCTGCAGCATACTGCCGAGCAGAATCTAGCCGCCAGGTAAACTTGATCCTCCGCCAGAGCCGTTCGGGGCTTATGGTGCGCGTTTAGAAGGCACGAAAGCCGCCAAAAAGACTTATGAACATCGCTGTTATTGGAACCGGCTATGTCGGCCTAGTCACGGGAGTCGTGCTTGCCGAGCTGGGGAACAACGTCATATGCGTCGACAAGGATGAGCGCAAGGCAAAAATGCTCCAAGAAGGCATTCCGCCTATCTACGAACCCGGCGTCGAAGAGCTTTTAAAGCGTGGACTCAAGAGCGGTTTTCTGCGCATCAGCCAGTCAATCGAGTTCGCGACTCGACAAAGCGAGATCATCTTTATCGCCGTCGGTACGCCACCTTTGCCCGATGGCAACCCTGACCTCTCGGCGGTGAGAGCGGTGGCGACGGAGATTGGGAAAAACATCTTCAAACGTACGATCATCGTGAACAAATCGACCGTGCCCATCGGCTCCGGCGACATGGTCGAGCAAATCATTCTCTCGCTAGGTGTGCCGCACGAGCTGTTCGACGTCGTGAGCAATCCCGAATTCCTGCGCGAAGGAAGCGCGATCTACGACACGATGAATCCGGATCGGGTTGTGATAGGTGCCAAGAACCAGCAAGCAGCCGCGCGGCTGGTCGAGTTGTATGCGCCGCTCCAAGCTCCGATGATCATCACTGACCTGAACTCGGCGGAGCTGATCAAGTACGGGGCGAATGCCTTCCTCGCGATGAAGATCTCCTTCATCAACGCACTGAGCCAAATATGCGAGCTTTGCGGAGCGAACGTGGGGGACGTTGCAAAGGGCATGGGCGCCGACGCCCGCATCGGCAAGCAATTTCTCCAAGCCGGCCTTGGCTGGGGCGGCAGCTGCTTCCCGAAAGATGTCCAGGGCATGATCAAGACCGCTGAGGGCCTTGGCTACGATTTCGAACTGCTGAAAGAGGTTGTCGAGATTAACAACCAACAGGTTGAGCGATTCATTTCCCGCATTGAGAATCGGATCGGCGGCTTCAAAGGCAAGCTCGTAAGCCTCATGGGGCTCGCCTTCAAACCGAACACCGACGACATCCGGGACGCCAAGTCCCTGCGAATCATCGAAGCCGTTCTCGAGAAGGGAGGACGCATTCGCGCCTACGACCCAATCGCAGAAGAGAACGTAAGAGCGGTATTCCCAGACATCGAATATGTCCAGAATCTATACGAGCTAGCGGAGGACGCGGACGTGCTTGTGCTCGTCACCGAGTGGAACGAGTTCCGGCAAATCGATCTGGAGCGGCTGACGGCCTGCATGAAGCAGCCCCTCCTCTTCGACGGCCGTCGCCTCTACAATCATGCCCTCGCCGAGCGCGCAGGCATCGAGTACTACACGATCGGAGCCTAGCTTATGGCGAAAATTCTTGTAACGGGAGCGGCGGGCTTCATCGGTATGCACGTGGCCCAGAAGCTGCTCGACCGCGGCGACGAAGTCATAGGCTACGACAACCTCAACGACTACTACGAAGTTTCGCTCAAAGAGGCACGCCTGCGCGAGCTTCAGAAGAATGCCGGCTTTACCTTCATGCGAGGAGAGCTCGAGAACAGCATGAAACTGAAGAAGGCGTTCCGCGAAGTGTCCAGCGTCGTCCACCTCGCCGCCCAGGCCGGCGTTCGCTACTCGCTCGAAAACCCTCTTTCCTACATCAACTCGAACCTTGTTGGTTTCGCAAACATCCTGGAAGCTTGCAGACACCGTAACATCGAGCACCTTGTCTATGCCTCGAGCAGCTCCGTGTACGGCGGGAACACCAAGATGCCGTTCGCGGAGACGGATAACGTCGATCACCCCGTCAGCCTCTATGCGGCCACGAAGAAATCGAACGAGTTAATGGCGCACACGTACAGCCACCTCTTCAATCTCCCGACGACTGGTCTACGGTTCTTCACGGTTTACGGCCCTTGGGGAAGACCCGACATGGCACCCTTCCTCTTCACCCGAGCGATCCTGGAAGGCAAGCCGATCAAGGTTTTCAACCACGGCCAGATGAAGCGCGACTTCACCTACGTCGACGACATTGCCACGGGCGTCATAGCTACCTTGGACAAAGTGCCCCAACGCGAGGGCCAAACGCCGCCGTACGCGGTGTACAACATAGGAAACAGCGAGCCCGTCGAGCTCATGCGTTTCATCGAAATCATGGAGCAGGCGTGGGGGAGGACCGCCGTAAAGGAGATGCTCCCCATGCAGCCCGGCGACGTTCCGGCAACCTACGCCGACACATCCGCACTCGAGGCGGCCACAGGCTTCAAGCCGAGCACCTCACTCGAGGAAGGAATCGGAAAGTTCGTCGCCTGGTACCGAGATTTCTATAAGCTGGCTTAAACACCTCGACCCTCGACCCCCTACTCCTCGCACCTTCATTAGGGATCGAGATCTCCGTAGTAGAGGATGCAAAGGCTCACGCAAGTTGAAGCCACCATCAACCGCTCGCCAACCCCCAAGCTAAAGGGGCAGAGGCACAGCCCAGCTAGCGCCCCAACCGCCGGCAAAAACAGCCGCCCATCGATATCTCGATAAAACAGAGCCGCGTGACCGGTACAGAGCGAAATGCTAAGCGCCACGAACGCGGTGTTGTGCAGCTTTGAGAATGGATGCGTAAACGCTATGACGCCAAGCGTCAGCATGGTGAACGCTGCAAAGGTGCAGGCACCCTTCGCGCCCCAGTGCCATAGCCTCACGCCAACGTAGCCCAGGGTGACGAACATGAGCAGAAAGAGGCTCCGAGCCGAAAAGCCGCCAGTCGCAAGCTGTATGCTGATCGCCTTTCCATAGTCCATCTTGTCCGGCAAGAATAGAGCCAGGAGGCAGCCGGCCGTAAGAAAGGCAACCACCGGCCGCATGCGCATGGACCGAGACTGGGCACGAATGACCTTCGGGTCCCGCCAGGCTGGCGTATACAGCGTCTTCCTTAGCTCCATTGCCTTCAAGCTATTAAAGCATGGGAAGACAACTCTCTCGCATCCGGACGCACCGGGCTAGATAGACTTGATCACATGAGCGAAATTGCTGAATTGCTAAAGCGGAGCCTCCTGACACAAGGTCTAAGCCTCGAACAGACGGAAGCCATTGCTTCAGTTGGCAGGAAGGAAAACTTTCTCGCGACTGAGCAGCTGGGCGTTATTGGCTCGCCGGAAGGGGACCTCTTCGTCGTGTTCGAAGGCAAAGTAAACGTCCTCACCCACGACAACGACAAGCTCCGCGAAGTGGGTCCCAACGGGATTTTGGGTGAAGTGTCGTTCGTCGACGGCGGCCCCAGGCATGCACACTTTGTAGCGCAGGGCTTTGTTTCGGCGGCGCGCTTTCCTGCGAAGGAGTTGCGGGCACAGCTTTCCTCGGACCGGCAAGCAGGCTTTATGGTCTTAGCGAATCTGGCGCGATTGTTAGCGGCTCGGCTCCGGAACGCAGATGGACGACTTGATACGCTTATGGATTCGGAGCACGACGTCTGGCACCAGGCGCTCTAGATGATCGCCGACATGACTCGCTCGGCGATGATGTTGCTGCCGAAGGGGGGCATGAGATAGAGGCCTTGGGCGACACGCCTTATCTCGCATGCCAACGCTTGCGCTTCTTCGATTCCCACTTCCAGCGCGGAAGCATCGTCGGGAGCTTCGGCCATTCGTTGGCGGAGCCAGTCGGGGATGTGGATGCCGGGGACTTCGTTGTGCATGAACTCGGCGTGCCGCATCGATCTTAGCGGCAACACACCTACGAGGACGGGCACGTTGAGGGCGGCGCAGTCCTCGGCTGCCTTGTCTGCGAAGGCTTTGTCGAACACGGGCTGGGTGTAGACGATTTGAGCTCCGGCGTCGATCTTTCGTTTGAGGCGGTCCATCTCGGTCTCGCCATCAAGTGCCATCGGGTTATAGGCACAGGCGATGGTGAAGGCGCATTGGACGCCAACGGAATATCCGGCGAGGTCGATGCCTTCGTTAAAGCGGTTCAGAATGCGGCAGAGGCCGATTGCGTCTATGTCGAACACGCTCGTCGCGCTCGGGTAGTCGCCGATGTTGGCGGGGTCGCCGGTGATGGCGAGGATGTTTCTCAGGCCGAGGGCGTGCCAGCCTAGGAGGTCGCTTTGGATGGCCAGCAGGTTTCGGTCGCGGCACGAGAAGTGCATCGTGACTTCTATGCCGACCTTGGTCTGGATGAGGTTGCTCACGGCTGCGGGGTTCATTCGCAGACGAGCTCTTGCGCCGTCGGAAATGTTGATAACGTCCGCTCCGGCGATCTTGAGGGACTTGGCACCGGCTAAGAGTTTGTCGATGTTGAGTCCGCGTGGGACATCCATCTCGACGGCGGTGACGAACTTCTTGCGCACCTTGCGGGAGAGCTCACTTGGCTCGCTCTTTGCTAAGGGCGCTCGTTCAGAAACCACAGCGGAGGTGGCCGTTCGCTTCTTCGGCTTGAGCTGAGCAGCCTCGAGGACCGCGCGGAGCTGCCGAATGTGCTCGGGCGTCGTGCCGCAGCATCCGCCAACAATCCTCGCCCCTTCTTCGATTAAGCGAGCTGTGGCTTTGGCGAAGTATTCGGGGGAGGTGTCGTAAGTGACTTGTCCCTTCACAAGCTGCGGCATGCCAGGGGTTGGCATTGCAATGATGGGTAGGTCGGTCACTTCGCTGATCTGGCGGACCAGGTCGAGCATGCGCTGGGGGCCGACGATGCAGTTCGCGCCAACGGCCACTACGCCGAACTCTGCCATCTCGCGAGTGCAGCGAGTCGGGAGGCCCTCGGCGAGCATTTCGCCGTCTTCGATGTACGCCTTACTGACGATGATCGGCAGATCGGACACCTCACGCACAGCCTCAACGGAAGCTTTTAGCTCGCACATGTCCGTGAACGTCTCGAGCAGGAAGCCATCTACGCCGCCTTCTTGGAGAGCCGCAGCCTGCTCCCGAACCGATTCGCGCACCATCTCTTCGCTGATCGCGCCGATCGGCTCCATCGGCTTTCCGCACGGACCGATCGCGCCGAGAACGATTCCGGTGTCGCCTGCCGCTTCGCGTGCCAGGCGGGCTCCGGCTACGTTGAGGTCGGTGATGCTGAAGGCGGAGTCGCCGAGTCGCAAGCGATTGGCCTGAAACGTATTCGTCTCGACGAAGTCGGCACCCGCCTCAAAATACTCGGCATGGACAGCTCGGACGAGCTCCGGGGCAAGGATGTTGGCGAGGTCGTACGGCTGGCGGGTGAAGCCGCGTTCGGCGAGACACGTACCGTTCGCGCCGTCACCGATGAGGAAGGGCCTCTCGAGGGCTTCAAGCAACCTCACCCCTTGATTATAGCTTGCGAGGGGCGGCGGGGCTCGTGTAGCATTGCGGGATGGATGCGGTTAGCGAGGCGTACATCGAACTCCTCAAGCGGGCTCTCACGAACGAGCTTTTCAAGGAATTCGAGTATCAGCCGTTGAAGCGAAACAATCCATTGCGGCGCGCGCTGCACAAGCTGGCGGACGGCACCGGAGTTCGACTCACGTCCTCCACGTTGTTTACGGATGAGAACCGGCGGCTTGGGAAGGGTGTCACTCCGATGGCGCTTACCTCTATCGGGCGGCTTCGCATCGATAACCTGCATTACTGCATCAGGACCGCGATCGAAGACGACATTCCTGGGGACGCGATCGAAACCGGAGTGTGGCGCGGAGGGGCGACGATCTTTATGCGCGGAGCTTTCAATGCTTACCGCGCAACGGATCGAACCGTGTGGGTCGCAGACTCCTTTGAAGGACTGCCTCCTCCCGATCCTAACCACCCGGCCGACGCGGGCTCGACTTGGCACTTGCGCAGCGAACTAGCGGTTTCGATCGAGGAGGTTCAGGCGAACTTTGAGCGCTACGACCTGACGGACGGGGTGAAGTACCTCAAGGGCTGGTTCAAAGACACCCTGCCAACTGCTCCGATTGAGAAGCTGGCAGTCGCGCGGCTCGATGGAGACATGTACAGCTCGACCATGGACGCGCTGAACAACCTCTACGACAAGGTCTCACCAGGTGGGTTCATCTTGATCGACGACTACTCCGTGCATATGTGCAAAACGGCGGTGGACGAGTTTCGGGCGGAGCGCAAGATCACTGACCCTCTGGAGGAAGTGGACTGGACCGGCGTGTACTGGCGCAAATCAGGCTAAGGACTATTCCTGGGTCAGGATCTCGGGTCCGCCCTTCGTGATGGCGATCGTGTGTTCGAAGTGGGCCGATAGCTTCTTGTCGGCCGTAACGAGCGTCCACTTGTCGGGCAGGGTGATCACCTTGTGCGTTCCCTGATTGACCATCGGCTCGATGCAGATCGTCATTCCTTCGCGCAGCAGCTCCCCTTTGCCCGCTCTTCCAAAGTTCGGAACGGAGCGGGGCTCTTCGTGCAGCTGCCGGCCAATTCCGTGGCCCACCAGATCGCGTACGACGGAGTAGCCGTTACCTTCCACATAACGCTGGACAGCGTGAGCGATATCGCCGATTCGGTTGCCGGCCCTAGCCTTCCCGATGCCTTGGTAAAGCGACTCGCGGCTCACATTTAGCAGCCTTTGAGCTTCTACCGAGATCGTCCCCACTGGGTAGGTCCAGGCTCCGTCGGCATGCCAACCATTCAACAGCACGCCCATGTCGAGGCTGATGATATCGCCATCTAGCAGGGGAACGTCGTTTGGGATTCCGTGGACGACCACGTTATTCGGCGAGATGCAGGCGTTGGCGGGGAAGCCTCGGTAGTTCAGGAAGCTGCATGCTCCTCCGGCTTCGGCGACAATTCGTCCACCAAGCTCATCGAGATCCCTAGGTGTGGTCTTGCCGGGCACGATCGCCTCAGACATGATCCGAAGCGCTCTCGCGACCACGCGGCCCGACTCGCGCATCATCGCGATCTCAGAGGTCTTTTTAAGGACGATCACCGAGCGGTGACGATCTCCTGATAGACTTCCTCAGGTGAATTCGAGGCGGAGATTCGCTGCAGCGTGCCCTTTGATTCGTAAAAGTCGATGACCGGCTGCGTCTGCTCGTTGAAGACTTTTAATCGTTCGCGGATCGTTTCCTCTTTGTCGTCTTGGCGAACGAAGAGGGGTCCGTTGCACTTGTCGCAAAGGCCTTCTCGCTTGGGCGGCTTGTTTCGGGCATGATAGATCTCGCCACATTTCGTGCAGCCCATGCGGCCCGTGAGGCGCTCGATGACGACTTCGGCAGGAACATCGAGAGCGATCGCCTTGTCGAGCGGCATGTCCAAGTCGGTGAGCAACTCCTCTAGGGCTTCGGCTTGGCGGAGCGTTCGAGGAAATCCATCGAGTGCGAACCCGTGCTTGCGGATTTCGGGTTCGCGCAGACGCTTCGCCATCATCTCGATGGTCACCCCGTTCGGCACGAGTTCGCCGTGCTCGATGTAGCGCTGAGCTAGGCGGCCGAGGTCTGTCTGCGCTTCAATTTCCCGCCGGAAAATCTCGCCGGATGAGAGGGTCTTCAGATGCAGACGAGAGTCGAGAAGGGCGCTTTGCGTGCCCTTCCCGACTCCCGGGGGACCGATGAGGACGAGATGGAGGCTCATTGTATGTCGATCGGTAAGGAGGTGAGGAGGTAAGGCAGTAAGGACGGTGTGCAGGAGCTCTGTGTCCCTACCCCCTTACTGCCTAACCGCCTTACCATCAGCTGCCGTATTGCTTCATCAACAGATTCGCCTCGATCTGCCGCATCGTTTCCAGCGCCACGCTCACCATGATGAGCAGCGAGGTGCCGCCGATGATGTTTACGTACTGCGGGTTGATGTTGGCGATCTTCGGGCCGATGTATTGGAGCAAGGCGACGACCGCGATGAAGGCCGCGCCGACGATCGTGATCTTTGAGATCACAGAGTCGAGAAAGTCCTTCGTCTGCTTGCCCGGACGCACGCCGGGAATGAACGAGCCGCCGCGCTTCAGGTTGTTTGCAATGTCTTCCACGTTGTACTGGATGGCTGTCCAGAAGTAGGTGAAGAAGAAGATCAGGGCGGTGTAAAGCACCGATCCAACCAGTGCCTGCTCCCAATACTGCGAGCCCGGATTCAGCCAGTC
>JBGGMI010000221.1:0-13936 GCA_041288075.1 Fimbriimonas sp.
TCGCGCTTTTGGGACGAATGGGCAACAGCCTTAAAGCGGGAACTTTGATGGGTCTCTGCGAGTCATACGGCGCTCGATTCGCTTCTCGTAGGCAGTCCCTTGGACGATCCTATCGATGTAAATTCCGGGGGTGTGGATGCAATCCGGATCGAGGCTTCCAGGTTCAACGATCTGCTCTACTTCGACGATCGCGGTCGTGGCTGCAGGGGCCATGACGGCGTTGAAGTTCCTCGCTGTTTTATCAAACAAGACGTTGCCGGTGGTATCGGCTTTGTGGCCTTTGATGAGCGCTAGGTCAGCCTTCAGCCATCGCTCCATGAGGAACCCGTCTTCTCCGAAGTGGCGCGATTCTTTGCCTTCGGCAACCTTCGTTCCATAGCCGGTTTTGGTGAAGAAGGCCGGGATGCCCCCGCCACCTGATCGTATTCGCTCGACGAGGGTGCCCATCGGGTTCAGCTCGACCTCGATCTCGCCGCCGAGGAGTTGGCGAGTGAATTCCGGGTTTTCTCCGACGTAGGCGGCGATGAGCTTGCGAACTCTCTTTGCGGTGATGAGCTTTCCAATGCCGTAATCGGGCACGCCGCAGTCCGTGCTGATGATCGTGAGGTTCTTTGCCCCATGGGCCAGGACGGCGTCGATCAGGTTTTCCGGCAAGCCGCAGGGCCCGAAGCCACCGACCATGATTGTGAGGTCGTCTTTCAGCACGTCATCAAGTGCTAGCTGCGGTGACGAGAAGACCTTGTTCATCTGAAAAGGAATTGTAGTCGCAGCCTCCGTGGCTGCGTGCCTGCACGTTCTCCCGAGGTTCGCAGCTACGGAGGCTGCGACTACATTAAGTTATAAGGATCGACGTCCAAGAGGATAGTAACTCCCTTTGGTGAGAAGCCGAGGAGGCATTCCGCTATCGGCTTCGGCGATGTCTCTGGAGCGAGCTTGAGCAGGACGTGACGTCTCCACTTGCCCTGCAGCCGTTCGACAGCGCAGTCGACCGGGCCGAGCGGCTGCACGGCGGGTTCGAGGGCGTGCAGCCGCTTGGTCACTTCCTCGGTGGCTTGAATGAGTGCGGTCCGGTCCTCGCTGCTGAGGAGGACGTTAACGAGGCGGCGGAAAGGGGGGTATCCCGCCTCTTCGCGTTCTTTCCGCATGTGCTCGTAAAAGGACGGGTAGTCGTGGGTTTGGCTGGCGACGATTGAGGGGTGCAGCGGATTGAAGGTCTGGACGACCACCGTGCCAATCGCCTTCCCCCTTCCGGCCCTGCCCGCGACTTGGGAGAGCAATTGAAACGTCCGCTCGCTGCTCCTAAAATCCGGGATGTTTAAGGACACGTCTGCGGCGATGACGCCCACGAGGGTGACGTTCGGGAAATCGAGCCCCTTAGCCACCATTTGCGTGCCGACGAGAATGCCGATGTCGCCACTTCGAAAGCTCGCGAGCACTTCTTCGAGAGCTCCTTTCTTGCGCGCGATGTCCCGGTCCAAGCGAGCGACGCGGGAGTCGGGAAACATTTCGGTGATCATTTCCTCGACCTTCTCGGTGCCGGCTCCAAGTGGGTTCAGCCTTTGGCCTCCGCACTTGGGACAGGTGGGCGTGAGCCTGCGCGCGTAGCCACAGTGGTGGCACCTTAATCGGCCATCCCGTTGGTGATAGCTGAGGCTGACGGCGCAGTTCGGGCACTCTGGTCGGAAACCGCAGTCGCGGCAGAGGAGCGAGGGGGAGTAGGCGCGGCGGTTGAGGAAGATGATGACCTGCTGGCCCTTGTCCAGAGTCGCGCGGATGCGGCGGTCGAGCTCGGGGGTGACGATGACGGGGCGGCCGGCGCGGTAGCCGAGGGTGAGGTCTTCGATGTCGACTTCCGGCAGGGAGGCGTCGGCGGCACGCTCTGGAAGTGAGAGCAGGGTCAGGCCGTGCCCGCCCATCTCCATCTGCTCAGCCTCGTAATACGACTCGACGCTCGGGGTCGCTGAGCCCAGCACGACCGGGCATTTGTGCCGCTCCCCCAGGTACATCGCAACGGATTTGGCATGATAGCGGGGGGCGCTCTCCTGCTTATAGCTCCCCTCATGCTCCTCGTCGACGATGATCAGGCCGAGGTTGCTGATGGGAGCGAAGAGGGCGGAGCGTGCGCCGAGGATCACGCCAGCTTCGCCGCTTCTGATTCTCAGCCAGTTCTGCAGCCGCTCGGCGGCCGGCAGCTCGCTGTGCATGAGAGCGATCCCCTGGCCGAAGCGCTCTCTTAGCTGAGCGATCGCCTGGGTGGCGAGGGCGATTTCGGGGACGATGTAGAGGACCTGCCGGCCGATCCTCAGTGCCTCGGCGGCCGCGCGCAGATACACCTCGGTTTTGCCGCTGCCGGTGACGCCGTAGAGCAGGAAACCTTCGTGGGCTCTTCGGGAGACGGGATCTACGATGGCGTCGATGGCGAGTCGCTGGTAGCGGTTGGGCGTCGGCGGCGAGGCTTTGGTGACCTGCAGCCCCTCGCTTGATTCTAGAAGACCCGCCTCGGTGAGTGCTTTCAAGGTGGCGTCAGTTACTCCGGCAAGCGCCTTGATTTCGGATGCGCTGAACGCGGCCCGCTCTGCGGATTGGAGGCGCATGACGGTAAGGGCCTGTGCGGGGCGCTTCTTGCCTGCTCCTTTCAGGAACTCTTCGACTTTCAGGGAGTCGCTGGTCAGGCGGAGCATGCTCTGGCTCTTGCGCTTCTCTCCGAACGGGAGCAGGCGCTGCGTTTGCTTGACCAGGCCCTTGTTCTTAAGAAGCCGGAGGACGCGAAGGGAGGAGGCGGGGAGTGGCTTAGACTTCTGATCCATGACGAAGCCGCCGTTGTCTGCGAGGGTTCTCACGACTTCCTGTTGCAAAGGTGTGAGGTCCTTCGTCGGCTCTCCCACGAGAGTCCAGCAGGTGGCGAGCCGGTCGCGGACGCCTGGAGGAACTGCGGGGCTAAGCGCGACGGGCAAGGAGCAGAGATATTCCTCGGCGACGTATTTGGCCAGGTCGACGAGCGGCTCTGGCAAAGAAAGCCCCTCGACCTGACCCGAAACGGGCCGCAACCTTTCGAACGAAAAGCCCAGGTCGGCCTCCGTCGCCTCATAAACCGAGGTGACGAAGCCCATCGCGGAGCGGGTGCCTAGCGGGACGTAGACTGCCTCGCCGGGCCGGGTTTCCAGGTCTGCACGATACGTGTACAGTGCCTCCGCACCACCCGACCGCGGGTCGAGGGCTACGTCTGCGACGCGAAGCTTTGGCACATGCGAAGACTACCGATTCCGCATTCGCTTCGGTAGTCTCTCCGTCATGCAGCTCACCGTTCCTCCGACCCTCACAAACCTCTCGACTGGAATGTTGGAGGGGGACCTTACCGAGATTCGGCGGACGGTGGGGGACCTGGCGGGTTATTGGCAGGATGAGGCTGCAGCGGCGCTCATTAGCGGTCAACTGCTGTATGTCACCCAGACCTGGTTCCCGGTAGCGGACGGAACGGAGGGGGCGGTGCTTTGGGGGAACACGGTGCTGATGCCGGGTGTGGTGGGCGATGAGTATTTCATGACGCGGGGACACTTTCACTTGAAGCAGGATCGATGCGAGCTGTGCATCATGGTGTCGGGCAAGGGCGCTCTGGTGTTGATGGACCATGCGCGTAATGTGGAGGTGCAGGAGATGGCGGCGGGGTCTACCCACTACGTTCATGGACACCTGGCGCATCGGACGGTGAATACTGGAGACGAGCCTTTGGTGTTCCTCTGCGCGTGGCCGGCAGACTGTGGGCACGACTACGAGGTGGTACGGACACAAGGATTCGCAAAGAAACTCCACCGCCTGTAGTCGCAGGCTCCGTGCCTGCGTGGGGACTCCGCCTGTAGTCGCAGGATGGCTTGTGCCTGCGTGCAGCCTCTCAACAGCCCGAAGATCGAACGCAGGCACAAGGATCCTTTGTGAGCCGGCGATTCCGGACCGTCTCCCCTAACCCCCTCGGAAGGGGGAGGGATCCGGACGCAGGCACGGTGCGACTACATTTTTGCTTTGGCCGCAGTCAGGTGCTCGATGGCGGCGTCGCAGTGCCAGCGGATGTGGTCGAGCTCGAAAATCAAGAGCTCGACCTTGTCCTTCAGCTCCCCCTCGCCCTCCACCGTCGCACGGATCACATCAGCGGCCTGAAGAATATCGTGGATATCCACCGCAATCCCTTCCACTGTCTCCGACTCGTAGCCTGCGCGTCGGATCGAATCCTGGAAATCCTCGCCGAGGGTCCAGTATTCGGGGACGATGGTGTCGTTGCGGTCTTTGTTCGGGTCGGGTCTCATCGGGCTAGAAGCTTCATGATGACCATTCCAGCCCCGGTCCCGCAGAGGAAAGCGGCGGCGCTGTAGAGCATCAGCTTCGTTTGCACGGCTAGCTCTTGCGAGGTGCGGTCGGGGAGCATCCGAACCTTGGTGAGCGGCAGGCTCTCCTTCGTTCCGTAGCTGTCGATCTCGATTTGCCTTGCTACAGGGTCATAACCGACGACCGAGCCCTTGGACCACATGCCCATTGCCCTCGAAAACACGCCGAGCTTCAGGCCGGGCGAGATCGAGAAGAGGCGAATGTCATTGCCGGAAACCAGGGCATCGCCGCCAGTCAAGAACCTGACTTTGGCACTAGGCCCCTCGAACTCCAGCAGCTCGGCCACATAAAAGTGGCTATCCGCGGACTTGGCGAAAACGAATTGCCCCTCTTGAAACAGTCCCTTCGGAACGACGAGCCTTTCACGAACCGCCTGCAGAACCGCGTCGCGATGTATCCCAGCTTCTTCCGCTGCTTTGATAAACGCTTCGTGCTCCGGGCCGAGGGAGGCACCCTCCTCCTGGATGGCATGCGCCCGCTGAAGGAGTTCCGTCATCTCAGCCTGCTCCGACTGCGTCATGCCTTCATTCTAATACGAGCTGAGTTTCGGAAGGTTGAGCCAGGTGCGAGCGAAGGCGGCGCTGAGGCCAGACGTATTCGAAGGCGGCGGCGAGAGCCTCTCGGTCGAGGCGGCAGAATTGGCGCTGTCCGCGCCGTTCTTTCACCACCAGGCCCGCATCTGAGAGGACTCTCCAGTGGTGGCTGAGCAGCGCCAGGCTGATACCGGCCCTATTGGCGATGTGCGTGCCGCAAAGCTCGTCTTCTTCCGCGAGCAACTCCACGAGCTTTAGGCGAGTCGAATCAGATAGCGCGGCAAACACACGCGCCCTTGCATCGAGACTCAGCATAGCCATAGTCTAAGCATACTCCGAATGTTAGTTAAACACACGCTTGACTATTTAATAACCACGAGGTAAGATGAAATCCAAATGAGCACGGTCATTGAAGTCAGTCAATCGGAATTCGACCAGAAGGCGCTGCAAGGCGATGGCCTGGTCCTCGTCGATTTCTCCGCCCCGTGGTGCGGCCCTTGTCGTCGCATGGAGCCGGAGTTTGAGGCTGCTGCGCTGGAGATGGACGGGAAAGCAACCTTCCTCAAGGTGAACGTGGACGAGGCACCCGAAGTGGCGATCCGTTACGGAGTTCAGGGCATCCCCAACCTAACGTTCCTCAAGGGCGGGAAGGTGGTTGATACGATCATCGGAGGCGTGCAAAAGGCCGCCATCATCGATCGCGTGAAGAGAAATCTCTAAGCTTTAGGGAGTGCGGGAGCACTTCCTAATTACTCTTCTTCCGCCAGCTTCCGCGCCTGCTCGTCTTGAACGAGCGCGCTGATCATGTCTTCCATGTCGCCTTCCAGGAATGCGGACAGGTTGTGCACGGTCATCTTGATCCGGTGGTCCGTGATGCGGGCCTCCGGGAAGTTGTACGTTCGAATCTTCTCCGCCCGCTCGCCCGATCCGATTTGCCCTTTGCGGATGCCAGAAATCTCGTTATGCTGCTCGTCCTGCTTCATCTGGAGGAGCTTTGAGCGCAAAACCGACATCGCCTTGATCTTGTTCTGAGCCTGGCTCCGCTCGTCCTGGCATGTGCTGACCAGCCCCGTCGGCTTATGAATGATCCGGATCGCCGTCTCGTTTTTCTGCATGTGCTGGCCGCCAGCGGACGACGAGCAGAAGGTGCTGATTTCTAGCTCCTTCGGATCGATGTGGACGTCCACCTCTTCCGCCTCTGGCAATACCGCCACCGTCACCGTGGACGTATGGATGCGGCCTTGGCTTTCCGTTGCCGGCACCCGCTGCACGCGATGGACGCCGCTCTCAAACTTGAGTTGCGAATAGGCGCCGAGCGCGTCGACTTTGAACACAACCCGGCTTAGCCCGCCGATGCCGCTCTCCTCAAGATCGATGATCTCCGTCTTCCACTTCTTCCGCTCGCAGTAGCGCAGGTACATGCGGAACAGCTCGTTGGCAAACAGCCCCGCCTCATCCCCGCCCGCTGCCGGCCGAATCTCGATAATCACCGGCTTGTCGTCGTACGGATCCTTGGGGACGAGCATCAGCTTCAGCCGTTGCTCGAGCTCGGCTACCTGGGTGCGTGTGGAGTCGAGCTCCATCAGCGCCATGTCCTTCATTTCAGGATCTTCGAGCAACGCCTGAGCCTGCTCCTGGTCGCCCAGAGCCTTCCGGTACTCGCGAATGGCGCCCACGATCGGCTCCAGGTCGGAGCGCAGCTTTCCGAGACGCTGTATCTCTTTCGGGTTCGTCAAGAGGTCCGGATTCTGAAAATCCGACTCCACCCCCTCAAAACGAGCCTCGATCTCCCGGAGTTTGTCTAACATGAATTTGAATCTAAGAGTTTACTTTAGAGTCGTTCTCAGAACTGGTCGGTCATGAACATCAGTGGGACTCCTGGGCACTGCCGCGTCATCAGGTGCAACTCGCGTTGTGGCGCTCGCAAGGAAAGCTCCAGTAGGTCGGATACTCGCGACTGCCCGAACCACTCGGAGTGCTCCGGTAGAGGCATGGCCACCGGTTGGGAAGAAAAGATTGCCTCCCGGAGGGCACCCGGTTCGCTCGCAAAATAGCCATCCGAGTAACTGGAACACACCCGAAAGTTCCAGCTCCAGAGTGCCCAACGCCGTTCGTCGCGCCGCAATCGGTTTATGTCCTGTTCTGACCAAGTTGTATAGATCGCTTGCACCTGCTCGGTTCGCAAGGGGTTCTGTAATTCCCACGAGTCGTCGCCCGCCAGACCGCCGCGCAGTACATGGTCAACTGTCTCAAACCCTAACCGCTCATATAGGCGCGGGTTTGCAGCGAACAGCACGGCCGGACCTTCTCCAGATTCACGCGAGTGCTCGAGGACCCTCGCAATGAGCCTCGCCGCCTGACCCTGCCGCTGCGCACTAGCAAGTGTTGCGACTCCGGCAATTCCAACCGCGCTACCCCATCCAAAGATGAGGGGAGTTGTCGTAAGGACCGATAGCATCTCGCCAGATTCGAAGAGTGCCCACTTCCGCGTTAGATCGTAATAGGGCTCGGTGAAGAAAACGCTTCTCGCGCGCAGAAAATCGAGATCAAAGGCGGAGCACATCAGTCGGAGGAAGGTCTCTGCCTCTTCCGCATGAATGGGCCGAATCTCCGTCATGGACCCTTGGGTGGAGTCCCTGCTGTAGTGGGGATCAGCTTGACGATTACCCGAACGGTTATTCGTCGCTTATCGACGGTTAAGCCTTGCGGCACCCTAAGGTTTACCGTGAAATCCCTGGTTTCCTTGACGCCGCTCAGGCTGACCGGGTCAGTCATGATCTGGGTGACGGCGGCAACGATTCGGCTGGGGCCCCTGAGGGTCACCTGGTTCGGAATGAGCTCATACCCTGCGGACATGAATCCCTCCGGAGGGCTGCCCTGAATGTTGGGGTTGATGAAAACGAGCTTTTGCTGGGGAGCTGCGTTGATCAGCGCCTGCATGGTGACGAGCATTGGCTCAACCTCTAGCTTCACATCGCGCGGCACGGTGCCGTTCGGCAGGAGTAGCTCAACGCCTGGACTTTGGGCGCTGTTCGTGGTGAGTCCGATTGGCGAGAGATCGAACCTTGCTCGCGCTTTGGCGAGTTGCTCCACCACACTCTTGGGACCCGTCACCGTGACCGTCTCCGGGTCGATCATGATCTCGTCTAACACAATCGCAGGGTCGCTAAGCTGGCCCACCGTCTCCGCCTCGACGGTCATCTTGCGGGTTGCGATGGGCTCGATCTCAATTGGGACGGTATAGGTCTGATCGGCAAAGAATTCCTGATAATGGACCGGATAGAGGGTGACTTTATAAGACCGTCTTCCTGGCGTCGCATTCGTGAGCGACACGACGGCTTGAATTTGTGCTGGGTCGATCTGGGCCAATTTGGTCTTGGAGCCGCTCGCGCGGACCTCCAGAGTCGCGGGCATTTTGGTGATCACCATCTTCTCAGGCAGCCGCTCGACCACGACTCTGGCACCGAAGGTGCGGGTATCCATATTGAGGTTCTGCAGATACACCCACGTCCAAATCAACAGCGACATCACGAGCGATGCGATTGCAAGGGGCCAGTTCAGCTTGGTTGCTTCCATCAGCTCTTGACCTTCGATTGCTTCCTCGATTGCAATCGGCTCTTGCGTGGCAATTCTTCTCGGATAGGCATGTGTCGAAGCTCGCCATTCAGAAAGTCTCTGAGCTCGTGCGCGGTTGCCAGGCGACGAAGCTTGCCTTCCTTGGCGATGCTGATGGTGCCCCGCTCCTCGCTTACGACGATGACGATGCAGTCGTACGCCTCAGTCACGCCCACGGCAGCTCTGTGACGCATGTGGACACTCTGATCCAGCCGCTGAGACTCGCTGAGGGGCAGGCGGCACGCGGCAGATCGAATTATGTCGCCGTGAATTACCGCCGCGCCGTCGTGCAGTGGATTGCCTTCGTAGAAGATCGAGCAAAGAAGGGGCGCGCTGACTCGTGCGTTGAGCATGACGCCGTTTGCCGTGATTTCCTCCAGTCGGGCGTCCTTTTCGAGGACGATGAGAGCGCCGACACTTTCCGCGGCCATTTCGGTGCAGGCGGCGACGAGCTCTTCGATCGTCCGGGCCTCCGCTCGATCCTCCGCGGTGGCGGCGGTGACGGGTACAAGTCGTTGAGGGAGGGTTCCGAAACCTTCGATGGCGGCTCTCAGCTCTGGCAAAAAGAGGAGGACGAGCGCTGCAGGAGCTAGGTAGGTTGCCTTCGTCAGGAGCCAGTTCAGAGTGTTCAAGCCGAGGGTTTGGCTGAGGATGAGAACGATTGCGAAACCGATGACGCCGAAGATGATTCGCCATGCCCGGGTGCCGCGAACAAGGGTGAGCAGGCGATAGGTTAGGTACGCGACCAGGAGAATGTCGATCACGTGAATCAAGATCTGCCTAGGCCCAAGATCTCGGAGCGGTATGAAGGGGCGGAAGATTTCGTCCAAGTCGCTTTGCTTCGGTTAGTTTAGCCAGACGCTGGACTCAATCGGTCATCATCTGCTAAATGTCCCAGCGCTCTCTTGACGAAATCAGGCAAGACATCGATTCCATCGATGAACAGCTCGTGCAAATCCTTTCTCGTCGAGTCGATTTGGCGAAGGAAGTGGGCCTTGTGAAGGGCAAGACGGATCGTCCCTATTTCACTCCAGAGCGCGAGAAGCAGATTTACGACAAGCTCGAGCGGATCAATCCCGGGGTCTTGCAGCACCGCCAGCTCGTGGCAATATTTCGTGAGATCATCAGCGCCGCCAGGGCGGCTGAGAAGCCTTTGATGGCGGCTTACTGGGGGCCTCCGGGGACGTTTACGCATATGGCTGCTTTGCAGACCTTTGGGCACAGCTCGTCCTTTTCGGCGCAGGACAGCATTCAGGATGTCTTTCAGGCCATCGAGCAGGGGAATGCCGATTATGGGGTGGCGCCGATCGAGAACTCCGTTGCGGGGGTTGTGCCGGAGACGCTCGACATGTTTCCTCAGACCAATGTGAAGATCTGTGCCGAGGTTTACGTGCCGATTCATCACCACCTTGTGTCTGTCGCTTCTTCTTTCGATGAAGTCAAGCGGGTTTACGCCGGACCTCAGCCGGCTTCTCAGTGCAAGCGGTGGCTACGAGCGAATCTGCCTAATGCCGATATTGTCGAATCCGTTCCTACTGCGAAGGCTGCCGAGAGGGCGCTGAACGATCCTGAGAGTGCTGCGATCGCAAACAAGCTCGGGGCTGAGACCGTAGGCATTCCTGTCTTGGTGGAGCACATTCAGGACAACCCCTCGAATCGGACTCGGTTTATCGTGCTTGGCTACAACGAGCCCGCGAAGACCGGGAAGGACAAGACAAGCGTTATGTTCAATCTGCGCAACCGCCCTGGCGAGCTGGTGAAGGCTTTGCGCACCTTTGAAAACGAGGGGGTGAACCTGATGATGATCGAGTCTCGGCCGGCTCAACGCGCAACTTTTGAGTACATCTTCTATGTCGACTGCAATGGGCACCGGCTTGACCCTGAGCTGCAGGCAGCTCTGGCGCAGCTCAGGGAGTATGCGCTGGAGACAACGGTGCTCGGGAGCTATCCTTCTCGCGATCCGCTCGACGTGTAAACCTAGGCACCTACCTAGGCAAAAACCTTGTTTTCTGGGAAATGGAGAGCGGTTGGCTAGGTTGCCACAAGGATTTTGCGAGCGCCTTCATTCATATAGGTCTGAAAAAGGCGTTTTGTCAATCAGGTCTCAGAAAAAAGTCGACGTGTCAGACGCAAAAAGATTCGGCGTCACAATTAGGTGAGTGACTGAGTTCGATGTTGTTGTGGTCGGTGCGGGGCATGCGGGAATCGAGGCGGCCCTGGCCTGCTCGCGTATGGGGCTGCGGACAGCTTGCATCACGATGCGTCTTGATCGAATCGGCCACCTGCCTTGCAACTGCTCGATAGGCGGACCTGCAAAAGGCCATATGGCCAGAGAGGTGGATGCGCTGGGGGGGCAGATGGGTGTTACGACAGATCATGCCCTGACGCACATCCGGCGGGTTGGAACGAGCAAAGGACCGGCGGTGCAAACCGTGCGGGCGCATGTTTGCAAGAGCCTCTATCCGGAGCTGATGCAGCAGGTCATGCGCGAGCAGACGGGGCTGACTTTGATCGAAGGAGTTGTGGCCTCTGTAGAGTCCTCTGGCACGCGTGTTGCCGGCGTGCTGCTCGAAGACGGGACTCGGCTGGCGTGCCGGAGCGTCGTTCTGACGACCGGGACGTTCCTCAACGGGCTTTGTCATGAGGGCCAGAAGAAGACGGTGGCAGCGCGGCATGGCGACAAAGCCTCGATATGGCTCGGAGCGTTCTTGCTCGACCTTGGCATCCACATGCGGCGGTTCAAGACGGGGACGACGCCGCGCATTCGAAAGTCCAGCATCGACTTCTCCAAGTCGCCGGAGCTGGAAAGCGAGCATGACGCGGGGCCGATGAGCTTTGCGCATGACCGCATCTTTCCTCGCGGCGAATTGTTGCCCTGCTGGCAAACACGCACAACGAAGGCGACGCATGAGGTGATCCAGGCGAAGCTGCATGAGAGCGCGATGTATTCGGGGCAGATCGAGGGTGTAGGGCCGCGGTATTGCCCGAGCATCGAGGACAAGATCGTCCGGTTTGCAGACAAGGACAGCCACCCGATCTTTCTGGAGCAGGAAGAGTGGCACAGCGAATCGATGTACGTGCAGGGGGTCTCGACGAGTCTGCCCGCCGAGGTTCAGATCACGTTTCTCCGCACGATTCCAGGCCTCGAAAACGTGGAGATGCTTCGGCCCGGGTATGCGGTGGAGTACGACATGGCGGACCCGCTGCAGCTTACGCCGCACCTCATGTCGAAGCTGATGGACGGGCTTTTCCTCGCGGGACAGGTGAATGGGACGAGCGGCTATGAGGAGGCGGCGGGGCAAGGGATTGCGGCCGGCATCAATGCGGCACTTTTCGCGCGCGACGCGGAACCGCTGGATTTCCCCCGTGACAACAGCTTCATCGGCGTGATGATCGACGATCTGGTGACGAAGGGTGTGGATGACCCCTACCGGATGCTCACCGCTCGCGCCGAGCATCGGCTGCTGCTTCGTCACGACAATGCGGATGCGCGACTGACGCCGATCGCTCGGAGCATCGGGCTGTGTGCGGACGCTCGATGGGAGAAGTATGCGAGAAAGCGGGATGCAATCGAGCTGGGGATGGCGCAGCTTGAGAACCTGTATGTCATGCCTTCTCAAAGCGACCTGTTGAGGGACGCGGCAACGGTTGGGGTGGAGTCGAAGATTTCGCTATTCGACTTGCTTAAGCGGCCGGAGATGAACTTGAATCGGGTGGAAGAGGTGAGTCTCGCGTGTGGATTGAGCTTGAGCTTGTCAGGCGATCCAAAGGTGCGCGAGCAGATCGAGTTGGCGGGGGCCTACGATGGCTACATCCAGCGGCAAGAGAAGCTGGCGGGGCAATCGCGGAAGCTGGACCAGATGAGGATTCCGGCGGGCTTCGACTTTGGAGGCTTGAGTCTGAGCTATGAAAGTAGGGAGAAGCTTTCGCGGATTCAGCCTACGACGGTTGGACAAGCATCTCGAGTGCCGGGTGTTCGGCCAAGCGATATTGCTTTGATCATCGGGCATTTGAAGAAGCCCGAGGATAGGAGGATGGGAGGACGGGAAGACTCGCTCACGCCAGGATAGGCTTTAGCGCTTAGAAGTCGCTTCTTAGGGCAGCGGACGCACTTTTTGAGGTCCGATAGAGCGCGGAAAACGTCGTACACGGTGTGAGTTATTTGTTGCTTGTTGCCGTTAGTGCGCTCGGACCTGGTGCGAAGCTGGCAGTTCTCGATGCGGTGACCTTTGGCGATCAGCGGGGGACGTGGTACATGCCGATTCGAGAGGTCTCCGCAAATCTGGACTGGCCGATCAAGCGGGATGCCAAAGGGTTGACCCTTCATGGGGTTCCGGTACCTGCCAAGGCACTTCGGTGGCTCACCGATGGCTCAAGGTTGGTTCAGGTGGGGTGGTTGCGGCAAGCGGGAGCCATCATCAATCCGAACAAGAGCACCGGGCTTATGACGGTGAAGGATGCCAAGCGCGTTGGCAAGGCGTTCTACGTGCGGAAGGGGATGAAGCGGGTGTTCATCAACAAAAGGACTCAGGAGCTCGCCGCCTATCAGGGACAACGCAAGGTGCTCAGCACAAGGGTTAGCACAGGAAGAAAGGGGCAGGAGACCCCGACGGGAATCTTCGAATCCAAGGGGAAGGAGAAGATGCACCTGTCGAAGCTGTACCATAACGTTCCGATGCCATGGGCAGTACACGTTGTCGGCAATGTGTTCATCCACGGATTCAAGCCGTCGTCGGGACACAGCTCCAGCGGATGCATCCGGTTGCCTGTGGCGGGAAGGAATCCTGCTCGCTGGTTCTATTATTGGATCGAGCGAGGAACGCCCGTGACGATGCTCGGTAAATGGCCCAAGGGTGCGCGATAGAATTATCGGTGTCGGGGACTACCGTGAAAGAAGCGCTAGGTAATCTCCCGCGCCTAGCATGGAGAAGACGACCGTCCGTTACACCTTGAACCGCGACGCGAAGGGCGCGGTGATTAATCCGAATATCTACGGGCATTTTGCCGAACACCTTGGGCGTGGCATTTATGAAGGGCTTTGGGTTGGCGAAGACTCTCCGATCCCCAACACGAGAGGCATTCGAAACGATGTCATAGCCGCTCTGCGCGAGTTGAACATGCCCGTCCTCCGCTGGCCGGGCGGGTGCTTTGCGGATGAGTATCACTGGAAGGATGGAATCGGGCCTCGAGAAGAGCGGCCGAAGCTGATCAATACCCACTGGGGCGGAGTGGTGGAGAACAACCACTTTGGGACGCACGAGTTCTTCGAGCTGTGCGAGATGCTCGGCGCAGAACCTTACGTCTGTGGCAACGTTGGCAGCGGCACGCCCCAGGAGATGATGGAGTGGGTGGAGTACATGACCTCCGACGCGGACTCTCCGATGGCGAATCTACGTCGGAAGAACGGGCGC
>JBGGMI010000222.1:0-4837 GCA_041288075.1 Fimbriimonas sp.
TCGGACGGTTGCTCTACGACACCAAGTCCATCTTCGAAGACCAGATGGAAGCCATCGAGACGGCAAGCGCGAGACGCGGCGAAGCCTATGTGGATTTGGCTCTTCTCACCGATGGTCTGAGAGCCGAAAGAGAGCAGCGTATCACCATCGATGTCGCCTACCGCTACTTCGCCACTCCGAGACGCAAGTTCATCATCGCCGATACCCCCGGCCACGTGCAGTACACGCGCAACATGGTCACGGGAGCCTCCACGGCGGAGCTCGCCATCATCCTCGTCGATGCGAGAAACGGCGTACTCACCCAGAGTAAGCGCCACTCCTTCATCTCCTCGCTCCTGCAGATCCCGCACCTGGTGGTCGCCATCAACAAGATGGACCTCGTGGATTACAGCGAAGAGGTCTACGAAAGGATCGTCAAGGACTTCGAGGACTTCGCCGCCAAGCTCGATGTCGACGACATCATCTATATCCCCATCTCCGCGCTTCTGGGCGACAACATCGTCAACAAGTCGGAGAACATGCCTTGGTACAACGGCCCGACGCTTTTGCACCACCTGGAGCATGTGAACGTCGGCGCGAGAAGAAACCTCATCGACTTCCGCTTCCCGGTTCAGACCGTTCTGAGACCCAACTGGGAATATCGAGGCTTTGCGGGACGTGTCGCCTCCGGTTCAGTTCGCCCCGGCGACGAGATTGTCGTTCTGCCTTCCAAGCAGCTCTCCAAGGTCAAGAGCGTCGATGGACCTGATGGCTCACTCGACGAAGCCTACGCGGGCGATCCCGTGGTCATTACGCTCGAAGACGAAGTCGATGTCAGCCGCGGCGACATGATTACCCGCCGCAACAACGTTCCGAGCATCGGAAACGTGGTGGAGGCTTATGTCTGCTGGATGCACGATGTGCCGATGGAGCCGAACAAGCCCTACGTCATCATGCACACCACCAAGTCTGCGATGGCGCATGTGAGCAACATCACGTACCGCATCGATGTAGATACACTGCATAGAGAGCAAGCCGACAGCCTGAAGGTGAACGAGATTGGACTTGTCGAAGTCGTTTGCGCGAAGCCGCTGACCTTCGACCAGTACAAGAACAACTCGGAGACCGGCAGCTTCGTGCTCATCGATCCGGCCACCAATGTGACCGTCGGCGCGGGCATGATCCGAGGCGCTTCTTCGACCGTTCTGGATTCCCCCGGCGAGAAGGAAGCCATCTCAAGAGATGTCATCTGGGAGCCTTGGAACGTTTCGCGCGAAGAGCGTGAGACCAGAAACGGCCACCCGGCATCCGTCGTGTGGTTCACCGGCCTCTCGGGCTCAGGCAAGTCGAGCATCGCCAAAGAGCTGGAGCGACGGCTCTTCGCAAGAGGCGCTCAGACGATGCTTTTGGACGGCGACCAAGTCCGCCACGGCCTCTGCGGAGACCTCGGCTTCAAGGATGCCGACCGGGTGGAGAACATTCGCAGGGTCGCGCATGTCGCCAGGCTCTTCTTCGAGCAGGGGAATATCACGGTCTGCACGTTCATCTCGCCTTTTGAAAGAGAGAGAGCTCTCGCGAGATCTCTCATCGCGGGCGGACGGTTCATTGAGGTGTTTGTGGACTGCGATATCGAGGAGTGCAAGCGCAGAGACCCCAAAGGGCTCTACCAAAGAGCCATCGAAGGCAAGATCCCCAACTTCACGGGAATCTCCTCGCCTTACGAGGTTCCCACGAACGCTGAGCTCGTCATCGACACCGCCTCGACGGATGTGAGTGCCTCAGTCGACAGAGTCATCAAGTACCTCGAAGACGCCGGTCTCCTGCCGAAGTAGGGTCCCATACATCGATCCCTCCACACTAGCAAGTGTGGAGGGTGTAAGTCCCCTAATGTTACGGCTAGGGTACAGCGCCCTTGTACATCAGGTAGGTTTCTAGTTCACCATTGCCAGAATGCTTTGCCAGTCCGAGCACCGTAAAGCAATGCTTTCCCCGAGCGGCTAAACCGGCCCCCGCTTCCACCAGGGCTTTGACAATGGTCACGCTGCCAAATTGGGCGGCAAACATTGGCGGAGTCGAGCAATCGATCGCAACCGCATTGACGTCCGCCCCTGCCTGGATTAACGACTGAACGCAAGTAAGCTGCTGTCCCTGCGCGGCAAACATCAGTGCCGTGTAGCCCTTTTGATCCCTAAACTCCATGCTTGCACTAGCAGACAGGAGCTCCCTCACGATTTGATCGTGCCCCATATGAGCGGCGGACATTAATGGACTTAAACCCGTTCGATCGCACGCATTGACTCGCGCGCCTTTTTCGAGCAGCACCCGCACGCAATCGAACCCGCCGTTCGCGGATGAGAAGATCAGGGCGGTTCCACCTCCATCCGCGGTCACGTTCGGATCTCCGCCATGATCCAGCAAGAACCTCAATCTCACCGCGTCAGGCATCCGAGCTAAGTGAATCGGAAGCGGTTCTTTCTTCGGTGTGATCGCGTTCGGATTGGCGCCTTGCGCGATAAGCTCGGCCGCCTGAGCATAGTCACCGCCGAACACGGCATTCACGAGCTTCTTATCCTTGTTGGGGCCAAACAGGGACATCTCGTCGATTATAGGCGGCAACCTTCTGCCCGGATGAAGCTCAGCGATAATGTAGGCTTCCAAACTTGCGTTCCCCAGGTGTAGCGGGCACCGGGCACCCGTCGTGAGGATGTCAACAAGTCGGTCGACGGACTCGTTAAGAGCCTCGAACACGTACGGCCGGTGCCAAAAGTGTAGTCACCGGCTTCGTTCCCCATGAATGACGGGCACCTTCCTTAGCGGATCCGCCAGGCTATGTAGAATGGGCCGTGACTATCGAAGGGAACCCGCGCAAGCGTTGGCTACTCGAAGTCGCCGTATTAGCCGTTCTTTTGGCAGCGCCGGGATTTCAGCAGTTAGTTTTCCCACCTTCGCGTTCGGCCATTTGGAATAGCGCGTTCAACTGGCCCTACTTCTTAACTCAAGCCGGTATTCTCGCGGCGCCGGCCCTTTACATGGTGTGGCAATCCGAAGAAGGGTGGCGACTACTCGGATTCAATCAAGGAAGGGGTCTTCCGGGGGCAGGTCTGGATCTCTTTGAGGGAAGCGCGGTCGGCTTGACGCTAGGGATGGGTTCGGCAACCCTTGCCAAGTTGTTCGGAGGCGGATTCCCAAACTGGGATGCGCGGCTTTCCTTCGTAATAAGCGGTCTGCCCAATCAGTTCTTCCTGGTAACGGTCCTGCTCGCAACCGCCGTAGCAATGGATCGACTTCGACGAGCCCTCAACTCTGGCTGGAAAGCTTGGTGGCTTCTCTTCGTCTTTCTCGGCTTCCTCCCCCAAGGTGCGACTTATTATCCATATGAGGCGGCGTGGTACATGTGCCAACAACTAACCTTTGCCGCGTACTTCCTTGTAAGCGGGCGTTTCGCTCCTTTGATCGTGGCCGCATTTGTTTCGAACGCCATCTGGCTGGTGCAGCCCTGACCGAACGCAAGGTTTGGATCGGTCAGCTGTTGGTGGTCGGCTTCACGATGGTTCTCCCCCTTACGATGAACGCAGTGCTGGCCGGCTCTTCACCGAACGGGCCAGTCCCAAACTCTGTTTCGTTTGCGCTCTCAGGAATCATTCAGAGCATAACGATCTTGGTTCCGACCCTCTATCTGATGCACAGGTCGACCGAAGGGATCGGTGTGTTCGGTTGGAAAAAGCTGTCCCTTGTGAGCGATGTTGCAGGAGGTCTCGCACTTGGATGCGTCGCGTTACTCGCCGCCTTAATTACCGATGCGGCACTCAGCAACATTGGGCTTGAACCAAACCATTCGGCGCTTGAGGAGTTACACATCGCGGCAAAGGCAGGCGGATTGCCGTGCATTCTGACCATTGCCTTTCTCATCCTCAATTCGTTCAGTGAGGAGATGGTCATGAGGGCATTCGTGATGCTCCGCCTCAAGCAGTTGTTCCGGTCTACGGCAGTCGCCGTCATCGTTTCGAGCCTTTTCTTTGCCGGCTACCATATCTACCAAGGCGTCGGTGGAGCAATCTCGGTCCTCATCACCGGTCTGATTTTCGGTGGTTTTTACATTTGGCAAGCCCGCGTCGTTCCGCTCATCATTGCGCACACGTTCATGAATCTGGTTCTGATGTTTACTTGGATCGGGAACTGAACCTCGAGGAGCAAACGAACGGCCAAGAAACCTACTGATATAGCAATGTCCGGCGTGAGATGAAACGCATTTAGCAGTCACGGAACCTGCTCCAGCAGACATAGCTTTTCCCTGATGAACACCAGAATGGACACCTCAACACTGCGAGTGTTGAGGGATCATCGGGACTTTATGCGACTGGAGGCGTGCCGGGGGCGCTTACGATGAAGAAGGGGTTGAGGATGTTTTCCTTGTTGTAGCGGAACGGGTTTCCGTCGACATCGGTTAGGGTGGCACCGGCCCCGTTTACGACGGCATGCGCAGCTGCTACGTCCCATTCGCTCGTAAGGCCCAGACGTGGATAGAGGTGCGCCTTGCCTGAGGCAACCAGGCACAGCTTCAGGGAACTGCCAATTGAGACGAGTTCGACTTCCCCGATTTCGTCCCGAAGTTGCTGAATCAAGGCATCGGTGTCCGGTCCGGCATGAGACCGGCTGGCGACTACCTTCAGCGTGCCGCCTTTGTATTCCTTCGCCGTGATAGCCATCCGCTCGCCATCGTCGATCCAGGCGCCGGAGCCTTGGCAGGCACCATACGTCATCCCGAGAGCGGGCGCCACGACCACACCAAGCACCGGCTCACCATTGTGAATGAGCGCGATATTGACCGTGAACTCACCGTTCCGCTTGAGAAACTCTT
>JBGGMI010000223.1:0-27361 GCA_041288075.1 Fimbriimonas sp.
TGATCATCAGTTCTTCTTAACCAGCTCCAGATCGAAGATGAGAGTGGAATTTGCGGGAATCAATCCGCCTCCCACTTCCTGCGCCCCATAGCCCAAAGCCGGCGGAATGGTGATCCGGCGCTTCTCGCCAACCTTCATCCCCATCAGTCCCTGCGTAAAGCCCTTGATAAGTCCGGTGCGGCCAACCTCGACGGGCAGAGAGCCCGCGTCGAATTGCTTACCGTTCTTCAGCGACCCCGCGTACTTGACCGTGATCGAGTCCCCTTCCTCCACAGCAGAGCCGGTGCCGGCTTTGAGAATCTTGACTGTGATTTTTTCGATCTTCACAAGTTCCACATCGAACACGAGCGTGGCGTTCGGTGGTATCGCAGGTGGCGAGCCTTGGGCTCCGTACCCCAGCGCGGCAGGAATCGTAAGCGTGCGCTTGCCGCCCGGCTTGATGCCCACCAAGCCCTTATCCCAGCCAGGAATGACTTCACCTTGCCCAAGTGTGAAGACGAAGGGGCTCTTCCCCTTCGAAGTGTCAAACACCTTTCCATTTGTCAGTTTGCCGGTGTAGTTCATCACGAGCGTATCGCCGACTTTCGCCGGTGCCCCAGTGCCCAGCTTCGTGTCTTTGATTTCGAGTTTGCCCCCACCCTGAAAGAGGGTGACTGCGAGGAGCAGCGCGGTAAGTTGCATGCTAATAAGGGTACCAGGATGGCTCTCCAGGGTCGCTGTTTGAACCCAGGCAGTCAACTTTTCGTCAATCATGTATGGCATGACCCGGCATTTATGCGGGGCATCCTTGAAACGGAGAAAAAAGGAGAGCAAAAACCATGTTGAGATGGGCCGTAATCTTTCTAGTCGTCGCTTTGGTAGCGGCATTGCTAGGATTTGGAAACTTGGCTGGCGGAGCCGCCAGCATCGCGATGATCTTGTTCTACGTGTTCCTCGCGATCACCGTCATTCTGTTCCTGTTGAGCCTGTTCGGTCGACGACCTGTCGTCTAACACTCGCTTTCAGGTGAGAAGAGAGCCTCGGCATTTTATGCCGAGGCTCTTCTTTATAAGCGACTAGCGGCAAGCAGGAATAAAGGAAGCGGGGCCCGAAGACCCCGCCCCTTGGTGCGAGTGTGGGAGAGGTAAAAAGATTGCTGGCCCTTCCGGGGCAACGTCGCTCCTTTCTCGCCCTACAGAGAGTAAGACCCTGGTAATTTTACTGGGTTCCTAGCGATACCAGGAGTCTATTTCAGGCTAACTTCCTCTGCATTTCAGCCACATCTGCAGACAAGGACTCACGGACGAATCGGAGCGAGAAGCTTGCCCGTCTTGGCACTCTGAAGGGCAGCCAAGGAGATACCGAGCGCGTGCAGCCCTTCCTCGCCGGAAATGGGCGGAGGAGTTCCGTTGCTCACCGCGTCGACGAAGCCTCGCAGCTCCAAGTAGTAGGGATCGAGCTCGGCCGCGTGAGCCGGGTCCGTGGTTGTGAGACCGGGTCTGTTTACGCGAAGCGCGGGACTCGTGCGGCTGTCGAACTCGATGATGCCGTCGCTCCCCGCAACTTCGAACGTGGTCCGGAACCCCGAGGGGTCCATCCAAGTGCCTTCTACGTGGGCAACTGCACCATTCTCGAACGTGAGCGTTGTCAGCGCGTAATCCGGTCCGTTCCCATTCTCCACCGCCACGGACTTCGCATACAAATGCTTGATCTCACCCAATGTCCAACGGAGCCAGTCGAAATCGTGAATCACCAGGTCGAGCAACACGCCACCTGACCGCTCGATGTCCAAGAACCACTCGTTTTGACCCTTGGGAGTCGGCCCGCCCCTCCGCATCCTTGCCGCCGCAGGAGTGCCGATCCCTCCGCTTTGAACAATTCGCCGCGCGGTCGCATATTCAGGGAAATAACGCAACACGTGGCCAATCATCAGCGGGACTCCCGCTCGGTTTGCGGCTCCTACGATTCGCGCACCGTCCGCCATCGTGAACGCAATCGGCTTTTCCAAAAAGACTGCCTTTCCGGAGGCGATTGCTATCAGGGCAAACTCGGGATGAAGATCGGTCGGAAGGCAGATGTCGATGGCATCGGCCCACTGAATCAGCTCCTCCGCCGACTGGCAACACTCCGCGCCCCATCGCTCTCTGAAGCTGTCGGCCCGCTCCGGGTGCCGGTCGTGATAGCCGACCTGCACATCGGGCATCTTCCGATACTGACGGGCGTGGGTGTTGCCCATGTGACCCGTGCCAAGAATGCCGACGCGCATCCGGGGATTATCGCACGTTCCATAATAGGTTCATGCCACGCAAGTCTCGCACTGACGTCGTGGCCGCATCCTTTTCCCGCCCCCTGGCGGGTGCCGCCTATGCGGGTGCGCTGCCGGACGGATTCCCAGCCACCGCAGGAACCGCATGGCAGAGCAACGGCGGCTCGACCCGTGGCCATCCGGCAAGATCGCTTCCCTTCACGCTAGATGTGGACCTCTCCACTGTTTCGGGACAGATCGAGCGCATTCACCTGCTCGGAGTATTTGCGCTGTACGCCGGAAAGAGCGAAGAATCTGGTGGCACGCTGGGTGCCAGCGTACAACTTCTGGAAGACAAAGAGCCGGTCTTCCGGGTCGACCTACTAAACGGGAGGCACTATTCTGATGCGAAAGACCTGCGCCCGCTTGAACGCACAAATGGCGATGGGACCTCTCTGCTCACCGTGGGTGAGTTAGACGGTTCCCGAGTTGACCTCCTGAGCATCGATGTGCCGGCTGGGCTCAATCCAAGGCTGCTGCGGATCAAGGATTTGGGCAGTCCCGCTTCCTTCTTGATTTTCGACGTTTTCGTAGAACACGCGCCGGCCAGCGGATGCCCATTTGGATCAAAGGGGGGCGGAATAGCTCTTTCAGAGATTCCAAGCATCGTGCGTCTCGGCGATCGAGTGAAATTCTCGAAGGCACTCGATCAACTTGAGCGATCGTTGCTCACCACGCAAGAACTGGACGAAGCGCGCGGGGAGGCGCTGACCTTTTTGGCAATGGTGACGGCGGCAACGCTCGAAATGGGTGGAAGCAGGGGCATGCATCGTGAGCAGCTCCAGGCGGCCCGCGAATTCGACCGAATTGAGGACCCATCGAAGCTTGCTGAGACCGCTCGCCGAAGAGCAGAGGAGATCAGCGCTTCAAGTTTCAAAGAGCAGCAGAGCCCATCCTCGTACCTTGTCGATCGAGCATTGGCGCTGGTGGAACGCAACTATGCTCGCGACCTAAACGATGCCACTGTAGCCGACCAGCTTGGCCTGAGCACCTCCCACTTTCGCTATCTCTTCAAGGAGGCCACGGGCCAGCCATTTCACAAATACCTGGTGTCGCTAAGGCTCGAGAAGGCGAGGCAGATGCTGGTCGAGGGGGACCTTTCCGTGTCAGAAGTGGCGCGCGCCGTAGGGTTCGCCGGCCTCTCGCATTTTAGCCGGGCCTTCGCGCAACGCTTTGCGGTCAGTCCAACCCACTTGCGGCGAACGGCCGAATAGGTTAACCTGCCTTCTGAACATGGTGAGCGTCCGCGGGGTTACGAAGAGCTTCGACGGGCGCGTTGTGCTCGATGATATCAGCCTCGAAGTGCCCAAGGGCCAAATTCTGGCAATCATGGGCAGCTCTGGAGGCGGCAAAACGACGCTCCTCCGTTGCATTAGCGGCCTAATCGTTCCCGACTCGGGCGAAGTGGTAGTCGATGAGGTGGACGTCATCAAAGAGCCGGAGGAAGCGCGGCATCACATGGGGATGGTTTTCCAATCCGCAGCGCTGTTCGACTTCATGAATGTCGAGGACAATATCCTGTTCGGCGTCCGGCGACAGCGCAAGGTCGCACGTTCCGAAGAAGCGGCAACCGTCAAAAGCTCCCTGGAACGAGTGGGCCTAGTGGGGAATGAAAAGCTCATGCCGGCCGAACTGAGCGGCGGCATGCGGAAGCGCGTTGGCATCGCGAGGGCCATCGCCTTGAAGCCGCAAGTGATGCTGTACGACGAGCCCACAACCGGCCTCGATCCGATTACCACCTATACAATCGATGCATTGATGGTGAACCTCTCCAAAGAGCTGAGCATGACATCGCTGGTGGTCAGCCACGACGTCACCTCAGTGTTCCGTACTGCCCATCAGGTGGCGTTCCTGCATGGAGGCAAGCTCATCTTCCACGGCTCCCCCGAAGCATTCCGGGAATCTCGCGAAGAGGCAATTCGAGAGATTCTGCAGAAGTCCGAAGCGACTACCTTCTAACCGCGCTCGAGCCGCCACTTGACGGACTGCAGCACCATTTCCCCATGCTCCATTCGCGTGAGCGGCCCGGCGTGTTCGAGCTCCGCGTACTTGTATGGATCGGGCGAAACATAGACTTGCTGAGCCGAGTTCTTGTCGGGATACGGAACGCGGGAAAAAGCCGGGGACTCGCTAAAGAACCTCGTCGCACCTATCACGGCCGAAAGATTCCCTTTCAGAGATCGAGCACCGAACTTCCGCCCGATCGCCGGGTCTCGCTTGATGACCAGGTTGCCACCCGATAGCGACTGGAACTTGGCATTGATAGACTCCGTGCCATAGCCGTACCAACCCTTGGGCTGAGAAGCCGTGATCTCGAAAGGCAGCGTTACGAAGTCTGGATTGTTCACCTGCGTGACCTGCCAAATCGCAAGCTCCATCCGCGAACCTTTGTTCTCCATACTGTTCCGGAAGCTAACCTCCGAGCCCGCCTGGGAAAGCGTGATTTCACGGCGGAACTGGACCTTCTGGAGGTTCCCCACTGGGCTCGTCATTCGTACGCCGTTAGCGATCGCATCCACCTGCCATGGCTTTCCATCAGTTGCTGGATCTGGTGGCCATGTCCAGAGGCTCTGAGGAGCGACCCAGATCTTGTCCCCACCGTAATTCCGATAAGTCCTTGCGTTAGCCGCAAATGTCTTCCCCAGCAGCGTTTCGTTTTCCCAGAGCACGTTCGGCGCATCGACGTAGCCATACCGCATGACTCTTCCCACCTGGGGGACGACGACGACATCTATCGTGCCGTTTGTGACGCGAAAGCTTCCGGGCCAGCCTTTGTAGTCGATCTTCTCGACCTTGACCTCAGCCGAACCGAGGGGGGTGATGCAAGCAAGCGTAAGTAAGAACAAGGGCCGCATATCTTACTTTGACGCGTGAGGGTGGGGCCAGAGTCGCAGGGTCCTAGCGACTCCGCATAATGAGGCTGGCATGACTCAGCTTTGGGGCATCGATCTTGGCGGGACCAAGATAGAGGGCGTCGTGATCGAAGGCGGCGTCGAGCCTGCGGTGGCGCGCGTACGCATCCCGACGGAGGCCGACGGTGGGTATGAGCACATCGTGCAGCAGATCGAAAGGCTTGTGCTCCTCATGGAGCAAGAGACCCTGTGCTCAAGGCCGCCCGTTATTGGCATCGGCACGCCCGGAGCAGTCGAGCCCTCGACAGGGCTCATGAAGAACTGCAACACGACCGCATTGAACGGCCGGGCTCTGCCTCGCGATCTGGAAGAACTTCTTGGCGTAGAGCTGCGGGTGGCGAATGATGCGAATTGCTTCGCCCTTGCCGAGGCCAAGATGGGAGCTGCGAAGGGGGCTGCCGTGGTATTCGGCAGTATCATGGGCACGGGCGTCGGGGGCGGTCTCGTTGTGCGGGGCCAGGTTCTCAATGGAGCTCAGGGCATCGCAGGAGAGTGGGGGCATAACGTGCTCGACCCGGAGGGCGACCCTTGTTACTGCGGCAAAATCGGCTGCGTGGAAACCGTGCTGTCGGGCCCAGCCCTGGAGCGGTTCTACGAGCGCCAAACGGGCACTCGCAAGTCGCTGCCGGACATTGTGGCGGCAGTCGCGGAAGATTCGGCTGCGAGAGCCACCGTCGACCGGCTCGTTTCGGAGTTCGGACGAGCAGCATCGGTGCTGATCAACATTCTCGACCCAGACGTCCTCGTGCTAGGAGGAGGGGTCGGAAATGTGCCTGCGCTTTTCGAAGGCGCGATCGAGGCGCTAGGGCCGTGGGTTTTCAACGACACGGTCAGAACCCAGATCGTCCTGCCAACGCTTGGCGACAGCGCAGGAGTTTTTGGGGCCGCCATGCTCGCTGCGGGCCCCTGAACCATCAGGCAGGTACGCGATCGAAAAGCGGCGTGAATGTTTCGCGGTTGCTTGCGACTGTTCTGGCATCCATGTAGCAAACGCTGAAGCCTCTTCGCGAGTTGTCCGTGCGGTTCACGTCCGATCGGTGCATCAGCCAGTTGTGGAACACAACCGCCTCACCGGCTTCGAGCTCCACGTATGCGCTGTCTTCTTCCTTGCAGTATTTCTCGACCTGCTCGTCCGTTAGGAAGCCCGAGTGGTGCTCCTTGTTGATACGGCCAAGCAAGTGGCTGCCCGGAATCACCTGCACGCACCCATTGGCTTTCGTAGCGGGGTCCAGCGCCGTCCAAACGGTGATCTCCGGCTGACGGTCCAGGTAGACCCACGCATCCTGGTGCCAGGGCAGCAGCGTCCCCTGGTGAGCGGGCTTGTTCATAAACATCGCGCGGAAGCAGGCGATCGGCGTCTCGGGACCGTAAACCTTGGCGCATAGCTCGCGATACAGGTCGTCTTCGATGTATTCGCGGAAGGTCCGGTCGTGCTCCAGGTTCTGGATCTTTCGATAGGCCAGCGACCGCCCCTTGTGCCCCATGGACTGCTCCGGCGCGTCCTCATATTTGCCGGTGGCGCTGTCGAGCTGCATCAGCACTTTGCTGTAATCGATGTCAGCTTCGCCGAGCATGATCGCGTCGATTCGGTCTTGGAGTCCTTTCAAGTCCTGGTCGGAGAGAACTTTGCCGAGGATGAGATAGCCGTCGCGCTGGTATTGGGCCCACTGGGCATCGGTTAGTGCCATACGACCATTATAGAGGTGCGATGAAGCGGATTGAGGCGTTTGTGCGGGTGAACAAGCTGGAGGACGTGAAACAGGCGCTCGAAGAGGCGGGGGTTCGGGGCATGAGCGTGGGGCAGGTACGTGGCTATGGGCGGCAGTTTGGGCGAACGGATAAGTATCGGGGAAGCACGTATGCCGTAAATCTCTTGCCGAAGATTCAGATCGAAGTCGTTGTCAAGGACGAAGAGTTGGAGGATGCGGTGGAAGCGATCTCCAAGGCGGCTCTGACCGGTGAGATTGGGGATGGAAAGATTTTTGTGAGCGAAGTCGTGGAGGCGGTGCGGATTCGAACCGGCGAGCGGGGCGATTCAGCGTTGAGCTAGGGCGTTGGACTAGACTTCCCTAACATGAACGTGGCGGTCGTGGGGGCTGGAAGTTGGGGGACCGCGTTGGCTCTGCTGCTTGCCCGCAACGGGCACGAGGTCAAGCTTTTGGGGCGCGATGTGCAGGAGCTTGCTTCCATGGCTGCCACTCGGGAGAACAAACGTTACCTGCCGGGTTTTGATCTTCCTCTTAACATCGAACTTGAAGATCTGCATGCATCCAAGCTCTCCGCAGAGATGACGATCCTGGCCGTGCCGTCGGGGGCGCTTTCGGATGTTACGGCGCATCTGGAAGGTGCGTCCGGGATCCTCGTGGTGGCCTCGAAGGGGCTGGAACCGAATAGCGGGCGGCTCCTTTGTGATGTGGTGCAAGAGGTGTGTCCGCTTGGGAGCGTGGGCGTGTTGAGCGGGCCGAATCTCGCCGTCGAGATCGCTCGGGGGATTCCCACGGTGGCGGTGGCGGCCTTTGAGGAGGCGGAACCGGCGGAGCGGGTGAGAACTGCGTTTACGTGCCGGAGCTTTCGGGTGTCGGTCAGCGACGACGTGGTGGGCGTCGAGCTGGCGGGGGCGCTTAAGAACGTGCTTGCGATTGGTGCCGGGATGTCGGACGGCCTCGGGTTTGGCGACAACACGAAGGGTGCGTTTCTTTCGCGAGGGCTCATGGAAATGAGCCGGCTTGGACTTGCATTAGGAGCCCGGATGGAGACGTTTCTTGGGCCCGCCGGAGTTGGCGACCTCTTTGCTACCGCTGCTAGCGGTCTTTCTCGAAACTATCGCGTTGGCCAGGCCCTGGGTGAGGGCAAGACGCTTGCCGAAGCAGTTGCTTCGACCGGCCAAGTGGCCGAGGGCGTTCCGACCGCGCATGCCACCATGGCGCTGGCCTCCCGCGAGCGAGTGGATATGCCGGTCTTCGCCGCCGTCGACGCCGTGATCCAAGGCCAATTAGCCCCAAGAGAAGCCGTCTCGATGCTCATGGAACGACGTGGGGCATGATCGGTGGTGTGACGGTATGACGCGTATGAACCCTGCTTCATACTAGGCAATTTTGCGGGGCGCTGGAGGGGCGAGGGGTGAGGGTCGAGGAGGCGTGCGGTGTTTTTGGGAGGTGGGGCTTGGGCGGTGGACGGCGTTCACATCTATGTAGGTTTCAAGATACGATTTTGTCAACTAGTTCGGAAAACTTCTCTGGCAAAATTGAAACGCTTCTTCAAACGGCCGGCAGCCGGGATGGGATTAAGACAGGGGGCCGCCCTTTTGGTAGACCATCCGCGCAACGCCCTCCCAATCTGGCGTTTCGCAGAGCGGCAGGGTGGTGGGTTGGGAGGTGGCGGTTTGGTAGGCCTCGGCGGCCCTCGCATTGATCCAGGGCAGGAGGCACTTGTACAAAGCGGTGCTTGCACCTCCAACTTGCTGAGAGCGCAGGCGAGCGGATTGCTCGGCGTAGCTTAAGATCAGGAGGTCGGAAACGGCACCGAGCCTGATCTGGTCCTTCGGCGCACTCGCAACTGCCTCGGTGGCAAGCTGCGCCACATAGGAATCCTGCAGTCCCTCCCCTACGGCCCTTCCCTCCTTGATTCGTCTTGTCAGCCGGTCCGCGATGAAGAGCCGGTTGATCTCGTTGGTTCCTTCGTAAATCTTGCTCACACGCGAGTCGCGGTAGTGGCGGGCGATCGGGAATTCCTCGGTGAAGCCGTAGCCTCCATACACCTGCAGCGCCTCATCGATGATCAAACCCTCGGCGTCCGTGGAGAAGACTTTGCACATGCTGCACTCCACCGCATACTCCTCGGCAGCCTTTCGATTGCCCTCGAGCGATCCGGCGTGCTGGTCGAAGGCATCGTCGATAAGCGCTCCGGTCCGGTAGATCATCGACTCGGCGGCATAAAAGAGCGCGGCCATCATAGCGAATTTCTTCTGGATGAGCCCGAACTCAGTAATCGACTGCCCAAACTGCTTTCGATCCTGGCCATAGCGCACCGCAAGCTCGATCGCGTTGCGGGCGGGGCCGATGGACATCGACGAAAGCTTAAAGCGGCCGAGATTCAGGGCGTTCAAGGCGACATGGTGTCCGAGGCCCGGCTGATAGAGCAGGTTCTCCTGCGGCACCTGTGCGTTCTCCAAAAGCAGCCGCGCGGTGGAGGAGCCTTTGAGGCCCATCTTATGCTCTTCTCGGTCGATGACCACTCCGGGATGCGCTCGCTCCACGATGAAGGCGCTGAACTTCTCGCCGTCGATCTTGGCCATCGTGAGGAAGAACTCCGCCCACTTGGCGTTCGATATCCACATCTTCGTCCCGTTCAGCACGTAATGCCCGTCCTTCAGGTCGGCGCGCGTCGAGGCGGAGAGCGCGTCACTGCCGCTGTTCGGCTCGCTGAGGGCGTAGGCTCCTATCCATTCCCCGCTGGTCAGGCGGGGCAGATACTGCTGCTTCTGTTCTTCGGTGCCGAAGAGCACCAATCCAACCTGGCTGATGCCTGTCGAGACTCCGAAAGTGACGCTAAATGAGCCGTTCAGGCTCATGAATTCCAGAATCCGGGCGGAGAGGTTCTTTCCGAGCCCTAGCCCTCCATAGGCTTCCGGCGTGTCGATCCCGCACAGTCCAAGCTCGCCTGCGCGGCGCATCAAATCCGGCATGAGCCCCTCTTCCTGATGGTCCAGCCGCTCCACGAGGGGAAGAATCTCGTTCCGGCTGAACTCCTCCGCGGTGCGGATCATGAGCGCTTCGTCGCCGCTGAACTGCTCGACGGTGAAGATGGAATCGGGAAGGGACGAAAAGAAGGCGCAACCTGCTGGCGTCATTGCTGTGTGGCCGGACAAACCGCGTCCGAGGCTAGATTATGGCTTGCGCTACACTTCGAGTGCGGTGCACAACCCATGCTGATATTCCTTGCCTTGGCCCTTCAGTTGCCCATGCCGGATGTCCAGAGGGACTTCATTCTGACGCCGAAGCAAGCCTATTTGATGCTGGCACCCGACATTGTGTGCGGCCCGACAGTCACCGATCTGGCGTGGTCAGTAGACGGCAAGATGCTAGCGGTGAGGCGCGTGGTGGATGGCTCAACGCCCGACACCATTAGCAAACGGTTTGAAGGTCTGGAGACATCCCTAGCCAAGCAGACCGCGGAGATCTTGTTGTGGAACTCCCAGACCAAAGCGCTTAAGGTGGCATTCAGCGCCGATGCATCAAAGGTTTTTGTTGGCAAGCCTTCCTGGATGGGAAAGTCTGGAACCGCGTTTGTTAGCGTTTCGGTTGCGGCCGACGGGGAGGGGACCTTCGACACATCAGAGGGGTGGCTTCTTCGGCAGAGTGGAAACGTCAGGGTTTCAACATCCACTGTCGACACTCGAGTCTTGTCCAGCATTTCTCCTACGCACGACATCGGTGCTGTCGCAGCAGTTAGCCGCAACGGCTCCACGATAGTAAGGTTCTTCGACTCAACCGCTCGACTTGGTTCGCCATTCGAGATCAAAGAGGCAGGGCATGGCATTCAGTGGCGAGAAGGGGTGGCTTGCGTGCCCTCCTATAAGCAGGAAGGATCCCGGTCGCGCCTGTTGGGCTGGTTCGACATCGATAGGCGAACAGGTGCTCTCACACCGGGCGGAGCGCCGCCGTATGTCGATACTCCGCAGAGCCAGGACATGAGAATCGAACATGCTCCTACTCAGGTGCGGATTGGCGAAGGTCAGTCGGTTCGGGTGACGTCGTTAGCCGCAACAGGCAATGGGGACTTGAAAGCGATCGAGGTGCAGTCAGGGTTGATTAGCGGCGATGGCGGTCAGGCGCTGATAGCTCCGAATAACGGGGCGGTCGCGTTTACGGTGCAAGGCGTTGCGCTGGTGAGGGCGCTCGCGCCTATTTCGCGAGAAGCGTTTCTAAAGGCTCGCGCGGCGGCCGAACGCACGGAGATCATGAGCAAGGCGAAGCAAGTGTCGATTGCCATAGCCATTTACATGAGCGATCACGGGGACCAATACCCACCTAATGCCGGCTTCTTCGATGCGACGCTTCCCTATCTAAAGGACCGCTCAATGCTTGGCGCATTCAACTACACGTTCGCTGGCGGACAATTGCCTGCAGGAGCGAACCCGAGCAGATTCCCTATCGGATTCTACAGCGGCCCAGGCGGGCGAGCAATCGTTTATGCAGATACGAGTGTCAAGTGGGAAAAGGACCCGTAGCTACTTCTTGCCCTTCTTGAGTCGCGCCTGCTCGGCCACGGCGAGCGCTTTGTCGACCCATGGCTTTAGCTCATCCGGCTCGTCCAGCAGCTTTGGCGGCAGCTCCCAATAGTGCATTGGCTTTGGGGAGTCGTAGGGGTAGAAGGGCTTCATGCCGGCGGCTTCGAAGTCGGCGCGATTGACGTCGGAGACCTTCAGATAGAGCTTGTCTTCGGCCAGCAGGGCGAAGAACAGGCCCTCGGAATAGATGCCCACTCCGCCAAACATCGCCTTCGTTTGGATTGGAACGACGAGCGAAAGTTTTTCTTCGACTTGTGCGCGATACTCTGGCGAGAACCCCATCGTCGTTATTGTAGGCGGATTGAGGCTGCCAAGGCGTTAAGAAGCGCGACGGCCTCACATAGCACCCGCCGTGCCACAATAATCCTGCTGGAGACGCATGAGAACGCAACAAATGGACATCCTTCGCTTGCTCGATGAGCTATCCCAACTGATTGAAAACAGCAACCACTGGGGGCCTGTCACCTGGGGGCTGGACCGAGACGAGATCAGCATGCAGATCGCGAAGGTCCGCGCTTCCTTGCCTCAAGAGTTGAAGGTCGCGGTCAGCACCGTGCGCGAGAGCGAGCGGATTCTGGATAGTGCCAAAGAGGACGCCACGATGACCGTGGAGCGGGCGCAGGCGGAGGTCTCCAAAATGATGGAGGAGGCGAAGCGTGAAGCGGAGCGAACCATCGAGCAGGCGAAGCTTCAGCAAGAGCGGATGATCTCCGAGAGTGAGATTCTTAAGCTCACGAAGGCTCAAAGCGAGGAACTGCGCAATGCGGCTGAACGCGATGCGATGCAGATGAAGCGTGGAGCTGAGAAATATGCCTACGACGTGCTCGCGTCACTGGAGAGCCAAGTTGGTAAGGTCATGACGACCATCGAGCGCGGCAAAAACGAAATCCAGCGCGCCGAGCCGCAGCCTCAGCAGGCGATGAGCGCGCGAGACAAGCTGCGAAGCGGAAGTTGAGTGGCTCGGAGGTTCGGAGGGCCGGAGGATGGGAGGGGCCGGAAGGGGGGTTCTCCTCCGATCCTCCGATCCTCCGATCCTCGCCTAAAGCTTCTCCGCGCACCCGCTGGCGCTGCTCTTGATCGCGGCGTCTAGAATGCGGCAGGCGTCGGCGCAAAGATCGGCGTTCAGGATGCCCTCGGGTTCCTTTCCTTCACGGATGCACGTGAGGAAATACTCGGCGGGGTTTTTCGTGGGCAGGTCGGGGACGTTTATGACGGTTGCTCCGGCGGGGCCGTGGTGCTTCATTTCTTGGCCATAGACCGCCAGGGTCCCGTCTTTACCGTAGGCCACGGGGTTCGCTCCCTCTTCCCAGGCGCGGGTGGCCCAGGTGCCTTCGAGGAAGACGTCGCGCTTTGGATACTTGAGCACCAGCACGGCGTGGTCGTCGCATACATAGTAATCCTTCGTCGTGTTGTGGCGGACGCAGTACACGGTTTCGGGCATGCCGAAGAGGTATCGGGCGAGCACGGCGCCGTAGCTGCCGAAGTCGGCGATTGCGCCGCCGCCGTTCTTCTTCTCATCGTAGAGCCAGCCGACGAAGTATTCGTCGCAGCCGATTTCTTTGGGTCCGAAGTGGCCGTTGCGGAATCTAAAGTGGAAGACATGGCCGATGGCGTCGGCGTCGATCTGCTTCTTTAGCTCGGGGACCCAGGCGCTCCAGGCGAGGGGCCAGTTGATCATGAGCTTGGCTCCCGTCTCCTTGGCAGCGGCGAGCATGCGGTCTGCGTCTTCGGCGTTGGCCGCCATGGCCTTTTCGACCATGCAGGGAATGCCTTTCTTGAGAGCTTGAACGGCGATCTCGGAGGACTCGACGTTGTCGCTCGTGACGAGCAGGGCATCGAACTCGTGCGATTCGAGCATGTTCTGCCAAGAGGTGTAGGCATGCTCGAAGTGCTCGACGGATTTGTCGAGCAAGGGGGTCGCATCGGCTACGGCCACAAGTCGAACACCGGGCGTTTTTGCCCATGCATCCATCAATCCCCAAACGTGCCCATGGGTGAGCCCTGCGACTCCGAGTCTAACTTCCTCTGCCATATGAGGAACGTTACCAGGCTATAGCAGCTTTCTTCCGGAGGAGATGCCCCCAGGGATGGGGGCACTACGGTGCAACCTGTTGGGAACCGATGGAGTACAATGCTTGTAGATTTAAGAAGTGAGTGCATAACGCTCAAATAAGTTATGCCGATCAGACGCAGACACAAGCAAGAATATGGGAAGAACAGTAGGAATTGACTTAGGAACGACCAACTCGGTCGTGGCAGTGATGGAAGGCGGCGAGCCGGTGGTGATCGCGAATGCGGAAGGCAGCCGCACGACGCCGAGCGTGGTGGGCTTTAAGTCCAACGGTGAGCGCTTAGTTGGCGTCACGGCGAAGCGCCAGGCCGTGGTGAACCCGGAGAACACGATTTCTTCGATCAAGCGCTTTATGGGCCATACGCTCACGGAAGTGCAGGACGAGGCGAAGCGGATCAGCTACAAGATGAAAGCCGGTAAGAACGGGCAAGTTACGGCGGATGTGCCGGCGCTCGGCAAGCAGCTCACCCCCGAAGAAGTCTCGGCGATGATCCTGCAGAAGCTGAAGGCGGATGCGGAGGCCTATCTGGGCGATACTGTCGACCAGGCGGTCATCACGGTTCCGGCCTACTTCAACGACGCTCAGCGAACGGCGACGAAGAACGCCGGCGAGATTGCGGGCATGAAGGTGCTGCGCATTATCAACGAGCCGACTGCGGCTTCCTTGGCGTACGGACTCGATAAGAAGGCGAACGAGACGATCCTCGTGTTCGACCTTGGCGGCGGAACGTTCGACGTGTCGGTGCTGGACGTCGGAGAGGGCGTTTTCGAGGTTCGCAGCACGGCGGGCGACAGTCACCTGGGTGGCGACGACTTTGACAACAAGATCGTGGACTGGTTGGTCAACGAATTCAAGAAAGATCAGGGCGTGGACCTAACGAAGGATCGCGCGGCGATTCAAAGGCTTCGCGATGCGGCGGAAAGAGCCAAAGTCGAGCTTTCGAGCCAGGCCTCGGTGAGCATCAACATTCCGTACGTGACGGCCAACGAGAGCGGACCGCTGCATATGGACTACACCATGACGCGCGCCAAGTTCGAGGAGCTGACGCACGATCTGATGGAGCGGGTGAAGAAGCCGTTCAACCAGGCGCTCGAGGATGCGAAGCTGAAGCCGGGCGAGATCGACGAGGTGATCCTTGTCGGCGGCTCGACGCGTATGCCGCAGGTTCAGGAGCTGGTTAAGAAGCTGACGGGCAAGGAGCCGAATCGATCGGTCAACCCGGACGAGGTGGTGGCGATCGGCGCGGCGATTCAGGCGGGTGTTTTGGGAGGCGAGGTCAAGAACATCGTCCTGCTCGACGTCACTCCGCTTTCGCTCGGTGTCGAGACTCAGGGCGGGATCTTCGACAAAATCATCGACCGAAACACGACGATCCCGACCAAGAAGAGCCGAATTTACACGACGGCTGCGGACAACCAGCCTGAGGTCGAGATCCATATCTTGCAGGGCGAGCGGCCGATGGCGCGGGACAACAAGACGATCGGCAAATTCCATCTGGGTGGGATTCCGCCGGCACCGGCTCGGATTCCGCAGATCGAGGTCACCTTCGATATCGATGCGAACGGCATTCTGCATGTGAGCGCGGTTGAGAAGGCGACGAACCAGAAGCAGTCGATCACGATCACCGGCTCGAGCAACTTGAACCGGGAGGAGATCGAGCGGATGGTGCAGGAAGCCGAGCTCAATGCCGAGTCGGATCGGTTGGCGCAGGAGTTCATCGAGCTGAAGAACAAGGCGGAGAGCCTTGCGTATCAGACGGAAAAGACCATGCGCGAAGCGGGCGACAAGGTGGACGAAGCTTCGAGGCAGAGCGCGACCGAGAAGATTGAGGCGCTGCGGAAGACGCTGACCGGCGAGGATCGGGACGCGATTCAGGCGGCGTTCAACGAGCTAGAGGCAGAGAGCCACGCGATCGCGGAGAAGCTGTACTCCGCGGCGAGTGCGGCGGCGGATGCCAGCGACGGCGGCACAACCCCTCCTCCTGCCGAGGACGACGTGATCGACGCGTAGTTCAAGGAAGAGAAGTAGGGCCGGAGGATCGGAGGCTCGGAGGGGGTTTTCTCCTTCGGGCCCTTTTTCTTGTCCAAGTATCCTGCTTGGATGCGCATCGACTTCGTCACTCTGTTTCCCGAGATGGTGCTGGCGGGGGTGCGGCATAGCATTTTGGGGCGGGCGGAGGAGCGGGGGTTGGTGCGGTTTGGGACCGCGAATCCTCGGGATTACACCTACGACCGACATGGGAAGGTGGACGACACTCCCTTTGGCGGCGAGCCGGGGATGTTGATCAAGGCGGAGCCGGTGGCGCTGGCGGTGGAAGGATTGCGTAGGACCGGAGGATCGGAGGATGGGAGGGACGGAGGCGTGGCGGTTGTTTTGACCGACCCGGCTGCTCCACTTTTTACTCAGGCGGATGCTCGCGGACTCAGCTCCTTCGATCATCTGATCTTTCTGTGCGGGCACTATGAGGGGTTTGATCATCGGGTTAAGACGCAGATCGCGACGCATGCCTTCAGCATCGGCGATTATGTGCTCACGAATGGAGAACTGCCGGCCTTGGTGATGGCCGATGCGATCGTGCGGCTCATCCCAGAGGTTCTTGGGAGCGCGGAGAGCTTGGCGGCGGACAGCTATTCGGATGGGCTGCTGAGCGCGCCTAATTACACGCGGCCGGAGGTTTGGCGAGGTGAAGAAGTGCCTGAGGTGCTTCGAAGCGGAAATCATCAGGCGATTCAGCAGTGGAGGCGGTCGCAGGCTTTGAAGGCTACGCAGGAGATGCGTCCGGACTTGTTCGCCAAGGCCAAGCTGAACAAGGCGGATATCAAGCTCATTAGCGGGGACTAGATGCTCAGGTGCTGGGGCGGCGGACCTGCATCCTCAGGGACGAATACTTCATATTGTTCGGGCGCGTGCGGGGGGCGGGTTGTGAGGGGCCACTTCTTTGCCGAGAGATAGACCGCGAGCTGCATGAGCGCGAACGCCACGAGAATGCCAACCAAGCTGCGCGAGACCCAGGTGACATCGAGTGGACGAACGATGAAGTAGGTAAGGATCGTGCAGGGCAGCATCAAGGCGATGACTCGCCATGCGGGCATCTCCCAGTCGCCATCCAAGCGGATGTACGTGCCGCAATTGGGGCAGGGTTTTTGGTTTCCATAGAAGAGCCCCATTACCGTCCATCGGCTCGGCTCGACACCACATGCGGGACAATTTGCCATCGTCAACAGAGGAAACGAGTGGAGTTGGGATGAATGTCACAGGAAGGAGTCAGGGAGTCGAGGAGTCTAAGGAGTCAAGGTGTCGAATGATCCATCTGCTCCTCGATGCCCTGCATCCTTGAATCCTCGACTCCTCGACTCCTTCCCCCGCTTCTTGTGCCATAATTCCAAGTCGCGCCCAAGCATGTCCTTCCGTCGTGCCTCTGGGTTCCAAAAAGATTTGCAGCCGGCCGTCGAGCTGGCACGTAACGGAAAGGAACAGACATGTCGAAAGCTGCAATTTTAGAAAGTGTTGCGCAGCCGTTTAAGAAAACGGACTTGCCCAAGATCTGGCCCGGAGATACCGTCCGCGCCTCCGTAAAGGTCCGCGAGGCCGGCAAAGAACGCATTCAGGTCTTCGAAGGCCTTTGCATTGCGGTGAAGAACGGCGGCATCGGTGAGACGATCACCTTGCGTAAGATGTCCAGCGCGATTGGCGTGGAGCGAACCTTCCCTCTGCATTCGCCGAACGTGGCAAAGTTTGAAGTTCTCCGACGCGGCAAGGTCCGAAGAGCCAAGCTCTACTACCTGCGCGATAAGGTCGGTAAGGACGCACGGATCAAAGAGAAGCGCTAAGAGCCGTTGGACACGCTTCTCAACACCCTCGCCCAAGCTCATCCGCAGAGCACGGCGGACATCATCAACGACCTGGCTCGCACTCCACTGAGCCAGGTCGTGAAGTTCATCGCCATCCTCTCACTGGTGCGCGTGGCGCTCTATCCTTATCTGAAGAACACACCCGTTCACAAGAGGGGGCCGGCGTTTGGGTTCGCGAGGGTTGTGAACGAGATTCTGGACGCGTTCATTTATGCAGGCGCGTTTGTTTTTCTGATCATCCGCCCGTTCGCGTTGCAAACGTTCCGCATTCCGAGCGGATCGATGTGGCCGACACTGTATGTGAACGACTTCATCGTCGCGAACAAGGCGATTTATCGCTATTCCGATCCAAAGTCAGGCGACGTCGTGGTCTTTCGCCCGCCGGTAGAGGCTACGGAGCAGAATCCTGAGCAGAGAGATAAGAACGGCGAAGTCAATGTCGACTTTATCAAGCGCTGCATCGGCACTCCTGGACAAGTTATCGAGATTCGCGAAGGAGTTTTGTATCGCGATGGCGTGCGGCAGGAGGAGCCGTATAAGCATTACAGCTCGACTCGCGATAACGTGAACTTCGTTGACCTTCCACAAGAGCTCGTCAAGAACATGACCCCTGCCAGCTTCAAGTTGGTCAAATACAAGGGCGAGATCATTCCGTTCAACTACACGGCTTTCGACGGTAACTCCCCAAATCCGCAGCGAGGGCTGTACGAGAGCTCGCCGTATGTGAACGTGGCTAACAAGTTTCTGATCGAGGATCTATCGGTATCGCGGGAGCTGATGAAACAGAAGCCGCAGCCGATTCCGCCGGGCTATTACCTGATGCTCGGCGACAACCGCAACGGCTCGCTCGATGGCCGTGCCTGGGGCCTCGTGCCGCGCACATCGATCATTGGCCGCTCGGAGTTCATCTGGCTTCCGTTCAGCCGTTGGGGAAAGACGGAGTAGCGGAGGGCCGGAGGGTGGGAGGACCGGAGGTTGTGTTGGGTGCCTTGCTGGTACCCTCTTGGCTTCCCCGTGACCGAAACTGTCGACGACGCTCCACCCATCGAGCACCCTCACGAGAACTCCGTGCGGGTGGTGTGGGCGCTTGCTTGGCCGGCGGTAGCATTGAACTCGCTCCAGGTGGTCAACACCCTCTTGGATCGAGCGTTCATCGGCCATTTGCCCACTGAATCCCTCACCGCTCACGGCGGCTCGATGAACATCATGTTCCTGATGTTCTCGCTGGCCATGGCACTCGCTACGGGGTCGACGGCGCTCGTGGCGCGGTCTTTCGGAGCGGGCGAAAAGAGAGAATTCCGGAAAGCGAGTCGGCAGTCGATCTCGCTCGCAATTGCGTTCGGGCTGCTCACCGCGTTAATCACCTGCGCGTTCTCCGACGACGCGGCTCAGGCGATCTTGCCGTCCGGAAATCCGGCCGATCAGACCGCGATCCGGTTGATGGGGCAGTTTCTTTTTGCCTATGGTGTCGGCTTGCCTGCTATCTATATCATTCAGTCGCTGGCCGGGTGCTTGAGAGGGATCGGAGACACGAAGAGCCCGATGGTGATTAGCGGCGTCCAGATCCTGCTTCACATCTGCCTTAACTACCTGTTGATCTTTCCGCCGCATCAGTTCCTGGGCGTCACTGTTCCGGGAGCGGGGCTTGGGCTGGTTGGAGCTGCAGTGGCTCTATCTATCAGCGCCTGGATGTCTGCCATCGTTTACCTTCTGTTTTCGGCCAAGACTCCATTGGGTGCCCTCTACAAGGTGGCTCTGCCCGATCCGTTTTGGGCTTGGCGCATCCTTCGTATCGCTATTCCGGCGGGCGTCATGGCTATTCTTCGCGTGCTGTCGCTCACCGCATTTACACTCATCCTCGCGGTTGTCCCTGGAGGTGCCGTGGCGATCGGGGCGATGACAGTGGGTTTTGCGATCGAGAGCATTATGTTTATGCCGGCGTTCGGCCTTTCGACTGCTGCCGGAGCTCTCGTTGGGCAGAGCCTGGGCATGAAGCGGCCCGACCGTGCCGAGCGGCTGGCGTGGACGGCAGGACATCATGCCGCTCTCGTCACGGTCGCCCTTGTCGTGCCGATCTTCCTTGGCGCAGGCTGGATCGCCCACATGTTGCTAGGCGGCAAGGAAGAGGTCGTAGCGCAGGCCACTTCCCTACTCCGTTATCTCTGTGTAACCGAAATCTTCTTCGCGTACGCGATGGTGATGCTGGGTGCGATGCAGGGGGCCGGCGATACGACCCGTCCGATGTGGATTACGGTTTTCTCGCTTTGGGGGCTCCGTGTGCCTCTGGCGCTATTTTTAGCGATAGCGGGCGGGCAGACGCTGTTCACGTTCTTCGGCCAACGGGTAGCGTTGCCCTTTGGCTCAGGGATGGGTCCGCAGGGCGCTTGGATCGCTTTATCGATCACTCAGGCTGTACAGGGCATTCTCGCGATTATCGCTTTCCGCCACGGTGCGTGGAAGCACAAGAAGGTGTAGCGCGGGGGTACAAAGCGGCTTATGACTGCACAAGAGCTTCTGCGGAAGCAGGTTGATGAGGCCGGGTTTATGGTGTCGCAGGTGTTTGCGGGACTCGATGAGTCGGGAGCGGACTACAAGCACGCAAATCTACTCACGGCAAAGGAGACGGCGGCTCACCTTTGCGAATGCTACGTGATGTTGGACAGCCGGATTCGAGGCGAGGAGTATCAGTGGGGCACGTACAAGGTTGGAGAGTCGAGTTGGGAAGGCATACAACGCGAGATGGGGGAGCTGCGTGCCCGCGCCAGCGAGGCGGCGCTCACCGCCGGGGATGACAAGTCTCTCTGGTACCTCAATGAGTTCATGGTCGGGCACGACCAGTATCACGTGGGGCAGATGTGTGCGGTTCGGTTGGCTAGAGATCCGGAGTGGGATGCCTATTCGATTTACCGTTCCGACGAATAGAGACAGGGGCAGCGTGGCTGCCCCCGTCCCAGATGCGCAGCGTAGCTGCGGGTTCCTAGTTACCCATCATTGTCGAGCGCACCATTGCCATGGAGTAGTGCTCCTTGACTGCGGGCAGCATCTTGATGGCGTAGCTTCGGACCATCTCGTCGTGGCCGCTCTTGATCGCCTTCTTTAGCACGTTCGAAGCCTGAGCATGGCTGCTCATGATCGCTGCGCGATATTGGGCATCGAACGAAGAGCTGGAGGCGTTGCGGAGGCGGTTCAGTGCGCTCACGAGGTCCTTGGGCAGGTTGTTGTTCAGGCTCACACCCTTATCCATTGCCAGGAGCTTCAGCTCGTTCTGAGCCATCGTGTGCTCGTGCACCATTTCCTTGGAGTACTCCTTCGTCCAAGAGGACTGGCCCCGGTTCATCGCGATCTCGCTCGCTTTGATCTCGAAGGCGTTGCCCCAATAGATTGCCTGGAACATCTTCATGTCCGTGTTGTTCAGGCCGTTCATATGCTTGATGGCAGCCATCTTCTCAGGACGGCCATCTTGGGAAATGGCGACCTGTGCATTTGCGGTGACTGCGCCTGCCATAACGGCGGCGGCTGCTAGCGCAGAAATTACGTTTGCTCTCATTTGGTATCTCTCCTTTCAATTCGCACCGCTGCCATTCGCCGCGGCCTTACTTGGTCAGATGGAGGGCGCGGGCGTAAATGTTCCGATGTTGAAGGAGTCCCACGAACCAACTGGGACCATGGGCGTCGAAAGCACAGAGCGATGGCCACCAAGTTCATGTTCGCCACCGGGATAGAAAACAGCTATCCCACGATCGAGGTCGACGGGCAGAAGCGTCGGGTCGACGAGATGGAGAAGTGCGACCACTATGGGCGGTGGCGCGAAGATTTCGAGCTGGTGAAGGAGCTTGGCCTAGAGTTCCTCCGCTATGGCCCACCTTACTACAAGGCGCATCTTGGGCCGGGCCAATACGACTGGTCATTCTCCGACGAGACTCTACGGACGCTGCGCGAGATGGGGATCGAGGTGATTGTCGACCTCTGCCACTTCGGCGTGCCGGATTGGTGCGGTGACTTCCAGAACGAGGATTGGCCCCATCACTTCGCCGAGTATGCCAAGGCGTTTGCGGAGCGATATCCGTGGCTGCACATGTACACCCCGATCAACGAGATCTTCATCGCGGCGACGTTCTCGGCCTACTACGGCTGGTGGAACGAGCGGCTGCGATCCGACGAGGCGTTCGTTCGGGCATTGAAGAACATGTGCAAAGCCAACCTGATGGCGATGCACGCGATCATGGAGGAGACGCCGGCGGCGATGTTCATCCAAAGCGAATCGACCGAGTATTTCCACCCGCAGGACCCGAGCTGCGAGAAATATGCCTACTTCCTGAACCAGAAGCGCTTCCTGTCGCTGGACCTCACGTATGGGCGCGAGGTGAATGCTCTGATGTATGAGTATCTACTCGACAACGGCATGAAGCGGGAGGAGTATCAGTGGTTCCGCGAGAACCAGGTGAAGGGGCGATGCGTGCTGGGAAACGACTACTACGTGACGAACGAGCACTCGGTGTGCGCCGACAAGATCGATTTTGTCGGTGAGATCTTTGGCTATTACGTGATTACGAAGCAGTATTACGACCGTTATCGGCTGCCGGTGATGCACACGGAGACGAATTACGTGGCCGACAACGCGGTGTTTTGGCTGCAAAAGGAGTGGGCGAACATGCACCGGCTGCGGATGGACGGGGTTCCGGTGCTTGGGTTTACGTGGTATTCCCTGACGGATCAAGTGGATTGGGACACGGCGCTACGCGAAGATCGTGGGCATGTGCATACGGTTGGGCTCTATGATCTTGATCGGAAGATCCGACCGGTGGGGGAGGCGTTTAAGACGCTGGTCGAGCAGTGGCGGCACATTCATCCGACGTTGTCGGCGAGTTTGCGGCCGTATCTGTAACCCAGCGTTGCTGGGTTTGGCCCGGATGCGCAGCGTGGCTGCGCGTTCCTAGGCGGTTACTTCAGATTGGGTGAGGAGGAGCTTGCTGAGGGCGGCTTCGTTTTCGGCTTGGGCGTGCTGGACGGGCTCGGGGTACCAGTTGGCGGGGTCGAGGTGGGCGATGGGATCGAGCGGCAGGTAGCACACGGACTCCCGAATGGCCTTCTTTGGTAGCGGCTGCCGCTCGAGTTCTTTGATCTTTGGAAGCGCGCGGTAGAAAGCGTTGACCACGACCGGATCGAATCGCTTGCCGGAAAGTCGCAGAATCTCGACCACCGCATCATCGACCGTCCAGGCTTCCTTGTACGGTCGCTCCGAGATGAGCGCGTCGAAGGTGTCACACAGCGCCACGATCCGCCCGCAGAGCGGGATCTGGGGACCGCTTAGGCCATTCGGATAGCCTCTGCCATTCCACGACTCGTGATGGGTGAGGGCGATGTTGTATGCGGCGGTCATGATCGGATGACGGCCGCCGAGCAGCAGGTCGGCTCCGTAGAGCACGTGCCGCTGCATGAGCGTTCGCTCTTCGGGGGTAAGCGGCCCGGGCTTCTGGAGAATCTTGTCCGGAATGGCAACCTTGCCGATGTCGTGAAGAGACGCCGCGAACCGCAGGATTTCCTGATGCTCTCGATCCAATCCCAACTCGGCCGCAACGATGGCGCTGTACTGGCCGATGCGCGAATTGTGGGCGGCGGTGACGTCGTCGCGGAATTCGCTCGCGAGGGCGAGGCGCTCCAAGACCTCAAGGGTCATTTCGGTGGAGTGGTCGCGCGCGAACTCCTGCGTTCTAATCAACTTCGCAGCAAACACGTAAAGCGCTAGCCCTACGCCAATTCGAAAAGCGGTGTCTACTGTGAATTTAGTCCAATAGACGTTCGACCCCAAAAGTCGCTCGAGAAGATAGTGTTCGAGCGCAACGCCTAGCGCAGCTACTAGGAGGTAGTAAATCAGAATGCGCAGTGTTAAGTTTTTTCGATCTTGTAGCGCACTTAGAGTTCTGATGAGCAAGCGTCTTTCTCCCCCGAGAGGCGTCCAGCAAGTTGGGCGCGAATACGAATTCTACATTGAGTTCTTCCACAGTCTAGGCACGCAGCCTCATTTGTTGGAAACTATTGCGGCACATGTGTTGTAATATGCTGTGGAGGATAGAGGATTGGATCAACCAGGAATTGAAGGACTCATGCGCCAGGGCCGATGGGACGATGCAATCGTCGCCTGCCGCGGTGCACTCCAGATCCAACCGCTGAACCCCAAAATGCACGCCTATCTTGGCCTCTGTCATTTTCAAAAGTCTGAATTCCCGTTGGCGGCAGACTCTTTTAAGCGCGCGACGGCGCTGGACCCCCAATTCTGGCAGGCAGGGGCAAAGCTTGCCCAATGTCTGGAGCGGCTGCGACGCTACGACGAGGCGCTCGAAGTCGCCACCGAGTTCCTCCGCGTCCAACCCAACGACATTACGCTTCAGGGCCTCGTACGCTACCTTTCCGGCATGGCGCGCGGCCGCAAGGAAGGCTGGGAGCGCACGGCGCATCTCGGTTATGAGATTCGCATGGGCGGCGACGGTTAAGTAGTGTAGGGTTTAGGGCCAAGTACCCGTTCGCACGAACCCACGCCGGATTCCGGAGTTGTTAGCTATGAGGAATGCTGATTTGACTTTCGTCGACACGCCCGCAGAGCCCGCTCGCAAGCTAGCGAACCTGCGAAACGGCATAAACCACGTGGCTTACGGTCCGGACGGACTGACGATGGCAACCGCCGACGTTCACATGAACGTTCACGTCACCCGTGGAAGCGAGCTACTCTACCGGCGGCGTTTCAACGTGCTGGAAGACAAGATCCGTCCCACGCAGCGCATCCGGGGCATGGTCTTTTCTCGGGATGGACGCTTGCTTTATCTCGCAGCAGCAGATCGAGTTATCGCGGTGGACGTCAGCACCGGCGACGAAGTCTGGAGCTACCGCGCGCCCCGATCCTTCGGTTTCCTGGTGATCTCACCCGTATCGCTTGCCACTTCTTCCACTGGCGACGTGGCGGCGGCTTTCGACAACGGCAGCCTGGCCGTATGGGACGAGGGCGGCTTGATGAAATCGCTGTGGCATCACAATGACGCCCCCCGAATGATCGGCTTCTCGGTGGACGGGCAGACTCTGATCGGAACCGATAGCTTTAGCCTTACGGGCTGGAATTGGCAAACGCGGAAGCGGACGTTCAAGCTTCCGATGCCGGCAAGGGTTTATGGATTGGCCCTGTCGAGCGTGGCGCCGGTGGCCGCAACCCGTACGCTGCATGGCATCCACCTCTGGAATTTGGAGACGCAACAGGCGATAGGCGCCCTTCCGGTCGGTTTTGGCTTACCGCTCGTGGCATTCAGCCCAACGGAGCAGGTGTTCGCTTTCGCGGAGCGGAATGGCGTCATGCTCGTGCATTTCAACGGCCAGGTCATCGATCAGCGGGTGGTGCAGGATGCCGCCGTTCTGTCGCTAGCCTTCTCGATCGACGGGAAGGACATCGCAGTAGGATGTAGCGACAACCAGGTTCGGCACTGGGTGCTGAACGACGCCGCCTGACGTGAAAATCCTCGTTCTCGGCGGCACGGTCTTTCTCGGAAGGGCATTTGTCGAAAAAGCCTTGAGCGAAGGGCACCAGTTGACGCTGTTTCATCGCGGCCAACATGGCGCGGACCTCTTTCCCGAAGCTCGGCACGTGCTTGGCGATCGAGACGGCGGACTAGGGGCTCTCCCGGACGAGCAGTGGGATGCGGTCGTCGACTGCTGCGGCTACTTCCCGCGCGTTGTTCGCCAATCGGCGGAGCATCTCTTGGACCGGGTCGGGCGTTACCTATTCGTTTCAACGATTAGCGTGTACGCCGATCCTGGCGCGACGCATCAGGACGAATCCTATCCGGTAGGCGTGATCGATGATCCCTCGGTCGAGGAGATAACAGGCGAGTCTTACGGGCCACTGAAGGCGCTCTGCGAAGCCGAGGTGCTAAACGCCTACGGTTCTCAAGGCTTAGTAATTCGGCCGGGCTTGATTGCGGGTCCGTTCGATCCGACAAACCGCTTCACTTACTGGGCCGACCGTTTCGCTCAAGGCGGGAGGCTGATCGTTCCCGATCGATTAGAGCAGCCTTTCCAGATGATCGATGTGCGCGACCTTGCCGCGTTCATGTTGAAGGGACTTCGCGATGAGCTTCAGGGGACGTTCAACGTAACCGGTCCAGACTGCGTCTCGACCCTGCGCGACATGGTCTTCGTGCTTTCGAGCGTTTGTCCGGAGGCCGTGCCGGTGCCGGTGCCTGAAGCGCTGTTAAAGGAGCATGAGATTGCGTTTTGGCAGGACTTACCATTGACCTTGTCGGCAGACGACCAGGCTGATGGGATGATGCGGGTGAATATCGACCGTGGAATGTCGGCGGGACTGAGCTTTCGACCCTGGGCGGAGACGGCGCGCGACACCCACGACTGGAGCACCAAGAACCCGAATCCCCAGCCGCGGCACGGACTGGACTCAGCAAAGGAGGATGCCGTTCTTAAGGCCCTCGACGAGCTTGGTCAATTGACAGCCGATTCTCCCGCCACGTAGCCCGTGGCAAAGGCGGCCTGCAAGTTGTATCCGCCCACTGGACCCGCGATATCCAGCACTTCGCCAGCCAGGTAGAGGCCGCGCACCAACTTGGATTCCATAGACTGCGGATCGACTTCGTCGAGTGACACGCCGCCTGCCACGACCTCTCCCTTTTCGAGCGGTATCGTCCGCACCGGGCCGAGCTGCCATGCCTTCAGGGTTTCCACCAAGCGGTTGCGGGCCTTCCTTTCGAACCGCGCAAAGAAGCTGGTGCTGTCTATTCCCGCGCCAGCAAGTAGCTCCGGAACGAGGCTGTTCGGCACGAGCGGTTCGAGCCACGAGCCAATGTGCCGGCGGGGGTGCTGTGCTCCGTAGGCGATGAGCTCCTGCACGAGCTGCTCGAAAGACTTGTCCGGAAGGATGTCCACCTCCAATGTCACCGAGCCGAGTTCAAGGCGCTCGGTGACTTCCCTGCTGATCCCCAGGGCGGTTGGCCCGGAGATTCCGTGGTGTGTAAACAGCAGGTCGCCGCGCCATCTCACGAATTCCTTGCCTTGTCTGCCTTTGAGAACGCAATCTCGCAGGGAAACACCCGATCGGGACGCCCATTGTTCGTCCGCGTTCATGTAGATGGGTGCAAGCGCCGCCCGAGGCTTCAAAATGGCGTGTCCCAGTTCGCGGCACCACTTCCAACCGTCGCCGGTGGTGCCGCTGTTTGGATAGGAGCTTCCTCCCACCGTCAAAACAACTCGGTCCGCGGCAAGCTCCTTGCCGGCAACTTCCACCGCCGTGATCGCGTTGTCGTCGGTTTTCAATCCGGAGGCCGGCGTATCGAGCCTCACCTCGACCCCCACCTCATCCAGATAGCTCCGCAAGATGCGCACCACATCCTTCGCCGTCTGCTCGACCGGAAAGATCCGTCCATCGGGACGCGTGTAAACCGACAGACCGCGGCTCGTCAGCATCTCCACGATCTCCTTGTTTTGGAATCGATAGCAGGAAGGGCGAATGAAACGGCCCTCGTTAGGCCGGAACGCGCGGATGAGCTCCTCTAGGGGGCCATCGTGCGTGATATTGCACTTCCCTCCTCCGGAGATCAGAATCTTCGTGCCAATTCGCGGAGTCTTTTCGAGAAGCGTGACGCGAGCCCCGAGTGACGCTGCTCGCCAAGCGGCAATGATCCCCGCCGCTCCTGCCCCAACGACCAAAACGTTCACCTGTTAATCGTGACAGGTTCGCGATTGGGTCAAAGGACCTGTTTCAGTCGCACACTAAAGCGAAAGGATAAAGAAGCCGATCTAATCAAGAGTGGCAATGCGCAGGCACTTAATCGAGCAGATCGAACTCCTTATGGAGCACGTCAATCAAGACGTGCCCAACCCTGAGTTCATCGAGCGGCACGCGCTCGCGATCATGGACCTCGCCCGTTCCCTGCCCACACCTGCAACCCTTCCCCCCGCGC
>JBGGMI010000224.1:0-3741 GCA_041288075.1 Fimbriimonas sp.
TAGGTCGTGAGTTCGAGTCTCGCCGGGGGCGTACCTGCACAAGGGACTTGGCAAGCCTTACCGGGGGGCGCAAGCCGTCCGCTTACAGAGCCCAAACGAGATTGGTAAACAAGGTGTAATCCAGACATGCTCTCGGCCCTCGCAATCGGTTGGTCCGTGCTCCTTTCCGCCATGCCACAACAAGCAAGTCCGGTCGACTATCTCAGCGATGTCACCAAGCTCATGCGCACCGATTGGCCGAATAATCGCACGGTCAACATCGTATGCCACGGACATAGCGTGCCTGCCGGCTACTTTCAAACGCCCCGCGTACAGACCCTGGACGCTTACCCTCACTTGCTGCACCAGAAGCTTGCCGAGCGATTCCCTCACGCGGTCATCAACGTGATCGTGACGGCCATCGGCGGCGAGAACTCTGAAGCGGGAGCGAGGCGGTTTGAGCGGGACGTCCTGTCGCTCCACCCCGACGTTGTTACAATCGACTACGCGCTCAACGACCGGGGAATCGGCCTCGAACGCGCAAAGCTCGCCTGGACCGGGATGATCCAAGCCGCTCAAAATGCGAAAGCCAAAGTGATCCTTCTAACGCCGACCCCTGACCAGGGAAGCAAGCTCGACGACCCAAGCGACCCCCTCAACCAGCATTCAAACCAAGTGCGCCAACTCGCTCAGGAGCACCATGTCGGCTTGGTAGCTAGCTATGCGGAATTCAAGAAGGAAATCGCTGCCGGCGCACCGCTGGCGTCGCTTATGTCGCAATCGAACCATCCCAACCGCGCAGGCCATGAGTTGGTCTCCCGCGCACTGGCCATTTGGTTCCCTTAGAGCGTCGAACACGCATGAGCAAAGCGCTTCTGCTCTTGGTGGTCGTCGGGGCCTCGATGCCGGCGATGAGCGGCCAAGACCGTCCGTCCCATCAAGATGCTCTCTTGGGCGAGTGGGTAAGCATTCACGCCGGACCGAGCGAACAACTTCGCATGACCTTGAGTGCGAACGGAACCGTGCAATTCGCTAATCCGGACGGCCACGCGCAGAAGCTCTATTTCATGCGAGAGCCATTTGAAGAATGGCGTAAACGACGTGGTGCCGACCTATACGAAGACGTAGATTCCAATACTGAAATTGTCAGGCTCTCTTCGTCCAAGAGCGTCTTTCCGGACACCGGCGGCGCCGTCATGTTTTTCGATCATCGAGAGCAGGTCTTGTCGAATCCGTTCGTTTCCATCTTCGTGCGCCCTACCTCTCCTCTGAACTGGAAAGCCAATCGCAAGCGGATGCAAAGCGCACGAACCGCGCCATTTGCCTTTCTGCACGGACAGCAAGCGGTGGCTGGCGAGCCGGGTGAATGGGATTATTCATTCAACGCCCCTTGGCGAAAGCTACTCATCAAAGCCGCAAAAGAGCTCACGAATTGTGGGTTCGAACCAGCGGTGCCCATCGAAGAAGATGCCTTGCAGGGCAAGACCGGTACCGTGATGTTCTACCGCTCGTATGGCACAGAGCATATCGCGCTTGCGCCCAACACCCGCTCCAAGTCGCGCGTCAGTGTCTCCGTGGATATGAATCCCGAGCTATAGCGCAGGAACGTTCGCATCCTGCAGCATCTCGGCGATGTCGACCAGTCGAATCTCTTCGTCGGGCTTAACCTGCTTCAAGCTGTCGCCCAGCATAATCCGGCAGAATGGACACGCGACCGCGACGGTCTTCGCCCCCGTTTCCACTAGCTCTTCCGCCCGCCGGTTCGACGGCCTCTGATCGGCGGGCTCCTCCATCCACATACGTCCCCCGCCGGCGCCGCAGCAAAGGGTCTTGACGCCATGGTGCTTCGGATCGAGGGCCTTATCCGAGAGAACTTCGCGCTGCGCTTCCACCTCACCATTCACGCGAGACAGGTAGCACGGATCGTGAAGCACGACCTCTCCGCGCTGGAACGTCGCTCCGACTAAGTCGCCACTGCGAACCAGGTTTTGCAAGAGCTGCGAGTGGTGAAACACCTCGAGGGTCGCTCCAAAGTCGCCGTACTCGTTCTTGAACGTGTTCATGCAGTGCGGGCAAGCCGTCACTACCTTTTTCACCCCGTACCGCTCGAACACGGACACGTTCTGAGTGGCTTTATCCTGGAACAAGAACTCCTCGCCAACCCGCCGCGCGGGATCGCCCGTGCAGGCCTCCTCTTTTCCAAGACACGCAAACTTGACCCCCGCCTTCTTGAGCAGTTGGGCCACTGCCTTGGTCGTCTTGATCGCCCCCGGATCGGTCGCACCCGCGCAGCCGACCCAGAACAGGATGTCGAACTCTACGCCGTCGCGACACAACGGAATATCGAGCCCTTTCATCCAATCCTCGCGATTGGAAGCCGGCTGCCCCCACGCATTGCCGGTGCTGGCCGTCTGCCGCAGCATCGTCGCCGCCGACCCGCTCAGCATGCCCTCGCTGACCAGATTGCGCCGAACATCCACGATCATGTCGACGTGGCGGATCAGGACCGGGCAGGCCTCCACGCAGGCGTTGCAGGTCGTGCATTGCCAAAGCGCCTCCTCGCTCACCGCCGCCGCCACCGGCTGCCCGCTCTTCATGGCGCTGCGAATGTCCTGCACCACCTGCTTCGGGTTCAGGACCTTGCCTACATTCCAGGCAGGGCAGACCTCAGTGCACCGCCCGCACTCCATGCACGCGTCCAGCGACATCAGGTTCCAGCGCGAGTAGTCCTTGGCCTCCTTCACGCCAATCTGCTCCGTCTCCTCGACCTCCTCCATGGTGATCGTACGGAGCTTGCCCATCGGCTTATCCTGATAGCCGGCCGTCGTGAGGATCGCCATCAGAATGTGCCGGATGCGCATCTTGGGCAGCACCGCAAAGAACACCGCCACCCACACCACGTGGAACCACCACACGAACTTGTAGCCGTCCGGCGAATAAGGCCCCTGAAGCCGCGACCACCAGTAGCCGACAAAGGACACATTGTCCCATCCCTGTGGGTTGACTGAGATGCGAGCTGCTTCCAACCAGTAGCCGGTGACGCCGAGGAGGAAGAGAAGGCCTAATGCAAAGACGTCCGAAAGGTCGTGACTTAGCGGGTAGCGTCGCCGCTGGCGATTTTGCTTGGTCGCTTGCGAGGCTTGGTTGCCAGCGAGCTCCATCTCAGCGAATTCCTTCTGAGCCAACTCCGACGCCATTCCTGGCAGGATCGACATGATCTTAGGAATGCTCGACATCCGCCGCATCATCTCAAAGGTCGGGTCCCTCGGATCCGGCTCCTCTCGCAAAGCAGCTTGCCCGAGCTCCTTATTGAGAGCAAGTGCTCTTCGCACGAAGGCCCATCCAATTCCGACCACGAACAGCAGGCCAAGGAAGTCGAAGATGACTTCATAGGCCAAGTAATAGCCGCCCTTATGGAAGTTGTAAGGCCCGTAAGTAGCGATCGCTAGCAGCGTCGTCGCCACGAACAGCGACAGAAACCCATAAAAGATGAGCAGATGCATCGGCGCCCCGCTCTTCTTCCGCGAAGACCGCACCTTCTTCTGCGCCAAAACGTAGGTCAGCAGATTCCCAATCCAGCCCTTGATGGCCTCTCGCAACGGAGGCGAAGCAACCGGCTTTCCCTGCTTCCAAAGCACCACCCGCTCGTACACTTGCCAGCACATATAGGCGATGCTGCCAAAGATCAACACATAAAAGAGGATCTTCTCAGGTCCCGAAATATGAAGAAACTCTTGTCGTGTCGGCTGCATCGTCGTCGGC
>JBGGMI010000225.1:0-6441 GCA_041288075.1 Fimbriimonas sp.
ATATCGGGCCAGCGCGTTAGGCTTTCAGCATTTCCGGAGGAGATGCCTTCAGGGATGAAGGCACTACAGGAGGCTACGCTAACATTCGCTCGGGCATCGTCCGGTTAAGGAGGAGCCAGTACATGGCGCATTGGAGCACCATCTCTGAATACTCCGAGGGGTCAGTGGGCTTTTGGATGAAAGAGTTCGCTCCAAGCTCGTACGCTTTTTCAACCTGCGCCTCATCTTCACTGGAGGTCAAGACAACGACGGGGATTCGGCGTGTGTGCTCGTCCTTCCGAATTCGGTCCAGGACTTCCAGACCGCTGACGCGCGGGAGCTTGAGGTCGAGGATCACTACGGCGGGCATGACCGAGAGGTCTCTTCCCGCGAAGGAGCCGGTGCCGAAGAGGTAGTCGACCGCTTCTTGGCCGTCGCAGGCCACGACGACCTCGTTCATGATGTTGTTTCGCCGAAGGGCGCGTAGCGTTAGCCGCTCATCATCGATGTTGTCTTCTATAAGCAGAATCAGTTTGCTGTCGTGACCGCTAGCCATAAAACTTAACTTACTCTCCCTGAGGACCCGCTTGTTTGAGTATTCCTCAAAAACCTACTTGTCCACCTCATTCGACTCCTTTTGGGAGTCGCCAGAACCTCGTAGAAATACCAGTTGTGGCTCTGCCACGGGTGTCTGAACGAGTGGTCGACCGAATCGTTACGGCTGTTTTCCGGGTGCCATTCCTTCGAAGCTGGACGAGGACGTCCAGCCAGCGGGAGCGGACGGGGACGTCCGCGCTCCATAATTTCCTTATCCATGCCAGTTGCGACCTCACACGCAGAACACACTCAGTCACACGAACAGAATGGCCTTCCGGGCCAGATGCCACGCAAGATCGTCGTCACGATGATCGGGGCGGGGAGCTTCTTCACGAACTCCATCCTCAAAGACGTTGCGCTCATCCCCGGCAACATCGGCGGCGAGCTGCGGTTGATCGACATCGACGAGCGTCGGCTAGCGCTGGCCGAGCAGCTCATGAACAAGATCGTGAGCGAAATGGGTGCCGAGGCGAAGTGGACGGTTCGCGCGAGCACGAATCGGCGAGAGCTTCTCCCGGGCACGGATTACATCGTCAACTCCATCGAAGTGAGCGGAATCGACTGCGTCCGCTTCGATAACGACATTCCGCTCGAATTCGGAATAAGCCAGAACATTGGCGACACCATTGGGCCGGGCGGGCTGATGAAGGGGATGCGCACGGTTCCGGTGTGGCTCGACATTTTGCGCGACGCACGAGAGCTATGTCCGAAAGCCGTGGTGCTGAACTACACGAATCCGATGAATATGATGGTGCTGGCGGCGGCTCGCGCGGTGCCGGAGATGAAGGTGGTGGGGCTGTGCCACTCGGTTCAGGGGACCTCGCGGATGCTGGCAGGCTACGCGGAAGTGCCCTATGAGCAGGTTCAGTGGCGGTGTTCGGGGATCAACCACCTTGCGTGGTTTACGGAGTTTAATGGGCCGGACGGACAAAGTCTCTATCCGCTCTTGATGTCAAAAGCTGCCGATCGAAACAGCGATTTTGCCAAGGCGGAGCCGGTTCGGACGGACATGATGCTTCACTTCGGTGCGTTCATAACCGAGTCAAGCGGGCATCTGAGCGAATACCTTCCCTACTACCGAAAGCGCAAGGACCTGCTCGACAAATACACCGACACCGCCTATCGCGGTGAAGAGAGCTTTTACGCCAACAACTGGCCGAACTGGCGGCAGGGACAGGATAAGAGCCGGGCGGCGCAGATCAGCGGCGAGGATCCGATCAAGCTGGAGCGGTCGTTTGAGTACGGCGCCTGGATCATTGAGTCGATTGAGAAAAACGTGCCAATCCAGATTCACGGCAACGTGGCTCCAAACGATGGGCTGATCGCCAACTTGCCGGCGGATGGCTGCGTGGAGGTGGCTTGCATGGTGAACCACAGCGGGGTGCATCCTACAAGGGCGGGGCGATTGCCGAAGCAGATGGCGGCGATCTGCGACAGCAACATGCGTATGTTCGACCTTGCCGCGGACGCGGCGATCGAGAAATCGAAGCAGCTCGCGGCTTGGGCGCTGATGCTCGATCCACTGAGTGCAGCCGTGTGCTCGCCGGCAGAGTTGAAGGAGCTGACGAACCGATTATTCGATGCAGAAGCCGCTTTTCTCCCAGGCTTCAAGTAAAAGAGGAGAGGGATTGCCTCCCTCTCCTGCTCTCTGCTAGGCACTAAGTCCCGGTCAACCTAGTGAGATGTTGCGAGATTCATGCTGCGTTTTGGGGCCGTGGCTCCTTGGCTCTCTCTTCGAATCTGCTCCAGACGGGCTCGAATGAGCTTATGCGTCCGGTGCAGCCGTGAGCGAATGGTGCCCACAGGTTTGCCCAACATGTCGGCAATATCCTTGTACGGTACACCTTCGATGTCCGCCAGAGTCACCAAAAGTCGTTGCTCCGGCGAGAGGCTGTTCAGCGCTTTTTGCAAGTCCTCGCTAAAGGTGCCCCCAAGCATCACTTCTTCGGGGCTTGCCGACTTGTCCGGCATCTCGAAGTAGAGATTCTCGTCGTTTCCCCCGGTCTGAAGCGGAGTGTCGTACGACACCGCTCGCACCCTTCTCCGCCGGGTTCGAAGGAGGTCGAGGAAAAGGCGCGTCACGATCCTGAAAATCCAATTTTCGAACGGCCGATCGCCCTCATAATCGCGGAAGGATCGGTAGGCGCGGAAGAAGGCCTCCTGCGTCAGGTCTTCTGCATCGGAGCGGTTTCCAGCGAGCCGGAACGCCATGTTGTACACCTTCTTGTAGGTGTCTTCCATGAGTTGATTGAACGTAATCTGCTCGCTCGGCGTAAGTTGAATTGTTTCGCTTGACATTTGACCACCCCTCCCCAAGGGTGTTATTCCTTAGATTCCATGCTGCACGATCGCAGCCTATATAGTGAGACAATATCGCGATAAGGGCAGTTCCCGATTTTCCAATATGCCCAGGACGGCCGATATAGTGTATCACACACCAGTAAATATGACGGATTAGGCACTTTTCACCTTTGTGTGTAATATAAGTGCGTGGCTGTGCGCGTCCACCTTATGCGCCCACGTTTTTTTCTTAAAGAGGCTCCCCCCGTGAAGTTGACAAAAGCTTTTACTCTCATCGAACTCCTCGTCGTTATCGCGATTATCGCGATCCTAGCGGCGATCTTATTTCCTGTCTTCGCGCAAGCCAAAGAGGCCGCAAAGAAGACAGCCGACCTTAACAACCTAAAGCAGATCGGCACCTCGGTGCAGATGTATATCGCCGATAGCGACGACGTGCTGCCTCTCGCCCAAGGCAACGACGGAACGCAATGGAAGTGGGGCCAAGGCCACAAGGTCCCTGCGGACTGGAATGCCGGCGACTCCGAAGCCGTGAAGGAAGCGAGCCGGGTGTTCGTCTTCAATGCGATGCAGTCGTACATGAAGAACACGCAGATACTCAATTCACCGGCGGGATCGGACGTTGCTTACACAGTAGGCAATCCTCCGCAGCCAACCGGCAATGTGGTCAAGACGACTTACACGTTTAATGGACTGCTGAGCTCTTACCCATCCGGCGGCATTCAGTTCAACTCGATCGTTCCCCTTTTCTGGGCTGGACGAGGAAGACGTTCCACTCCGGGCTACGCGTTCTCGAACCCATCCCTGATGTGCACGAACCCCGCACAGCCTTGCAGCTACGTTCCGGCCCATGCGGGTTGTTCGAGCGGCAACAATGGTGACTGGAGCTTTGTCGCACTGACGAAGGAGGGCACGAACGCCGTGTCGATCCAGTTGTTCACCGGTGGCCAGAACTACGTCTACAACGACACGTCGGCACGGTTCCGTAAGAATGGAAATAACACCGGCAACGTGACCGATCCTAAGATCGATCCTTTCGCTCGATATGAAGTCGGTAGCAACGCCGTTCCTGCCAAGCCGTGGATGACGGGCGACGCAGATCGATGCCACGCCTACATGTTCCGGCCGGATTACGATCCAGGTCGCGATGTCGCCGGCGAACTCGGCTAACAACGGAGTTCAAATGGCAGACGCCGGGGATCGATTGCGAACCCCGGCGTTTTGCTTTAGTAGGACGGCACGGGAGCGGTGGACTCGCGCACGATCAACTCCGTGGGCAACATCCGGCCGGCCTCAGGCGCTCCGCCATCGATAATATTCACAAGGGCAGCGAGAGCGGTTCTCGCCACCTCGCGTACCGGCTGACGAACGGTCGTGAGGGGCGGCCTATACATTGCCGCGTGATCCTCGTCGTCGAAGCCGATGACGCTCAACTCGGATGGAATGCGTATTTTGAGATCATGCGCAGCGGCGATGACCCCATAAGCCATGGGATCGTTGCCGGCGAAGATCGCAGTGGGACGATACGGCATCCGAAGCAGGCTCTGTGCAGCCGAAAAGCCTCCGTCAAAGATGAAGGCACCCTTCTGCACGTAGTTCTCGGGCACTTCTAGCCCCTTCTCCGCCATGTAAGCGCGATAAGCACCCTCTCTTACGACGCCATCCACCAGCGAAGATGGGCCGGCAACGTGGGCGATGCGAGTGTGCCCGAGCTGGCGCAGAAAGCCAAGGGCCTGCCTGACTCCGCCCTGGTTGTCTGAGCCAAAGGTGAGATACTCGAGTTCGGTATCGCCGGAGATCGTCACGAACGGCATCCCCTGCTCATGGAGCAATCGGAGTGCGGGCGCATCTCTTTGAGGCGCGATGAAGACGAGGCCATCGATATTGCACGAAATGAAGCCGGAGCCGTCCTTGAGCAGACGGTCGGGTGAGGGACGACCCAGATAAAGTAGATCCTGCCCAAGTTCTTCTGCAGCAACCGCTAAACCCTGCCAAGCTGCCAGCGCGAACCAGTGGTCGAAGCGGCCACGACCCGGCTCCGAGGCCGCAATTCCAATTATATTGCGCTTAGTGTCCTGTCGCGCCATTGCTAAATGAATTATCTACAAACTAGACGTTCGAAAGCTACTGTACTAGAATCAAAATGCACAGTTAAGCTTCCACGATGGCAACAACACGGCCCGCCCGTTCATGCCTCACCTCGATTTCGTAAGAGGCACCAGTCCCAACGACCCACTCGAAAACAGCGAGGTCGTCTGTCGCATCCATGCCGCCGAAAAGACCGCCTCCTGAAGTGATGTGACTCCAGCCGGTGAGCTGCCCTCCCTGCTGACGTAGCTTGCCGCTGACAAGCCAGGAGGGCACCGCATTGCCGGCGCTCTCATGCACTTCTCCGCGACGATGAACCTCGCCAATAACTCCGCGGACCAGCTTCTTTTCGGCGGCAACCTTTGTCACGCTTGTCGGAAGCCAACCCACGTTCTGAACGGCCACACGGATGCGCTTGAGCCCTCCCCCAATGTCTTCAGCTTCGCTCTTCAGCAGGTGAAGCCGAGGGGCCAGCGATGCTTGCCAGATCACCCAATCTGCGAGGGGACAGACTTCGTTCTCCAAGTGGTCGAGAGGCGGATTTCGGAACGCAAGCATGTAGTCCCACCCTCCAAGTTCCACGTCCCCCAATTGCGGGTGCTGGAAAGGCTTCCATGGGATATAGGCGCGCCCGCCAAGCTTCTCGTCGTTCCACTTCAGGAGTGCGATGTCGTCTGCGTGCGGATGTTCTCGGAACCACTCGATGTATTTGTAATCCTTGATCCCTGCCTGCCTCTGCGGTGACCAAATCTCAGTTGTCCATGAGTAAACGCCCCGGTGTTCAAACATCCAGTCATCAAAGACGCCGGTGATCACTTCCTTCGGGTGATAACGGAAGTCGTGATACACGGAAATTGCCGGATAGCCCGTCATCTCCTCGCCCTTGTTTCCTATAGTCGTGTATGTCCACAGGTCTTCACTAGGGATCTGGTCATCGGGCTTTCCGCTGGGCGGCCTCAGGTGCACGCCGCTGAATGTGTGAAACGTGACAGCCCCACAAATATTCGGCCTAGTAACGATCGCCTCGACTGCCGCGCGGATCTCAGGCTCACTGGTCGGGAATGGACCGGCTCCCCGCTGTTCGTGCTCTTGCCGCCATCCCGAGGGAAAATTGCGGTTGAGATCCAACGCCTCCTTCTTCGCTCTTGCCCGCATCGTAAGGCCATCGAAGTTGTGGAAGACGCCTTCGGACAGGAGGCGGTAGTACGTGCCGCCGTTTTCTCCAGGATCTCTCCGCTTCATCAATCGCGGCTCTTCTTCGCTGATCTTCCAAGCGCCGTTCGGGTCTTGGACGCGCATCTGCAGAATTCGGCCATCGCCATCGATGTCCTGCTGCTCGAGCCCTTCGGTGTCCTCTTCGTCGTAGGGGTAGGGACGTGTCGAGGACCGGATCACTCGAGGAGGCGTTTCCAGCGCCCATTCCGCTCCGTCCGGATTGAGTCTGGGCACAAGATAGAAGGTGTGCGACTTCAGGAGCTC
>JBGGMI010000226.1:0-39914 GCA_041288075.1 Fimbriimonas sp.
ACCGTTCGATATAAATAGCTTGCAACCGGGTGATTTCCTCGCCCTCGCGCGGGCGATCCAGGCGAGACCGGCGTCGCAGGCTCCGGGCGAGGTTGCCGACTGGCTTTCTGTTTTCGCTGGCGAGTATCAAGTTTCCGGATGATCCTTGCGTCTCTGCTGTTCTATCTCAGCCTGCACCTAGCCGACAAGCCCATTTTGATAGGGCCAGTCGAAATTCACACGGCAATCGGGGACGGTATGTTTCCGAGCTCCTGGCAGGGAGGAGACGTCTCTGCGAAGGCAACGCCGATCGCTGCTACAGAAATCGAAAGGAGCCTGCGCCTCGTCAAGCACGCGCTCGCGAAGTACCCAACGAGCTTATTGAAGAGCGACTTGAAGAAGATCTACCTTGTCCGAGAGATGTTCTTTTACGGGCTGCCCTATGGAGGGACCAACTCGCTTGACACGCTGTATATCTGCAACGAGGGCATTCGCAAAGGTTTTACGGACAGCTATGTCGAGGGCTCGGTCTACCACGAGTTTTCGAGCATTCTGCTGCGGAACTATGAGAGCCTTTGGAAACAGGCAGACTGGACGGCGGCGAATCCGAAGGGGTTCCAGTATCTGGGCAACGGCACGGATGCGGTTCGAGTAGGAGCCACCTCGCTCAATCGGGATCCAAAGCTTTACCCACTGGGGTTTCTCACCACGTACTCCAAGGCAAGCGTCGAGGAGGACTTCAATGTGATGAGCGAGAGCCTGTTTATGGGCGGCGATGGCTTCTGGAAGGCGGTCGACAAGTATGAGCCGCTTCGGCGCAAATGTAAGGCGGCGGTCGCGTTCTACGGGAAGATCGCGCCCCAGTTTACGGAGAGCTGGTTTAGGAAGCAGGCTTCAGGTCGTCCAGCATCCCGGGGATGACCTGCACGGTGATGCGGTCATCATCGAGGTCCACTTGCTTGACGAATTCCTTGACCGCTGGAATCATGACGGGGCCGATCACCAGGACATCGTGCGCGGGCGTGACGAGCACGTCGTCCACGAGGCCAATCTCCTGACCTTCAGTCGTGACCACCATCATGCCGATGAGGTCCTCTGTGAGGAACTCGTCCTCTTCCAGGTTCGGCGTCGCCTTCTCGGCGGAGAAGAGCTCCTGCCATTGCAGGGCTTGGGCGGCGTCGACATCGTCGATACCGCTTAGCTTGAGCAGCGGTCGGCCCTTGTGAATACGAAAGCTCTCGACCGTGACCCAATCATCTTTGAGTCTCAGGCGAGAGCCTTTGTGCATTCGCTCGACGAAGTCGGTGAGGGGATCGACCTTGAGCTCGCCCTTCAATCCGAACGCGCCAACGATGCGACCGACAGCGTTCATGGCCGAACTCAGTCTTCGGTGACGACTTTGACGAACGCGCGCTCACGCTGCTTGGCCGCGACGGCGCTGACGACGAGGCGGATGGCGCTGACGACCCGGCCGCTCTTGCCGATGACCTTGCCGACGTCGTCCGGGGCGCACTTCACATAGAAGGTGCGGGTGCCCATCTCGTTATCTTCTTCAATCGAAACGCTCTGTGGATCTTCGACCACGGAGGAGACCAGCTTTTCAACAAACGGCGCGTAGCTCATGGTTTAGGCTTCTGGTGCGGCGGTTCCGGGAACGGTGGCGCTGGTGGCGGCGATGGCTTTGTTCAGGAAGGGGTACTTCTTCTTTTGAGCCGGGCGTTCTTCCAGGAACTTGGGAAGGATGCCTAGCTTGTTCAGGATGAACGCGGTGGTCTCGCTGGGCTGGGCGCCGAGTCGGAGCCAATGAAGGGCTCGCTCCTCGTTGATCTCGAGCTGCTTGGGCTGAGCCACGGGATCGTAGAGGCCGATGCTCTCGACGACGTTGCCATTTCTACCTGCGGAGCTCTCAGCTACCACTACGCGATAAACCGGATGACCCTTGCCACCGATTCTTCTGAGTCGAATCTTAACCATGAACCGCGAGAGTGTACCAGGTTCGAGGGGCGAGGTCCGAGGGGCGAGGTGTCTTATAATGGGAATGGTGAACGTGGACTTTCAGCAATTGTTGTTGAGGTTGAGGGAGAAGCTTCCGCAGTTGCGGGAGCGGTATGGCGTCGGCTCGATGTGGGTGATCGGATCTCGGGCACGAGGTGACCATCGGCCCGACAGCGATCTCGATCTAATGGTCACTTTCGAACGAAAAGGCATCAGTCTGTTGGGACTCGCCAGCTTAGAAATGGAGTTGACGGCATATTTTGGCCTCAAGGTTGAGATAGTCGAAGAGGGTGCGGCAAAGCCTAGAGTGACGCGTGAACTGCTCAAGGATGCAGTGCCGGTTTGACACCGGAAAGGCGAGCACTCCTTTACATCGAGGACATCATCGAGCACGCGCAACTAGCGCTGCAATTCACTCGTGGCCGTCAAGAGAGCGACTTAGAGTCGGACGTTCAGCTTCAGTTTGCCGTCGTACGAGCTTTAGAAGTGGTTGGGGAAGCTGCTAGGTCTGTTCCGCAGTCAGTCAGGGATATGGCTCCTTCTGTGCCCTGGCAGCAGATCGTCATCATGCGAAACAAGATCGTGCACCACTACTTCGGCGTAAAATTGCATGTGGTGTGGAGCGTCGTCGAAAACGATTTGCCCCCCTCATCACCGAGATGGAGTCTCTGCTGAGCAAGTTAGAATTATCGGGCCGTGAACAGCCTTGATCAGTTAGAAGGACCAAGCCTTCAGCAATTGAGTGCCGCCGATCCTGTCACACCCTCTTTGCAGCCATTCTGATCAATCTGGTCCAAGTCTTTGTCACCGCTTGGCTCCTTGGAGCCCGATGACTCTTGGCTGCCCCGGGGCCAAACTTCGAAAGACACCTCAGAGCCGTATAACGATCAGATCAAAGGGCTGCTCGACGACCGTGCCCGCCACGCTGTAGAGAACATCGTCTTCGCCGAGCAGCTCGATCCAATCGGGTTGCCGGCCGATCAATTTCGCAATTCGCTCTTCGAACTTCTCCTCCTGGTCCCACCAGGTTCGGCTCAACCCTTCTTCCTCGAACGCCGAACCGGTGAAGGCGGTTTTGACCTCCGGCGGAGTAACTGAACGCTCGAACCGCGTGATTTTGCCAAGCCGCACACAACGCCTCCAGAAAAGCGCCGATCGGTCGAAGTTGCTGGCCATCGAAAGGACCTTGAAGAAGAAAATGGAGAAGCCGACGAGGATCGCCCAGCCCCAATAGAACCCGCTGGCGGCAAACATGATTCCGAGAATCGCAACCAGAAAAATCATCACGGAGCCGATCGCTTGCAGAATCGCCTTCATCTTCGCTGACTTGGCCCGAGCCCGGCAATCGACAATCTCGCTACCGTTCAAGTCGCGGCTCGTATCTGCCTTAAAGGAATAAACCCAACGTTCCATGCTTGCTGCGTGCAGTCTACGTGGTTGTAAGATTGACTCGTTATCTATCAAATCCAAGGCGGATTGCCAAGAGGTCAATAGACTTTCTCGACACTCCATATTCGGAGAATCATGTCTCTACCTTGGGACTTGACGGGCACTCCGTAGATGTACGGGTCGTTTTCGAATTCCAGGGCATAGTCCGGCACGCCGTAGTCCGCGAGATGGGTGATGCCTTGCTCCCTGAGAAAGCTTGAGAGAGGCTTCTTGCCCGCCAAGACGGTGCGGGCGAAATCGGCGGAGTTGACGAAGCCGTCCAGGTTTACGGTGCGACGGTTGGAGAAGTAGCCGATTTGGCCCGCGTTGAAGCTGCCGAGCACGATGTCCTTAGGCATATTTGCATCGATCCAGCGGGCAAAGTGGTAGCGGGCGAGATAGACGTGCTGAGGGTCCATTGGCTCGACAAACCGCGCCACCGCCGATCCTACAGCGAACAACACGGCTGCGCCGGTGGCGACCGTCAAGGCAATTTTGTCAGCCGAGATCGCCCAAGCGAGGAGTAAGAGGAGCGTGATATCGGTGGGCACGTAGTACCACTTGGGAACGGTGCGGTGGGTGAATGCGATGAGCGCCAGGTAACAGGCAGCGCCGGTCGCAAAGGCCACAACCGCCTTGTGCTTCTTGAAGAGCTCCGCCTGTGTCCTTAGCAAAGCGACCACTGCGGCAACAGCCAGGAACAGGCTAAACACCTCGCCAGCCGACCTTTGGAATCCGATGGAGATGAGCCGATTGGCCAAGCGCCTTCCGTATTCCGCGATGCTGCTGGCTGTCTCTCCGGCTTTGATAATGCCCGACACGGGAACCGGGGTTTCGTTCCAGCGCATCATGAGTGCCGCGTAGGCGACGATGCCGAGGCTGACGAGCGATGCGGCTGCGACATAAGGCTTCCACGCCCGATTCTTGACAGCCAGGGACACCAGCATGACGAGCAGGAACGGTGCCGTGTCCAGCCTGCTCCAGAGGAGAAGCGTGGCGGGCATGGCGAGCGTAAGGGGGCTCGGCTTTGGCTCCTCGAATGCCTTGATATACACGTACACGGCCCACCAGAAGCAGAACGCTGTCGTACAGCTTTCCATTCCGCTCGTCACCGCTCCAGTGGATACGAGGTACGCGAACCAGAGGCCAGCCAGGGTGATCGCGAGTGCGGGTCTTTCGAGGCGCCAGCCCATCGCGTAGATGAACCAAAAGCTGCCGCTGGCAAGCAATCCCGCAGTGATGAGTGCAGCCTGCAGCAGCGGCTCTTTGGCCGGGAAGAGCGTTCCGAGGACCAGGACGATGCCGTACCAGAGCGGATGGAAGCCATTCGTCGGATTGACGCCATCGTAGGTCGGGAAGCCGAGATTCAGGTGATTGAGGGCGAGCAGCAGGTAGTAGTAAGTGTCGTCGACCGTCACCTTGGTAGTGACATACTCGGTTCCGGCAAGCACCTGAGCCACGGACCAGACGGTCACTAGCAGGGCCAGGATCAGGCACGTAATCGCCGCCGAGCGCACGCTCAAATTATGATCTTTTTGTCGTCAGGACTCGAAAATGGTTGACCGCTTACGGCTCATCCAAAAACTCGACCTTTCCGGTTGCAATTTCGTAGTAGGCGCCCGCCACAGCCAGGCCGTGCTCCCGGATGCGAGGGCCAAAAAGGTCTTGGCGGCAGAGGCGCTCTACCTGGCGGCGAACGTTTTGGACGACGGCGGCCTTGATGCGCTCAGGGCCCTGCAAGTCGGAAGGAACGCCCCAGGTGCCGGGGACGACGCTTTCTACCAAGTCCCGCACCAGTCGTGGTTGACCCTGACGTTCATGCCAGGGTCGAAGGGCAAGTTGCACTGCGCTGCATCCCTCATGCCCAAGCACGACGACCGCTTTGATTTGCAAATAATGGATCGCGAATTCGATCGTGGCAAGGGCGCTTGTCTCGGCCACGTTGCCCGCTACGCGGACGACGAAGAGGTCGCCTGGGCCTTGATCGAAAACAATCTCCACCGGTACGCGGCTGTCGGAGCAGCCTAAAACCACCGCAAATGGGGTTTGTCGAATGATCTGGAGGCGTCGTTCGAAGGCGTCGACCACCTTCTTCTCACCCTGACCTGTGTAGAAGCGCTCGTTTCCGTCGCGAAGCAGTTGCAGCGCCTCTTCAGGCGTGTGCGCTTTGCCATCCCCAAGCTTGGCCATGTCGGCCATGCTGGGCGTCAATCCTTGTAAATCCTCTCTCTCCACTAGCCTTTATTTAGACACGGGCGCTCACATTAATGTGAAGTAGAAGGCGGCTCCCTGATTGGGGCTTCCCTCCGCCCAGACCTCTCCGCCGTGGAGCTGGATGATCCGTTTCACGTTCGCGAGTCCGATGCCGGTGCCCGGATAAGCCTGGTCTCGATGCAGCCTTTCGAATGGCATGAATAGCTTGTGCGCGTACTGGTCTTCGAAGCCGATGCCGTTATCTCTCACGTAATAGGCTGTCTTGCCATCCTTCTGAGCCCGTCCAAGTTCGATCTCGACCTCGCGGTCACCACGGTACTTGCAGGAGTTGTGGAAGAGGTTGTAGAGCGCGAGCTTCAGGAGTTCAGCATCCGCTTCGACCCTTAGTGGCGGCGCGGGTTTCAGCTCGATTGGGCAATTGGTGTCTTCGCTGACAACTTCCACCACTTCCTCTGCCAGGCACGCGAGGTCGAAGGTCGATCGCTTGACGTCTCGTTCTCCCAGGCGGGCGTATTTCAGGAGATCGTCGACCAGCGCACCCATCTTTGAGGCGGCATCGGCGAGCCGCTGTAGGTGAACACGAGCGTCTTCGGGAACCTGGTCTCCGAAGTCCTCGAGCACCATGCGTGCGTGGCTGATCAGGCCGCGGGCGGGGGCGCGCATGTCGTGCGAGACGGAGTAGGTGAAGCCCTCCAACTCGCGCACGGCAGTCTGCAAGCGTGCCGTGCGCTCATTGACGCGCTGTTCCAACTCGCTGTTCAGCTCCTGCAGGGCCTTCTGCGATTGCTCCAACTCCTCCAGAGCATCACGCACCTCGTATTGGCGCTTTCGGTCGCGCAAGATGGAGTCGAAGGCGTTGGCCAAGGTACTCGCTCGTGCGGGACGTTCGATGAGCGTGACGTTGCGGAGCGGCCGGGTGAGCTCGAACGTTTTTCGGGCTCGTTCCTCAGGGTTCGATCGGGAGGCGAGCACGATGAATGGGGTTTCCGACCAGGGAGGCTGGCTCTCGACGGCGACGAATATCTTCGATGCCTCATGAAGGTACAGCGCCTCCTCGGTGATCACGGCCCCTCCGACCCCAAGCACGAACGTCTCGCAGAAGTCCTCCGGCGTGCGGCAAATGGAAGCGCAGAGGCCAGCCTCGGACGCGATCTTCTGGAGCAGCTCCGCATCTCGACCGAGGGGAGCCAGGATCAGGAGGTGCAGGGTTTGATCGTTACTGGAAAGATTCGGCACCTTTACGCTCCATCAATGTAACGGCCCCTTCGGTATAGGTCGGCACCCCCGTCAGCACACCTCTAAAGCCACGCATCGGCGGCCCGACGACCACACCGCCCTTTGTAATTTGGAATTCGCGAATCGTGCGCTCGTGCAGACCCGTTCGGCGCTTCATGACCGAGATGGCTCCGCGCACTTCACCGTCCGCCTCGAAGAATCGCAGCAGAAGGAGCGTATCGGCTAGGTAGCTCAGGTCAGCAGGGCTAGTCATTGGGCCGACGAGGCCGTGTTGAGCGATCGTCATTAAGGTAGTCACGCCGAGCTGGTTCAGGTAGGAGAGCAGCTCGTGGAGCTGCACGGTGAGCAGCCGCTCCTCAGGCATCGCATTGAGCAGGCCGATGAGGCTGTCGATGACGACGTGCTTCACTCCGCGATGAGTCACTGCGTCTCGAACATGCTGGATGAGCTCGCCCGGTGACATTTCTGCGGGATCGATCTGCTGGATCGTCATCATTCCACTCTCGATGTGCTGCTCCAGAGGCATTTCCAACGCCTTGCAGCGCGCGAATAAGGTGCCGACATTCTCGTCGAACAGGTACATCGCCACCTTATCGCCAGCATTGACGGCCGCAATGGCGTACATGGTGACGATCGTGGACTTGCCCGATCCGGCAGGCCCCATCACGATCGTGCTGGTGCCGTGGTCGAGTCCTCCGCCGAGCAGGTCGTCGAGGTTCGAGACGCCGCTAAGAAGCGTGCCAGGAAGTTGTTGCGCACGATGTTCAGCAGCGACGAGCCGGGGGAAGGCGACCAGGCCGCCTTCGATGATTTTGTAGTCGTGATAGCCGCCTCGGAAACGGGTGGCTCTGAGCTTCGTGACAGTGAGGCGTCTGCGTTCGGAACCGAACTCGTTGGCCATCCGTTCCAGCTTGATAATTCCGTGGACCAGGCTGTGGATTTGGAGGTCTTCATGATCGGCGGTGCGGTCGTCGAGCATGAGGACGGTGGTGCCTTTTTCAAGGAAATACTGCTTGAGGACGAGGATTTCGCGGCGGAATCTCAGTGGGTCTCCCGCCAGAAGTCGGACTTCGGAGAGGGAGTCGAGCACGACCCGTTTGGGATCAAGCGAATCCACCCGTTCTCGAATGACTTTTAGCGTGTCGGTGAGCTCGACATCGCCAGGGTTAAGGACAGTGTAAAGAGAGTCGGGGTCGACTTTATCGCCGAACGCCATCAGCTCCATCACATCGATCTCGCTTATATCCCAGCCGTGGGATGCAGCAGCCGCTTTTAGCTCCACATGGGACTCCGAAAGCGTGATGTAGAGCACCGTCTCGCCTTGCTTGATGCCTTCGAGCAGAAACTGTAGCGCGAGGGTCGTTTTGCCGGCTCCTGGTTCCCCTTCCAGAAGGTACATGTGCCCGCACGGCAATCCTCCATTGAGGATATCGTCGACGGAGGGCACGCCAAGGCTTGCCACCTTGCGTGCGTCTCGGGCGGGCGCAGGCGAGTGCATTACAGCCATTTTAACCCCCCTTTCCTCCAGCAAGCCCTGTGAATACCCAACATCCATGTAGAGTCTTTCAGCATTTTTAAACCACTTTTCACAAAAGATTGAGTGCTTAGAAAGCTGGATTGTTTCAAAAAAGTGTCGAGGAATGGGACCTGCGAAGCCCGCTTTTTCTGCAGGTCTAGCGCAGGCTGTCTACGACAGAGCGGACCCTTTCGTCGATGGCCCCGTTCGCAACGATGCTTGTCGATGAAGAGTAGGCCATCAGGTCTCGAAGTGCCAATTCAAGTGCCGGCCAAAACGCCGCTTCCAAACTCACTTCCTCGAAGTGCCAGCCTCGGACTTCGAGAGTGCCCTTGCGGCTCCAGAACTCGGCGCGACCCACGAAGCGGTCACCGTAAAGAACGGGCAACACGTAATAGCCCCACTTCCGCTTGGCTTCCGGCACGTAGATTTCCCACACGTAATCGAAGTCGAAAAGGTGCCGAATCATCTTGCGGTCCCACAGCATCTGGTCCAGCGGAGCGACGAAGACGACCCTTGGAACCTGCGGTTCTTGATCGAGGTGAGCGAGGAAGCCTGGTGTTGCGTGTGCGGCGGCTCCTTCGATATCGACGAGAACCAGCTCGCCCAATTCAATCAGCTCGTTTGTCGCTATTCGTCGCGGCATCGCCTTATAGATCACGTAGGACCACACCTCCGGGGGAGCAGTCGGTCGCAACACTCCAACCGCCCGGTGCCGCTCCAACACCAGTTCGCGCGCGGCTGCATCTTCGTCGAGCATCGGCTGCGCGTAAAGGTGGGCTGGCACCACTCGTTCGGTGAGGTCGTAAAGGTGCTGGCCCTTTCGGCGTCCGGCGGTCATGATGTCGCCGACGTGCCAAAGGGCGCGCAGAACCCGCTTGGTGACGCTCGCGCTGCGCCAATGGCTCTTCAGCTCGGCTCTCGATTCCTGGAATTCGAAGTCTTTGGGCATGAGTGGCCCGCGCTCTTGCAGGTCCCTCAAGATCGATTCGACTGCCGGCGCATCGTCCTCAAAGATCTTCCGCAACTGCTCGCGTCGAATTGCGTAAAACATCCGGCGAAGCGGCCAACCTTCAAAGGGAACCAGCGACGCCTGCTTGTCCCAGCCATCGTAAATCCGACGCTCCTTGTAAGCGGGCGTCTCCCAGTCTCCGATCTTGTAGCCGGGGACGCGGGCCTGGAGCACCAGGTCGTGATTGCCGCCGATCGGAGCGATCGGGTCGAACTGGATGCTGCGCAAGCGGTCGAACGCGTCCATTTGAGTCGCGCAAGGCGTGAAGTGATGGACAGCCATCGCACGTCTGGCATCGGCTTTTGAGAGCTTGACCGGTGTCGGCACGCGGGAACGATACCTGCCCTAGGCTAACCCCATGGACATCCGAAGAGACACTCCATCCGTACCGTGAACCGAGCGACATGCAAAGAAAAACGCCAATTCCTTTACATGACGCCATCGACGTGTAAAGAAAATGGGGCTTTTCTTTACATGTTCCATTCGCCTCATCCTGAGCTAAAAAATAACCCAGGCTCAAACGAACCTGGGCTTGGAGTGGGCGGAGTTGGATTCGAACCAACGTAGGCGCTAGCCGACAGATTTACAGTCTGTTCCCATTGGCCACTCGGGCATCCGCCCAATGAGATCGAAATTATACCTAGGCATTGCCGCCGCCTTAGCACCGCAGAAACATGATCAGGGAGCTTCAACAATCGTCAAACCACAACACTTGTTGCATCTTCCGTAGCGGCAACATGGAGACGGTATGCAGCCCCAACAGGTCTCGCGCGAAACTTCCCGGATGGTGCGGCCGCTTTTTGCCGCGCTTGGGGTCGTGTTTGTGGGGCTTGGCTACGTTGGCTATGTCGTTCCTGGGATGCCCGGCACCGTCTTTTTCATCCTGGCGCTGTGGGCATTCAAGAAGAGCAGTCCGCGCCTGGAGGATTGGCTGATGAACCGCAGCTTCATCGGGCCGACTCTACGAGATTGGGAGACGGACAAGAGCATTCGGCTCGGCACGAAGCGACTCGCCATCTCGATGGTCTGGGCTAGCATCCTGTTCTCCTGCGTCGTGCTGTGGAGCCGTCCCTCGGCACCCTGGCTGGTGCCCGTCCTGCTCGCGTGTGCGGCAGGGGTCACCGTCTATATCGCCACTCGGAACACAAAGGCTTAAAAACCTCCGACCCTGGACACCTTCGGGGCAGCCGCTCGCATCTCAACGACCAGAGGGATGGAAGAAGGCTTGATCTGGTTAGTCTTTGAGTTGATTGGTTTGCTAATCGACCATTGTTGCTCGGCTGGAGAGTGGACGGTTGGTTGCGCGAGCGGAAAGCCGAAAAAGCGGCGTAGATGTTAAGCTTGCACTATGCGCCGCAGCACCTTCGCCCTCGCCGCCCTTCTTGTTCTCGCCGCCATTGGTTGTGGCCCTAAGACGGAAGAAACTCCCACTGGTACCGGCGGAGGAGAAGTGGCTAGCAATGTCAAGCAAGCTCCAACCGGCGAGGGGGAAGTCAAGGGCGAGATCGAGGTGCAGGCCTTTAAGGGTGGCTATGGGATCGATTTCTATCAACAAGCGGCCAAGGAGTTCGACGAGAAGAACGGCACGAAGACGACCGTGGATGGTGGCCCTCGCGTTTGGGAGCAGCTTCGGACTCGGTTTGTTGCCAATACGCCGCCCGATTTGACTTTCCCGGGGTGGGATATGGACCACTGGGCGCTGGCGGACGAGGGGCAGCTTTTTGGGCTGGATGATGCGCTCAAGAGCAAGCCTTATGAGGGCGAGGGCACTTGGGGCGACACATTTAATCCGGCGCTGCTGAAGATGGGGCAGGCGAACGGGAAACAGATGGTTTTGCCCTACTACTACATGGTGATGGGCTGGTGGTATGACCCGGGCGTTTTCCAGAAGAATGGCTGGACGGTGCCGAAGACGTACGACGAGCTGCTGGTCCTTTGCGAGAAGATCAAGGCGAAGGGGATGGCCCCGATTACGTTCCAGGGCAAATATCCGTATTACATGATCACCGGGATGCTGATGCCTTGGGCGCGCAGTATTGGCGGCAAAGACGCGGTGACGGCGGCGCAGAATCTTGAGCCGGGGGCCTGGAAGTCTGAGGCATTCCTGAAAGCCGCGAAAATGATCGACGAGCTGAACAAGAAGGGTTACTTCCAGCAGGGTGCGGTGGCGATGAGCCATACGGATTCGCAGCAGGAGTTTTTGCAGGGCAAGGCGGCGATGATTCCTTGCGGTACTTGGCTGGAATCTGAGATGAGCAAGATGATGCCTCCAGGAGCGCAGATGGCGTTTATGCTGCCGCCGGTTGTTTCGGGCGGCGCGGGTGATCCGACTTCGGTGATCATTGCAATCGAGCCTTGGATGGTTCCCTCGAAGGGCAAAAATCCGAATGGCGCGGTGGCGCTTTACAAGTACATGACTTCGCTGACGAAGGCGAAGCAGTTCGTGGAGCAGAAGGGCACTTTGATGGCGATCAATGGCAGCGACGAAGTGAAGCTGCCGAAGACGCTGGTCGAGCCGGCTCGCGTGGTGAAGGAGAGCAAAGACGCGTGGGCTCAGATGTACCGCGAGTGGTATCGAGCGTTCGAGAAGGAGATCGAGAACGCGATGACGGCGATGCTGAACGGCGAGCTGACTCCGGAGCAGTTCTGCGACCGAGTGGAAGCCGAGGCTCAGAAGACCAAAAACGACCCGGACGTGATTAAGCGCAAGGTCGATTAGGGCTCGGGTGGTGTGAAGGTGTGATGGTGTGAAGGGGGGTTCACACCGGCAATTCTACGGGGCTCCGTTGCTGGAAATCTCTTGACTCTCATATGTGTAGGGCTCAAGAAGCGGTTCTGTCAACCAACTCTGGAAAAAATCGTGAAAATCGGCATGGATTTTGCACTTCAAGAAGCAAATCCTTAAAATGCCATATGATGATTCGGTGCGATTATCCCCCGGCACCGATGATCAAGGCCCGAAGCCGCTAAGCGGATTTCGCTGGACCGTCTGCGCGCTGATATTCTTCGCGGTCACCGTCAACTACCTCGACCGGCAGCTCTTCTCGCTGATGGTGCCGTTCTTCGAAGACGAGCTGAGGCTTGGCCCCACCGATCTGGCGCTCATCAACGTCAGCTTCATCATTCCGTACGGGCTGGCGATGATCTTCATCGGGCGGCTGGTGGACCGGATCGGCATTAAGAAGGGGCTGTCGATCAGCTTTGTCATCTGGAACGTCGCCTCGATCGCGCACGCGCTGGTGTATAGCCTGGCGGGCTTCATGGGCATGCGGTTTTTGCTGGGGCTTGGGGAATCCGCGATGTTTCCCACAGCGGTCAAGACGATGGCCGACTGGTTTCCGCGAAAGGAACGTGCGTTTGCGACGGGTCTTTTTAATGGCGGGGCAAATATCGGCGCCGTGCTCGCCCCGCTCCTCGGTGTCTTGGTGGCGACTATGTTCGGCTGGCGCGCCTGCTTCCTGCTCACGGGCGGAATTGGCATCATTTGGATCTTCTTCTGGATTCCGATGTATCGCGACCCGGATAAGCATCCGAAGGTGTCGGAGTCCGAGCTTGCCTACATCCGCAGCGACCAGGAGCATGACGCGAAGGCGATCACCTTTAGCCAACTTTTCGGTATCCGCCAACTCTACGGCCTCGGCATCGCGAAGGCCCTGACGGATGCGCCCTGGTGGTTCTATCTCACCTGGATGCCGAAGTTCCTCGTGGACCAGTTCCACCTCAGCGCGGGCTTCATGGCGCTGGCGATTCCGGTGATTTACATTATCGCGGACGTGGGATCTATAGCAGGCGGATGGCTCAGCTCAGCTCTGATCAAGTCCGGCAGATCGGTGGGTTCAGCTAGGAAGATCGCGATGCTGGTGTGCGCGATTGCCGTCACTCCGGTGATGACCGTCGGCCTGCTCGTCGATCACGCGCCCATCCTCGGCATTCCACCCGTGTACTGGGCCATCGCCTGCGTCGCCTTGGCGGCGGGCGCGCACCAAGGCTGGAGTTGCAATCTATTCACGCTTGTTTCCGATACCGTGCCAAGCGGCTCCGTGGCCATGGCAGTGGGAGCGATCAATGGGTTCGCGATGGTGGGAGTCTCCGCCTTACAGCTTTTCGTGGGCCGCGCCGTTCAGTTGACGAGCTCCTATACGCTGCCCTTCATTGTCGCCGGCACCCTCTACCTAATCGCCCTCGCAATCCTGCAGCTCTTCATCCCCGAGGTACACCAGGCTCCGACGGTGCGGCGCGCGAAGATGCCATACGTGGTTGCCGGCGGAATCGCCACGCTGGCGGCGCTTGGATACATGCAGTACGAGGTGAACAAGCCACCTTACTTGTCGCTTGCCGATTACGTGAGCAAACGGCAAGTCGAGCTGCACGCCCAAACTCCCCCGAAGGTAGGCCCATCGGCGAAGGTGGGTTGGATGAACGCGCAGTGGTATTCGTGGGTGGATGGAGAGGGGGAGAACAAGTGGGAGCTCGTGAAGCTGGATGGCCAGGCGCGTCCGATTATTGAGAAGAAGGGAACGGCGGCGACGAAATACGAGGGGCCGAAGACACTCTAATGAGGGGCGCTGTCGATCGAGGGAGCTTGACTCACTTCATGAGCGAGATCGGTCGGCGGGCGGGAAGGCCCGGCCGCACTTATCTCGTTGGCGGCTCTACCGCACTCCTGCTTGGCATTCGGGATCAAACAATCGATGTCGACATCAAAATGGAGCCGGAGCCGAGTTTGCTTTTGAGGACATTGCTGATCTAAGGAGCGGCTTTCCCTCAGCATCGAACTTGCTTCGCCCGATCAGTTTTTACCACCGCTGCCGGGGTGGCAGGATCGGAGCGAATTTATTCGAATACGGAATCTGGATCGTTCGCACCACGTCCAGGCTGGCGTCCCTGCTCGACGCGACTGACGTAGTTAACGCGTCGTCCGTTCGTTGCGAGACCCCGTTCTGGCTGAGTCCGCGCAAATGCGCTCACGCTTCAGAAGCTCCAGCAGGATGTCGTGTTTCGCGGGTGGTGAGACTTTGGCAACCATCACAGGTTGGAACGCGTGCCACTACCTGTTGCCTAGTGTAAGATTTCTTGTTAATGGAGTGGCTTTGCTGCGGGTTTCCGATCATTGCATTCTTCATCTGGGCCTTCTACTCCAATGAAGCAGCGAAGGAGAGAGCGCAGACGCTGGAGAGCGCGAAGGCTGCCTATGAAGAGTCGTTGCGGTACTTGCGCGAGCGCCCCACTGATCCCACCATGAGAGCGCAAGCGCTCGACTTCGGAAGACGCTATTCGAATCTAACAAGAAGCCACAGCGGTGTCACTGTGTACGACGAAGTGGCGATTAAGAATGATATTGACGCGGCCTGCGCAGGGACCGTCCAAGCGGCCGCGCCTGAACAGCTTGAACACCCAGGCGGTCGTATGGCAGAGCGGCTTCAAGAGCTGCAGCGACTCCTCGACGCCGGGCTGATTACACGTGAGGAGCACGAGGCTGCACGAGCGAAGGTGCTCTCAGAGCTATAGGAAATGAAGCAGCTGAACGATGTAACGGGTGGGGCTTTCGAGAGCGCGCTGGACAGTTTCCTACAGGAGCGACCATGAGCGATCTCAGCCGGTTTCCAGGTGGCGACATGGTGGAAAAAGGTCTTGCGGATATACAGCGGGGCGAGCTCACCGAAGAGGCGTTGCTGGTCCTCATGTGTTCGCCGCGGCTCACTTCTTTGGGTTTTGAGATTGTCCCTCCTCCGAACACTCCAGCGATTTGCGAGCATGCACTTTATGAGCTGCTACAGGATCGCGTCGGCTCGCGGGCTCACTACACGTACAACGCACTCTCGGCGAGAATGCGCAGTTTCGCAAATGCATACGCTCTCACCCATCGCAATCATGTGATATAGTTATCACGTATTGAATTCTGTGGAATCGGAGACGGTCTGGCGTGCGCTGGCGAGTCCGCATCGCAGGAAGTTGCTCGATGCGTTGCGGAATGGGCAGCGAACCACGGGTGAGCTCTCGAAAGAGTTGCCTGACCTGAGCCGGTTCGCCGTCATGCAGCACCTTGCGGTGCTGGAGGATTCGGGTTTGATCATTGTCGAGCGGGAGGGCCGGCAGCGATTCAACCACCTCAATCCCGCACCCATCCGGCAGCTTTACGAGCGTTGGATGCGGAGTCACTCGTCAACAGCGGCCGAGACTGCCCTACACCTGAAGCGATACGCAGAAACTACAAACGAGGTGGCCCAAGAAGTGGACCAAACAAACTATCGACACGTGCAGATCGAGCTCGAGCTGCAGATCAATGCGCCTAGGGAGCGGGTGTTCGCGGCGCTTACGACCGAGTACGGCAACTGGTGGCCGCACCGCTACAAACCCGACTCGACCTGCTACTGCGAGCCCTTTCCGGGCGGCAAGGTGGGCGAGAAGTTCGCGAATGGAGGGGGAGCGGTGTATGGCGAGGTGGTCTACCTCGATGCACCCAACCTGTTCATCACCGCCGGAGCCAGCTCGCTGAACAAAGGCTTTCAAGGGTACAGCCGCGAAGAGCTGATCGAGAAGGACGGAGGCACGCTGCTGAAGCGATCGCTGCAAATTTGGGGCACCGTGCCCGAGGAAATGGAACGGATGTTCCGAGAAGGCTCGCGCCAACTCTTAGAGACCGCCCTCAAGAATTATCTCGAGCAGGGCATTGGATATGTGAAACCATGAAGTCAATTTTTATAGGCTTGCTAACTCTCTCCGTCGTTGGCGCTCAGGCGCAGAAGTCCGCAGGTGCGGAACCGAAGGTTGAACGTGCCATCACGCTTTCCACCACGGTCAACGCCACTCCTGCGCAGGCGTGGCGAGCGTGGACGACGAAGGAGGGTCTGCGGGAATTCCTCGGCGCCGATGCCGCCATTGAGTTGCGCCTTGGAGGACGGTATGAGTTCCTGTTCGACCCTTCACAGCCGGTTGGGCTGCAAGGCGGCGAAGGAAACCAGGTGCTCGCGTACATCCCCGAGAAGATGCTCTCCTTCACCTGGAACGCCCCGCCCAAATTCCCAGACATGCGCACCCAGCGCACCTTCGTGGTGGTCACCTTCACGCCCGAGGGGAAGGGCAAGACCCGCATCGACCTTCGTCAGGGGGGCTGGAAAGACGGCAAGTCCTGGGATGCGGTGTACGACTACTTCACCAACGCCTGGCCGATGGTGCTGGGCGCTTGCAAGAGTCATTTTGAAAAGGCGCACGCACCAGGCAACCAGGCGAGCGCCGTGGAGCCGAAGCCGAACACCGAGAAGGACATGAAGCCGCTCGATGAGCTGTCAAAGATGATCGGCGGGGTATGGCGGGGAGAGGTCAAGGGTCCGGATGGTCCGATGATCGTTGAGTTTAAGTACACGCGGCACCGGGATGGTGTCGGCGTGGTCGGCTCGGGCGTGATCGGCAAGGGCTCGAAGAACGCGCTGTATGTCAGCAGCCAATTCGGCTGGGATCCGGTGGCAAAGGCCGTGTACTACCTGGACTCGCACGACTCGGAGACGGTTTACTTCGGGCACATCACGCTGGACGGCAACCAGATGGTCTTCACCTTCTCCCCTGTCGGTATGATCCCGCAGATCTTCTCCTCTCGCTCTCGGCTTCTGGATGAGAACACGTATCAGGGGATCATCCGCGGAGACAAGGGCGAGGAGCTGGTGGGGCTCACGCTAAAGCGAGAGAGGGAGTAGATCGTAGTGCCTCCATCCGTGGAGGCATCTCCTCCGGTTTCGTGAGTGTCGGAGGAGATGCCTTCACGGATGAAGGCACTACCTACCGGAGCGTAACTTCGGATAGGTTGTGCTTTGTCTCGCCTGTCGCGCAGTTGAATTCGGATAGCGAGTTTCCTTGGATTGTAGCCGTCGATCCGTTGCGCGTAATGCGTGGCCTCGAATCCGATCTCGTCTCGTTGTAGCACACGACCGAAACTGTACGACCGGTTTGGCCATCGAAGCTCACGAAGGCTCCGTTCACGGCCCCGGCGCTGAGTGCTGAAACGAATTTGAAGCTGTTGTTCTGCGTGAACGCAAGCTTCGTGATTGCATCGGCCTCGATCCGATAGACGATCGTATGGTCGTTCGAAGCGTCCTTCTCGTACGTCAACGTCGAAGTGCTCCGCGTCGTCGCATCCCACGCAACCGCACCAAAGAGCCTCGGGCCCGATTGGCTGATGAGGACGCCCGCCGCAAGCGTGTTGAAGAGGCCGCCGGTGCCGACGAGTAGCCGCTCGGTTGGGGGTGGCGCTACGTCGAGGCCGCAAAGGTAGGAAGCCGGTTTGAACTGCGTGTACAAGGTCGTCGACCCGCCCCACAATCCAAGCGTGGCGATCGTGCCGTCTTCATATAAGATGACCAGCTCTCGAGAATCGGGAGTCCATGCCACGGCAAGAGGCGGCGTGTCGAGCGGAAACAGGGTGCCGGATGACTCCATTTCCGTGCCGCTCAGGTCAAAAACTTCCACTCCGGGTCCATCGATGCTTTCGGTAATCGCGACGAGCGACTTCTTGTCAGGTGAAACTCGCGGAAACGCCCGGCCGATCTCCTCAGCGGAGGTCAGGGTTTGCTTGCCAGTGCCATCCTTCTTGACTTTTCCGAGAATCCAGCCTGCTCCATAAACGATCCAGTCGTTGTCCAACCAGTCCAAACCGAAGTTGGGTGAGCCGACATCTCCGATAAGGAACGGGTTTGTGCCAGACGTCGAAATAGTCTTGAGATAGGAAATAGGATCATTATCGGGCGTGGTAAAGACCAGGAGTGTGCCCCCAGGAGAGAGGGCGGCCCGCTGCGCATTGGTTGCCAGCTGGGTCACGGCACCTCCCGTTGAAGCGACGTACTTGACGCCGGCATCTCCAAAATAGATCCTCGAACCCGTGCTGTTAAAATCGAGACTGCCTATGCCCCAGGTTCCCGTTGCCAACTCACGGATACTCGCGCCGTCGCCGTCCATCGCCATGATGTGATATTGATCCAGCGAATAGGCGATCGTCGACTCGGCCATCGTTGGGGAGAGGTCGCGCAACGACGCTGATGTCAGGTGGCCGGCGAAGCCAATGATCGATGCCACAGAACCGGCCACGGGCTGCGCCGCCGTCAGGCTCAGGCCGCGAACGGCAAGGTCGCCACTGGAGAATTGCGTACTCTCAGGCGCCGATTCAGAGCCTCCTCCAGATCCTCCGCACGAGACGTTGAGGAGTGACGCGCCCAGAAGGGCGATGGCGAGCGGAGTTTGGAGACGACGATTGTTCATGTGAGCCTGTGAGTGCGGTTCGAATCAAGGGTCAAGGCGAGGTTATGGTTTTGGTCGATGTCCGGTGTTAGCGAAGCTCGACTCTCGATAGGCCAAGCGTTGTGGTCCCCGTGTGAGCATCGAACTTCGTCAGATCGCTGCCCACAACGGTGGCCGTGGCTCCGGAGCCGGAGATACTCGGCTTTGCTCCGCCGCGGGTTTCTTTGTAGGTGACAACGGACGCCAATGCACCCGTGGCGCCATCGAAACAGACGATGGCGCCGTTCACGGCGATGGATCCTAGTGCGGGCACGAATTTGAAGCTATTGTTTTGCGTGTACGCGAGCTTGGTGATCGCGTCCGCTTCGATTCGGTAAATGATCGTCGTGTCGTTTGAAGCATCCGCCTCAAACGAGATGGCAGAGGTGCTTCTGGTCGTCGCATCCCAAGCGAGCGCTCCATAGAGCCTCGAGCCGGATTGGCTGACTAACATGCCGGCCGCGGTGGAGTTGAACAAGCCGCCAGTTCCGACCAATAGTCTTTCGGCAGGCGGCGGAGCCACGTCGATGCATGAGAACCCGGCAGCGACCTTCAGCTGGCGATAGAGCGTTTGTGGCGCTCCATTCAAGCCAAGCGTGCCTATGGTGCCGTTTTCGTAAAGGGCAATCAATTCGCGCGAATCGGGTGTCCAGGTGACCGCCCGGACGACCCCCGTGATGGGATAGTAGCTGCCCGGGTAGTCAACGCCGCTCGGAGAGAGATTGAACACTTCCACGCCATAACGACCCGTTCCGAAGGTGATGGCGGCCAAAGAACGCTTATCGGGTGACACACGGGGAAAGGTCCAACTGAATCCGCTGCTGCCCGAGGTGATGAACTGGTCACCCGAGCCGTCCTTTTTGACCATGCCGAGTTGGAGGCCACAGGAGTAAACGATCCAGTCATTGTCGATCCAATCCAGTCCAAAGTTATCGGCACCGATTGTGGTTACCGTGAAGATGTTTGTTCCGGACGTCGACATCGTCTTAATGGTTGTAAGGCCACGCTCAAACGGGCAAAACGCCAGGGTCGAGCCATTCGGGGCCAACGCCGCCCTGCGTGCTGCACTTGGGCTGACGGGAGTGATGGTGCCGCCCGTGGAGGCTACGTACTTGATGGCGTCATCGGCAAAGTAAATCCTCGAGCCGGTGCTGTTGAAATCCAGGCTGGCAACCGCCGAGGTTCCAGTTGCCAGGTCTCGAAGATTGCCTCCGTCGCCATCCATCCCCATGACGTGAAACTGGTCGTTTGAGAACGCGATGGTGCCTTCGGCCAAGGTAGGTGTCAGGTCCCGCAGCGTGGCAGAAGTAAGGTCTCCCGCCAGGCCGACAACCGATACCAGCGAGCCGGTTGCCGCTTGAGCAGGCGTTAGCATTCGGCCGCGGACCAATAAGTCACCGCTCGTAAAGTTTGATTCAGGTTCTGGACCAGTCGAATTCGCACCAGAGCCGCCACACGACGCGTTGAGTAGGAGGGTGCCCGCTAAGCCGAGTGCGCACAGCGTGGGGAATCGTTGATGGGTCATGTTTCTTCGATTGAGGCACGCGAATGCGGTGCCGATAAGGCTGTCTTTCAAGAGCGGATCGGCTCAGATACTAAGGCAGCTCGACCCTTGTGAGGCCGTGGGTGGTCTTTCCGGTCTTTACATCGAACACAGTCAACTCGCTACCGCTCACGATCGCAGACGATCCGCTTCTCGTGATCTTCGGTTTGCCGCCTGAGCGTGTTTCGTTGTAGCTGATGACGGTGAGGGCCGAGCCCCAATTGCCGTCGAGGCTGACTATAGCGCCGTTGACCGTTCCGGCCCCAAGGGCGGAGACGAACTTGAAGCTGTTGTTCTGGGTGTAGGAAAGCTTCGTCAAGGCGTCGGCCTCGATTCGATAAACGAGCGTGCTTTCGTTGGAGGCGTCCTTCTCGAAGGTGAGGGTGGATGTGCTCGGCGTGGTCGCGTCCCATGCAACGCAAGCTCGCGTGCGTGGTCCGGTTTGGCTGACCAGGAAGCCCGCGGCTTTGCCGCCGTAGAGGCCGCCGGTGGTGCCAACGAGAAGCCGCTCCGTCGGGGCCGGTGACATATCCATGCAGGATTGATAGTTACCGGGCGCTATTGGATCGAGGAGAATCTCGCTTCCACCCGAATTCATCCGAACGATCCTTCCGCTCCCGAAGCCCGCAATGAATTCCTGAGAATCGGGGGACCAGGCCAGACCTGTCGCTCGTTCACTAGTCGGGTAGGAACGTGCTTCGGAGAGCCCATATTCACTCAAGGTGACCACGAAAATATGGTTCGTGGAGTCTGACATGGTCCCGACAACGGCAAGCTGCCGCTTGTCGGGCGAAACTCGCGGGTGGAAGTAGGTCTGGGCCCCCGGTATATACAAGGGTTGATCGTCCGCGCCATTTTTACGAACCTTATGCATTTGACCGCCGCTGCAGTAGACGATCCACTCGTTGTCCAGCCAATCCAGCCCGAATGTGTCTCCCGAGAACGTGCCGACCGTCGTCAGGTTCGTGCCCGACGTCGAAACCGTCTTAATGAGGGTGCCGCCCAAATCCCAAGAGAATGCGAGCGTCGTACCGTCTGGCGAGAGCGCAGAAAAGCGGGCGTCGGGAGTTACCGGAGTGATTGCCCCGCCGGTGTTGGCAACGTACTTGAGCCCAAGGTCTGCAAAGTAGATCCTTGTGCCGGTGCTGTTAAAGTCGAGGCTGCGCACATAGGTGCCCGTTGCCACATCGCGCACATTTCGCCCATCTCCATCCATCGCACGAATGCGTGTGAGGTCGTTCGTGAAGACGATGGTCGATTCTTCAAACGTCGGCGTCAGGTCTCGCATGCGGACCAGCGACAGATCTCCCGCCATGCCGACCACGGAGGCGAATGCGCCGGCAGAGGTCTGCAATCGGGTAAGCGACTTGCCGCGAACGGTCAGCTCACCACTCGTGAGCTCGGATTCCTGCCCCGATGGCGTTGCGTCGCCGCCTGAGCCGCCGCAACCGCTGAGAAAGAGGGCCGCGACAAGGGGCACGCATGAAAAGGCACGGAAGCTTCGAAGCATCATAAGGAAAGACCTGCACACGATTGCGTATCGCTAAGATACAGGATTTTCCAAGTCTTTGCAGAAATTTATTTGAGCGGCCGCTCGCCGGGCTTGCGATACCCGGCATCGCGCACGAGTTCCTCTCGCCCGACGCTCGACTTGAGCTTCGCGTCCTGGCGTACGAGCGCTTCGCGGGTGGCTTCGCTTTTTTCCATCTCGGCGATCTGCTCATCCGCAGCCTTTCGCTGCTCCTGATACACCTGCCAGGGCTTGCGGCTCAGCGCGAGTCCGGCTGAGACGGCTATGACGACGATCAGTCCGTTGATCCATGCGCCTTTTTTCATTTAACTATTTGGGTGAGAATGAGGTTTGTGTTGCCCGGCTCTCCGACCGGCACGCCGGCGGTGACGATGACCATATCGCCCTTCTTCAGCCGCTTGCAACTCACAAATTCCCGTATCGCTCCTTCGATCTCTTCGTCGGTGGTGGAAGGCAGATCGACCATGATCGCCTCGACGCCCCACACTACCGCCATCTGATGGTACGTCTTATCGCGCCAAGTTGCACATAGAATCGGCGCTTTCGGGCGAAATTTGCTGACGAGGCGTGGGGTTTGGCCGCTGGTGCTGGTGCAAACGATGGCGTTTGGCTTAATCAGGCCCGCCAGCTCGCTCACCGCATGCGCGAGCGCGTCGGTGTGGCTGACGCCCGTGATCGCCCTTTCCTGGAAGTCGCGCTCGATCTTCTCGCGGTCGTAAATCGCCTCGGCTTTCTCGGCGATCCGCACCATGGTGCGCACGCACTCCATCGGATACTTGCCGATCGAGGTCTCGGCGCTGAGCATCACTGCGTCCGTGCCGTCCAGGATGGCGTTGGCGACGTCGGTGGCCTCTGCGCGGGTGGGGCGCGGCAGGTTGATCATGCTCTCCAGCATCTGGGTCGCGGTGATCACCGGTTTACCAGCCTCCGTGCACTGGCAGATGATCTGCTTCTGCATGATCGGCACCTCTTCGATGTCCATCTGCAGCCCCATATCGCCGCGCGCCACCATCACGATGTCGACGACCCGCAGGATATTTTCGAGGTCCTTGATCCCCTGTCGCATCTCAATCTTCGCGCAGAGGGCGATCTGGGGGTCGTAGCCGTCGACAATGTCGCGCAGCTCGCGCACATCGGCGGCATTCTTCACGTAGCTGAGCGCGATGATGTCTGCGCCGGCCTGAATGGCTTTCACGACGTCCTCGCGATCCTTTGGTGTTAATGCGGGCACGTCGAAGGCTTTGCCAACCATCGTGACGCCCTTGCGAGACTTCAGAAGTCCGCCGTTCACGACGCGGGCGTCGAACGGCTCCGTGTCGTCCCTCAGCAGCTTCAGTTCGATCTCGCCGTCGCCAAAGAGCACTCTGCCTGATCTGCCCATGGCAGCGAGAATCTCGGGCTGGTGGATGGGTATGTCCGCACCCTCACGGCCAAGCGTCACGATATCGCCTGTTTTGAGCAGCAGTCCTTCTTCAGGCAACTCGCCGATGCGGAACTTGGGTCCCTGGAGATCGACGAGAACCGCAACAGGAGCCATGGGCGGAGAAAGCTCGCGGATCCACTTGATCCACCGCAGCCGCGGCTCCCAATCGCCGTGACTGCAGTTAATGCGCGCCACATTCATGCCCGCCGCAATGAGATCTCGAATAGCTTCCCGGCTGTCGACGGCAGGTCCGAGCGTGCAGACGATTTTCGTACGGCGCTTCACTTCTCCATTTTAGAGTGCGATCGAACGCGCTCGCTCTATACTGCGAGTCAATGGTCGAGCGAAATCAGGTGCGCAGCTTCGATGCGAGGCTGTTAGAGCCGTCAGGCCGGATGCTGCCACCAACTGAGTTCAGGGCTTCTGATCGCGAATTACTCCAGGTCGCTATCTCCTGCATCGACCTTACGTCGCTTGCCGGTTCTGAGACGACCGAGGATATCCGTCGGCTTTGCCGGAAGGCCATGGAGAATTCTGTGGCAGCGGTATGCGTCTATGCCCGCCATGTAGAAACTGCCGCGCAAGAGCTCGAGGGTTCGGATGTGCACGTTGCTGCAGTCACCGCCGGGTTCCCCATTGCAGATTCCCCTGTCGCGAAGCGGGTCAAAAGCGTGGCTGAAGCTCTCTCGGCCGGTGCCGACGAGATCGATGTCGTCATCAATCGGCCCGCCGCCTTGGATGGCCGATGGGAAGAGTTGTACGAGGAGCTGGTTGCTCTGCGCCTAGCGTCGGGAGATGCATTGCTCAAAGTGATCTTGGCCACCGGCGACCTGCGCGAGCCGGAGCGAATCTCGAGGGCCAGCACGACGGCCATGATGGCGGGAGCCGACTTCATCAAGACCTCCACGGGCCGCGAAACGGTCAATGCCACCCTCGAAGCCGGCGAGGTCATTGCGTCCGCCATCAGCGATTATGCTGACAGGACAGGATATCGGATCGGCATCAAGCCCGCAGGGGGCATTCGGACGGCGGGGCAAGCGATCGAATGGGTCCTTCTGGTCAAGAACTGTTTGGGCGCGGAGTGGCTAGACCCGCGCCTCTTCCGCATCGGCGCAAGCAGCCTTCTCGACGGCATAAGGATGCGGCTTTCCGAGCACCCCGATTGACAAAATCGCATCCTAGAGGAAGACCCGCTCATCACCCGATGCGAAATATGTCCTTCTATAAAGGAACGCTTATCATGCATACGTGCCTATTTCGCCGGTTCTGAAGCAGATTTGCGGAACCTATGCGCCAAGGGACAGTAAAATCTCTTGCAAGAAACGTGGACGGCCTTTTTCACGAAAACCAACCGGAGATGACCGAGGACAGCGTCGAGCAGATGCTGGCCCTCGCGGAGCGTTTGCGTGAGGCAAACGGCGGCGAGCTCGACGAATCCGCGATCCAGGCAGTCTCCGAAGCCACCGGCGCACCCATCGAATACGTCCGACTGGCGGTCAAGCTAAGGGCCGAGAAGGAAAAGCAAACCAAACTCGGCAACATCCGCGCACAGTTTCTGATGCTCGGACCGGAGACCAGGCGTTACGTCTTCTCCGGAATTGGCGCAGCCATCGGAGCGATGTTCAACGTCGTAGGCACGCGGCTCGATCAGGCGACGGAAACCGCTAATGGCTCTTCCTACAGCCTCTTCGGCATGCTGGGTCTGCTCTGCCTCGCTCTAGTTGGTTACAACATCAGTCTGGCGAGAGATGCGAGAACCGCGACCATGGCGGGTGCAATCTATGGAGGCGGGTTCTACTTAATGAGCGCCCTCTTCTCGATGATCCTGCAGGTTCAGGCGAGATTCTCGGAATTGTTTTTGATTCCCTTTGCCGTAATCGGAGCAGTCGCCGCCCTAGTTCTGTTTAAGATCGTCGAAGCCAACCGGTCCCGGCTTGGATTAAAAGACCCGGTCAAAGACCGCCAAGACCTTCTCCGCCAGCTCGTCGACCTCCAGGACAAGCTGAGGTCGGGCGAGCAGAGCATGACGTTTGCGTGCTTCGACATCGTGGGCTCGACCCGCATGAAGCAATCCGCCGATGCCCTTGCAATCGAGTTCACGTTCAACGAATATCACGACTTCGTCGAGCGAATCTCCCGCAAGTACGGCGGGCGCGTGCACTCCACGGCCGGAGACGGAATCATCTGCGCCTTCGAGAACCCCGCTCAGGCATTTGGTGCGGCAAAGAATATTCAGACCGGCCTGATCGAGCTCAACACGTTCCGCAACAAGATCGGCACGCCCATCGTTCTGCGAACGGGCATCCACACCGGCACCGTCGTCGCGCCCGATGCCGGAGACGCGACCACCGTCAACTTCTCGCACGTCATCGACATGGCCGCGCACATCCAGAAGGTCTGCCCACCCGGCGGCATCGCCGTGAGCTCGGCCGCAGCAGCGCAATTGGCGGGCGGCTTTGAAGCAGTCGGACCGGATCGAGTACGGGCAATGGACCACGAGGCCGCCATCTGGCTTCCCAAGCAAACCATGTCGCTGCCAATGAAGGGACCGCAGGCCCTCCCCGAAGGTGCCTAACCAACATCGAAGCGGTTCACGATCTCTAGCTTCGGGTCAAGCTCGATATACACCTTGGGCTCTGTCAAGCCAAGGTCGATTCGAGGATTGATACAGCACGCCCGAATGGCCGTTTCGGGTCCAAAGTCCGAGTGAAGGTTCCGGAAGGCGTCCAGCAACGTGATAGAGCTGCCCGCAAGTGTTCCGTCCTCCAGCCGCACCGTTCCGTTCTCCACCTGCCCCGTCAGGCCCCACATTTGGACGGTAGAGCCATCCGGCATCCCCGCCGCCATCGTCGCGTCGCTGATCGCGATGAGCTTGTCCGCGGGCTTGTTCTTGACCAGCAGAGCCGCCGCCTCTCGGCATACGTGGTGCCGGTCATAGATAAGCTCGCAGCTTAGAGAGTCGCTGGACAGCGCATACCCAACCGTGCCAGCCTCCCGGTGATGGAGCGGCCGCATGGCGTTGTAAGTGTGCGTCGCGTGTTTGAATCCCGCCTCCTCACCAGCCCTAGCCTGTTCAAACGTAGCATTCGTATGCCCCATACTCACGATCACTCCACGCTTGGCAAGACGCCAGGCAAGGTCTAGGCTTCCGGGGAGCTCTGGCGCGAGAGTGATTACGCGCAGGGACGGGTGGTCCAAGACTTCATCCCACTGGGTATGCCGCGCCGGTGCACCGACGATCCACCGCTTTGGCTGTGCTCCCGGAAACTTCGGACTCAAGAACGGGCCTTCCAAGTGAAAACCGACAATCGCCCTATGTTTTGGAATTCTCGCGATGGCCTGTTGAATGTTATAGAAGGAAGCGGTGACGGTCGTGGGCAGGAAGGCTTCGTAGCCAACCTGCTCCAACTGGTCCGCGAGCGCGACGATCTGCTCCGGCAGCGAGCTCATGAAGTCGATCCCGAAGGCACCATGAATATGAATATCGACAAACCCGGGGACCAGCAGGCGTTCGCTCCAGCCCTCCACTCGAGTGAATCGACGTTCGACCAAGTCGATCTCGTAGGTTCCCCACCCCCCGGGCCCAAGGAATTGGAACCGCTCGCTCATGGCCGAATGGCGTACCCCACGCCGTCACGAATGACCTTGCCTTCGAGCTCCAAGAGCGTCAGCTCCGAAAGCACCCCTCCCGTATCGAGGCCGGTCCGCTCTACGATGAACTCGGTGGCCAAAGGTGTGGTGGTGAGCACTGCAAGAATCTGCTCGCCAAGCGAGGAGGACGGAACCACCTCCTGATGGGCAGCGGGCTTCACGCCAAGCGCTTCCAGAACCTGGTTCGGGTTGTCCACCAGTGTCGCCCCGTCCCTAATAAGGTTGAACGAACCGTGGAAGGAAAGCGCGTTGATGTTGGCCGGCACCACAAACACATCGCGCCCGAGCTCGCTTGCCGCTTCAGCCGTACGAATCGCCCCTGACCGCGCCGGAGCCTCCACCACGAGCACCGCCGTGCTAAGCGCCGCAATCAGGCCATTTCGGACCAAGAACTTATAAGCGTTCGGCTTCGTGCCAAGCGCGAACTGACTGATCAGACACCCAGATTCTCGGATCTGCTGAAACAGCCCGCCATGAACCGAAGGATAAACGTTATCGACCCCGCCCGCCAGAACCGCAACCGTGCGCCCCCCACCGTCGAGCGCCCCCTTATGAGCCGCCGCATCGATCCCCAACGCCCCGCCACTGACGACCGTCACCCCCGCGCGGGCAAAAGCTTCAGCGAACTTTTGAGCGCACGCCTTGCCGTAAGTTGAAGCAGCCCGAGTCCCGACAATGGCAATCGTCGGCGCTTCCAAGGCGGGAGTGCCCCAGTAGACGATAACCGGCGGCGTCCCTTCGGCCTCAAGCAGCAGTTCCGGATAGCGGTCCTCTTCCAGGAACCCAACTCCGGCGTCGAGCAAGCCATGAAGACCCGCGCTAGAAGACTGCTCCACCCGCCGCCGCTCGCCTTCGCTGAGATTGGCCCGGCGAAGCAGATAGTCCACAGGGTCGCCGTCAAAAGAGCCGAGCCCGTCCAAGACGGCTCGGCTCTTTTGAGGTGAAAACTCCGCGGCTAGAAAGGTCTGCCAGAACTGCGGAGTCTTCGGCTTTATTAGAGGCCGCCTCCCGCTCCGCCGCCGCCTCCACCGAAGCCGCCACCGGCTCCGCCGCCACTGCCAGAGTTATTGGTTCCTGGAAGCACGATAGGCTTGAGCGTGTTGTCGATTGTAAGGGCAAAGCTCTGCTTCGCCACGTTGCCCATCCAGTCAACTGCGGTGACGTTGATGGTTTTGCGTCCATCGCCAAGCGGCCGATTCTTGCCGGTTAGAGAGAATCGAACAATGAGGATGCCCTCGGCATTCAAAGTCGTCTCGTACTCCTGACCCTCGATGTCAACCTTGATGGTCTTGGTGTCCAAGCCCGAAGCGATATCCTCCACCTTGAAGGCGAGGAGCAGCGGCGGCTGGCCGGAAACCTGGTCCCCAGGGTTCGGGAAGAACATCTTGACCGTTGGAGGAGTGAGGTCGACGCCCAGGTTTTTGTCGAAGGCAAGAAGGCTGCCATCTTTCGCCGCGATCAGCAGCGTGTCACCAGCGACCACCACAGGCGCGTTTGCCTGGATCGTGACGATCTTGACGTCGCCCTGCTGCGTCTGCCCGCCGGGAGGGCCCCCGGGGCCGTTTGGCGAGCCACTGCTGCCGGAAGCCGCACGGCTGGCAGAGGCATTAATCGGGCGGATCAGGTAGTTCCAAAGGATGGCCTGCGGACTGGGGTCCACGAACGGGGCACCGGGAGCGGTTCCAGCGGGAATGACCATCTTCGTGGGGTCTACGATCATCACTCCGCCTGCGGTGGTAGGGATGATCACGTACTTGCCCGAGGCTGTGGGCCTCGTAACGGCGGACGTGCCGAGATTCACCGGATACTTGTTGATCTTATCCCGGTTGTGTTGGTATGCAAAAAGCTTGCCATCCTGCGAAACGACGTAAATGCCCTCTTGAGAGACTGCGGGCGGAAAGGATAGCTGCGCGCCTGTTTGAATCTGCCACCGCGGAGAGCCCGACTGAGGATTGATCGCGATGACGAACGGCCCAGACACGGTAAAGATCGAATCGCCATAGATGACGGGTACCGGGTTCGGGGGCAATTGCGTGAAATTCTGCGTCCAGTTCCGATTTCTGGTGGTCAGATCGATGCTGGTGAGTTGGCTCCGGCTATTGAAGAACATCACGCTGTTGTTCCAACCAGCGATGGTGCCCGCGATGCCGTCGTGCACCGAATAAGGTGTGGACCAGACTTCCTTGCCATCCGCAGCGCCAATCGCGTGTAGCTTGTTGTCCGAGGTTGCATACACCACGGTAGTGCCCACGAGGGTCGGCTGCCCGTAAACGGGAATCCCCGTTGGGTAGCTCCATAGGAGCTGTCCATTCTGTGGATTGACTCCATAAATGAGCTTGTTATCGCCTGCGACCACCAGCGCACCCGGCGCGAGTAGTGGGGACGAGCGAAAGGCCCCTTCAATCGGATCGACTTGAGGGAAGCGCCACTTAAGGTTGCCCGTCTCCCGATCGATTGAGAACACGCGTCCGCCGATGGACTGATAGATCGTGTTGCCATCGACGACCGGAGAGCCTCCGGGTGAGACGGTCGTGGGCTGAACGAAGCGCCACGCCAACGGGGCAGGCCCGTCGAAATCGGCTGTTGCGGCGGCGGCAAAGGTTAGAAGCAGCGAGCCGGCTGTAAGAATTCGCGTCATGAGCATATTGGCGTTTGAACCCCGTTGTCCCAGCGCATTCGCCAGAACATGGATCATTTTAGACATGCACAACCCCGTTTGTCTACAAAGGGGGTTCGCAGCCATACTTGGGACGCACCGCAGCGCCACTGCGTAACGGCTAGTTCACATGGGAAGGGCCATTATTCTCTGCTATCACAAGGTGGGGGCACTTGCCGAGGAAGGCAGGCGGTTGAACGTGGAACCCGAACGGCTGCGCTCGCAAATCCGATACTTTGCGAGAAGAAACTACTCCTTCTTACGGGCGCAGGACCTTGCCGGATCCTGGCCGCATCGATGCGTGTGCTTCACATTCGACGACGCCTATGCCTCGACGCTGGCCCATGCACCGCCACTTTTCGAGGAGCATGGCAAGCGGGCGACGTTCTACGCGGTCGCCGGAAAGTTGGGAGGATCATCCGACTGGGACGCCGAGCTTGCGCGGCCGCTGGCCGATGCAAAAACGCTGTTGGGCGCTCAGGAAGCCGGGCATGAAATCGGCAACCACACGGCTAGCCATGTTCATTTGGCCGACCTGGAGCCCGCGGACCAGGCGGATGAGATTTCAGAGGCTCATCGCTTGTTGGCCAGCGAAGGGCTTAACGCTGGCAGCTTCTGCTACCCGTACGGCAGCCTGTGCTCGAACCAAGTTGTGAAGCAGCATTACAAGGTGGCGGTGAGTTTGCTGAAAGGTGTCGCTTCCACTTCCGACGACCGAGCCGTCCTGCCGAGGATCGTGGTCGCATACAGCGACTCGATCCCGATGCTCTTATACAAAATCAAAGTGCGGCCGCTATTGCGGCAAAGCAGATGGAAGAGTGGGCCCAGGTAGATTCGAACTACCGACCTTCCCGATAGTCGGGACGCTCTAATCTCTTGTTAGAAGGTTGCGAATCATAACCGCACTTTTCCACGACTTGATTTCTCTCTCCCTGCGCGCCGCCTCCGAACGAGTGGCAAAAGATTCATGATAGACGCGAATCCAGGGACCCTTGCCGCGGGTCGCAACAACTCGGCCGGCGTTGTGCTCAAACAGTCGATCATCAAGAGAGGCTGTATGGCCAATGTAAAAGCGTCCAGACTTGGTGCTTTCCAAGATGTACAGGTGGTACGCCGAAGCCGGTGCAGAGGGATCTGCACTGCCGACCTCGCGGCTGTGGTCGGGTCTCTCTAGTTCGACACGAGGAACTTGGGGTTCCTGATCGATCTTCTCCAAGTGGGCCCAGGTAGATTCGAACTACCGACCTCACCCTTATCAGGGGTGCGCTCTAACCAACTGAGCTATGAGCCCGAAGCGATGATAATACCTTAGAGATTATGCCACCGTGCGGCGCGAACCCGGGTCAACGCAAGCTGGCAATTAGCGCTTCGGCCTCAGGTCTGAACTCCACGAGTGAGTGATAGAGCGTGAGCTGCACCATCGCACGTGTTTTGTTCAGGTCGGCAGGATCTTCGGGGCCGAGTTGGAAGTAAGTATCGCCCCGCAGGTAATCAGTCAGGAAGCGTAAACCCAACTCCAACGTAATCGCCTCGACGGCTGGAACGAGCATCTCGATTTCGCCATCCGTTATCTCCTTCGCCGAGTGAAGGAACCCACGAGTGACCGCGATATACACATCGCGATTGACCTTGACCTTTGAGAGATCCGTTTCCTTCTCGCCCGCCACGTTGACCATCGATCGCTGCAGGTCCCCCCAATCGGCAAGCCAGGTGAACGGCATCACGGTGTCCAGATCAACCAGCGACTTCACGCGACCGGTGTCCGCGCAAAACAGGAAGTTCTCGATCTTGGTGTCCCCGTGGATAAGCGTATGCCGAATGCGGGCTTCCTCTAACGCCGTCCACAAACCCATTGCGAACGGCTCTCGTTCCATTACGAGTTCAATGAAGGGCATCAAATCTGGATCGTTCGTTCGAGCCATAAACGAATCCTCGTCCAGAGCCAGCAAGAAGTGCTGCTCGGTACTTGATCGCACGATGAGATCACTTGGCAGCCCCGACACCTCCGCGAGCGACCGGTTTCGGGCCATTACGGAGTGAAACTGCCCGTAATAAACTGACGTGTCGCGGTACCCGGGAAGCGATCCCTCGATCGAAGAAGGATCGATGGATGAGGTGAGGTCCGAGTAGATGGCGATGCCCTTCCCCACTTCCTCGGCCAGCCGCAGTTGCGCTTCCCTGCCCTCGACCTCGCTTAGGCTCTTGTAAGTGACGGCGTTCGGAATTTTGACCATCAGCCGCCAAACCGATAAGCCCTCTGGATCGCTTAGATCGAGATAAGGTCTGCCGGAGTGGGTTGGAATTAACGTGACCGGCTCCCAGAGCTCATCGCAAAGCATCTGGGCCTTTGCGCTCGCCTGCGCTTCGATAGAGGCAAGCATGCCCTGCATTACGCGGTGCGGCATCGTAAACACGTCGGAGTTGACCTTCTGCAGCAGATACTCCTGCCTTCCATCTGACACCTCGTAGGTGTGAAGATTGATGTTCCCCCGCTTGGAAAAGGGAGCTTCTGCGACCCGCGGATCGGTGATCTGGAACTGCCCGGCGATCCACGCAATGTCCTCGGGCGAAAAGCTATTGGTTCCGCCGGTAAGGTGCGCCGGCTTTGCCGCTGGTGTGTCCAGAGTCATCGCTTCACCTTACTGGAGGAGCCTCACTGATCTGGATGGACTTGAAGAACTCCTCAACTTCAGGCCCGGCTTTCGCTGCGGCGGGAAGGAAGGTGAAGACGGTGTAAACACGCTTGCCGTGCAAAAAGGTATCTACTCGCCCCCAGAGAAACTTGTCTCCGCTTAGAAAGGTCTGGCTCATCACCTCCACACCGCCAAGTTTGTAGGATCGCGTTACGAGCGGCTTTCCTTTGAGGGACGTGACCAGCTCCTCATTGACAGAGCCGAGAATCGGTGCGAGCGACTCGCTTGCGACTTCGTCCATCTTGTCGTCGGGAATCTGAACCACGCCCGCCGCGAAAACGCGGTTGCCATAGCTCGTGCTCGAACGATCCATCACCAGCTTCAGCTCATTTTCCGGCATCGGGATCTTCTCCTTCTTGGGCTCTTTCGGAAAGCCGATTTTCACGCTGTCCGACAAGCTGAAGGGTGTGAAGGTTGGCCCCGGCTTGAGCTCCGGTCCCTTCGCCATGGAAGAGGGAAACTTGAGCGAGGCAAAAATCTTCTGAGCGATCGGAGCTATGCCTTTCTCCGTTTCCGAGGTCACCGCGACGTAATACATCGATTTGCCGGTCACGTAGAGCCGGCTCAGAACAGGGGTGTCCTCTTCCTTTGTGACGTATTCCAAACCCGGCCAACCGTTTAGAGCGATGTCTCGCTGTTTGACCAGCTCGATATCGCCTTCCAGGTGGCCACTCAGGAACGCAGCCATGAGTTCGTCTCGCGGCATCTCCTTTTGCGAAGGTTGGATTGGGAAGTAGCCGATGATGATGCTGGAGCCGTCCGGGTGTATCGACGCCCACGTGTTGGCACCCGGATTGTCTTCGATCTTGACGTCCATCGTGATCGGGGGACTCGGGAGCGTCATGGACAGTCCATCGGCAATCGTGTGCGTTTTCCAGCCTTGAGCGAGGATAACGAGCGGGACCAGTGCGGTTACGGCAAACACGAGTGCTTAGACGTTCTCAGAGGTACGGATTGTGTCGAAAACTGCTCGATGCAGCAATTCCGCAGCCTTGACGTTTGCGCGATGTCCGGTTTTTTCCGCGACCACGTTCAAGAAGCGAATGGGAACTCCCGCCAGGTAGAGATCGCCGATGAGGTCCAGGAGCTTGTGCCGTGCCGCCTCGTTGGCGAATCTGGGTGGGTTCCTATAGGCCTCTGGGTCCAGTATCAGCACTGACGACTCATTCAAGCCTTGTCCCAAGCCCAGCGCCTTCGCGTGCTCGATCTCTTCGCTGAGCACGAGCGTTCTGGCTGGAGCAACCTCCTTTTGATAGTCGGTTGGGAGGCTTGCAAGTTCGAAGCTCTGAGACCCAGGCCAGCGCTCGCCAAGATCGAATACATACCGCCAATGCCCCGAGCCTTTGCCGATAGCCAGCTTCAGACCGTGATCCTACTGAAGGAAGATTCGCGTAAAGAGCGTGGGCAACTCACGCTCGCCAAGCTGTTCCAATCCGGCGGACGAGAGTGCCTCGACAGAGGGTGCAGCGCTGCCGTCTCCTGCCGGCAGTTCGCCTCCCTCAACCTCTATTTCCGCGTCCGTGATTTCCAGCCCAGCCAGAGCGCTCATCAGGTGCTCGATGGTGGAGATGGAACCCAGTCGGGTGCAGCGTGCGGTGTCGCTTACATTTGTCGGCACGGCTTCGATACGGTCTGAGCCTGAACGAAACCAGATGCCTTCCGTTCCTGGATGCACCGTTGCTTTTACCGGGACTCCGCTGTGCAGCCCCAAGCCCTCAAACATGACGTCATTCGCAATCGTTTGACGCTGAAAGAGCATTAGCCCTTGAACTCCAGCTCGGCAATCCTTCGCTCGAGCTCTTGGATTCTCTTCGCCATGTCAGGCAGGCGGCCGTACAGAATGCTCAGCCTCTGATCTTCCATGAGCGGCCGGAGCGGAAACCCCATGTAGACCCCAGCCTTTGGCACATCTGTGGTGGTGGCTGACCGCGCTGCAATCGTGACGTCGTCCGCGATGGTCACATGATCGCCGACGCCTACCATTCCGGCCATCTTTACGCGATCGCCCACGACCGAGCTACCACTGATTCCGACTCCTGACGCTAGGATCACGTGCTCGCCAATGTGCGTGTTGTGCCCAACTTGGACCATGTTGTCAATCTTCGTGTCATCGCCCACCGATGTCTGCTCCATCGTGGCCCGGTCGATGGCACTCAGCGCGCCTACTTCGCAGTCAGCGCCAATGACCACGGCCCCGACTTGCGGCATTTTCTGGTGCCGCTCTCCGTCCCAGACGAAGCCGAACCCATCAGCTCCCAGAATCGTTCCGGCGTGGATAACGGAGCGGGCGCCGATCTGCACGTCCTGATACAGCACCACGTGAGGATAGAGGGTCACGCCCTCGGCAAGCGAACAGTTTTCACCGACATAGCAAAACGGATACACCCGGCAGTTTTCGCCGATTACCGCGCCTTTCTCGACGACTGCATAAGCGCCGACGCTAGCGCTGGATGCGATATGAGCTCTTTGGTCTACGACGGCGGTCTCATGGATTCCCTTTTGGAGGGGAAGCTGCCTGGAACACATTGCCAAGAATCGGCCAAACGCTACTTTAGGAGACGCCACCCGGATGGAAGGCTTCGCGCACGATACGCCCGCGACAACAAGGATCGCGCCGACTTCGGAGATCTCGGCCAACGCCAGATGCTTGTCGTCTCCGGCATACGTGAGCGCCTGCCCGTCACCCGAGCCAGCCGGTGCCGCGTGAGTGATCGGGATGTCGGCAGGACCGCTTAGCTCGCCGTCGAGCAACGAAGCCAACTCACCTAGGGTCCAACCTCGAACTTGTTTCTCCATTTCAGAAAATCACTCGTGACATCTTTCGCGCCCTTCTCGGCAAGCACAAAGCGGTTTAATCCCAACCAGATTCCCAACTCGTGCCGCATCAAACGCTCGCGATCGGCTTTCGCGCTGAGGATGCCTGCCGAGGGTACCGGGGGAGCGGGCCGGAACGCAGGGCCGCCCACGATCGAAACGGAAGTCGCCTTCGTTGCGGGGAGTTTGAGATCGCGTGGTTCGACCAGCGTAAGCCCCAGTTCCTGAATCGTTTCGCGAACCTGGTCTTGCGCCTCCTGTGCGGCACGCTTGTCGAGCTCTTCTTTGAACTGCTCGATGCGAATCCTCATGGCGGCTATTTGTGCGGCAACAAGGTCTCCAACCGACGAAAGAATCTGCTCCACATCTTCCTGAAATTCTCGATCGATCTGTCTGAGCTGCTCGCGCAGCATGACGGTCTCGTCGAAGCGCTTTTGCAGCGCAGGCGTCAGTTTTGAGTCTGGGGGCTTGGACTCTGGATTCGGGTCAGGGAATCCGGCTAATAACGTGAGCTGCGTATAAACAGGCGACCGTTTCTCTCCGTAGGCTTCAAATCGCTGGCGGATGCGGATGCTCGCGTTCTCATACGCCTCCAACTCCGCGGCGGTGCGTGCCTTCTGCTGTTCCAGCTCAAACCGCGCAACCTCCGAGCCATAGAACCTTCGCAGCCGTTCGGTGATGTCTTTCAGGGCTTGGTCCTGCGCCGCCTTGATCCGCCGGCGCACCTGCTCGCTGCTGGCACCGGGACGATCCTTGATGATCATGGATGGCTTCCCTGGAACCTGAGCGGACAATGCCGCCTCTGGTCGAGGCGGCGCGGGTGGAGAAGGTTTCGGCGGTGGCTTGGCTTCGGTTTCTTGAAGTGCGCGGGCGAGGTCCACATACACCGGCTGCGGTTTCGGTGCGCAGCCGGCTAAAAAAAGCAATGACAGGGCAGCAACGCTACTTCTTCTCATTCATCTTGGCGAGAGCCGCTGCCGTCAGATCGTTGGCTCCGTACGGTGCGATGCCGACCTCCAGGACCACAGTGTATCCCTCCGCCTTCGCCACTTCCTGAATAGCCGCTCGCGCCCGGTCGATGCTGTCCAGCTTCTGTTTGTCGGCCCACGTCTGCATTTCACTGGTGAACTCGCGGAACCAGCGCTGCGCCACGTCGTTCATGGTTTGGCTTCGCCTCGCATATTCCTCCACCAGCGTTCGCTCTTCGGGAGTCATATTCGGCTTAGTCGCCAGTTCGGTCGATTTCTTGGCTGCCGCGATGACATCCGCTTTGAGTAAGTCCAGCTTGGCGGATTCTTCCTTTGTGGGGTTCGCCTTGAGCCATAAGTCTCGCATCTGTTGAGCCTGCTCATTGGTCAAAACACGGTTCGCATCGATAAACTCCAATAGACCTTCCCTAGCCATCCGCATTTTTGTGAAACTGTCCTGATTCACTTTCCCGAACTCGCTCGTCTCAACGACCTTTGAGATGTCGACAACTCCGATCTTGATAGCAGTCGCCTGAAACCCTCCGGCAACGGTCACGGCGATGAAGGCTGCTGCTATGACCCAGCCGAGTTGAAGGAAGCGAGTGTCTTTCATGTGAGTTGTCTACCTGTTAAGACGCACCAGATGTTTCAGCGATTCTCGGGCGGGCAGGCGGTGGACGCAAGCCATTCCGTCGCCAGCTCAATGTCCCGGCGCGTGAGCTCGTGTCCGGATCGAAGAAGCTCATACGTGACATCGGCCCCATATTGCCGCAGCATGGTGGCAAGCCTCTGCGCATTTTCGGGCGGAAGAATCGGATCGAACTCACCGGTGAGCATCAGCACGTGCTTGCCGATGAGATTGGGCAGCGTCGTCGGCTGCAAAGGCACCATCGCCCGCAGAAGGACGGCTCCGCACGCCGATTCGGGCCTCAGCAGCAGGAGGCTTGCCGCGATGTTCGCGCCATTCGAATACCCAACCACAATGACTTGCCCGCGATCAAACCCGTACTTGTCTGCAGCCTCATCGACGAAATCGGCCAGATCGTTCGTTCTCAGGATGAGGTCCTGCTCATCGAATACACCTTCGGCGAGTCGGCGAAAGAATCTCGGCGCCGAACCTTCCAGCACATTGCCCCGGGCGGACAACAAAGCCGCGTTCCCATCCAGCGCCCGGGCGAGAGGCAGAAGGCTGTGCTCATCGCCGCCTGTCCCATGAAGCACCAGCAGGGTTCTGCTTGATGGAGCCGACGCTGGTTCGAAGATATGGTTGTGTTTCACTTTTCCTCCCGGAGGAGACACTCTTAGCGCTTGAGTTTCGGTAAGGCTCGTTCGATTTGGATGCGGTGTAACTCAAATTGACTCGGCAGCTTGAGTTCGCCGCCAAGCGTCTCGCCCGGCTCGTCGATTGAAAACCCCGGCCCATCGGTCGCAATTTCAAAGAGAACCCCGCCCGGCTCTCGGAAATAAACAGATTTGAAATACGTGCGATCCATCACGTTGCTCACCTGCAAACCCGATTCGATGAGCTTAGATCGCAATTCGAGTTGACTCTCCTCGTCCGCCGCACGAAACGCCACGTGATGAACGCTCCCGTGGCCCGATCTTCCAGTCGGTCCCGTGGGATCGACCACCACATCGATCACTCGCAACGGACCCTCGTCACCGAGCCCATAACGGTGGCGATGATCCTTCTCCGCGACCTTCTGCAGCCCCAACAACTCGGTTAGAACCTTCTCTGTCGGTTCAAGGGCGGCTACGACGAGAGTGACCGATCTTATTGCACCGATCGCTTTCGCAGGCGGCACCGGAGACTGGGGCCAGCGGGCGGTAGGGACATGCTCATTGGTCGCAACGAGTTCCAACGGCAAGCCGTCCGGTGCCCGAAACCCGATCGTCTGTCCCCCTTCTCTGGATTGAGGCTTGTCGAATTCGATCTCGTTTTGCCGAAAGCGATCCACCCAAAACTGAACCGAATCACGAGGAATTGACAGCGATGTGACGGTGGCTTGTCCGCGTCCCGGCCTACCCGGATAGCCATTGGGGTAGGGAAAGAAGGTGAGGATCGTGCCGGGGGTTCCCTCTGCATCTCCGTAGTACAGATGATGGGCGGTAGGATCGTCGAAGTTGACGGTTAGCTTCACGAGGCGCAGCCCAAGAACCCCGGAATAAAAGTCCAGGTTCTCCTGCGCGGGCCCGCAGATGGCGGTCATATGATGGATGCCGAGAATCGCTGCCATCTGCCTTATGCGAGCATCATGCAACATTGAAGGTTCCCAGCGCGACGTATCACCCTAAATTGCTCTGTCATGGTTTTAGGATTCGGACAGTCTTCCAACACAGACTTGCATCCCAGGGGCATCGGTCTTGACGCCATTAGCTTAGTAGTATGGGTAGCGTTGGCGCATATCAAGAAAGAGGGGGCACGCGTTGGTGTTCATTCAGTGCCCACCAAATGCGTTCGGCGGCTCAAAACCATTGCGATCACGAAAGCCCAGATGGTAAGCACCACCTCATCGGTGACAGCACACCGGAAGGCGACGATTAGCCACAAGCCCACCTGAATACGGAAAAACTTCGACAAGAGCGCTCTGGGCGCTTCCTCTCGTAGAAACTTCAGCCACCCAAGTTGAAGTCATCAGTCCGAACACTCCGCAGATGCGGGTAACGATTTCCGTTGGTCCCCGGATCAGGATTTGAAGTGGAGGATCGTTCTAAGACCTAACTCGCTAGATTGACGCTTTTCGGGTGACTCGAATCCGCGACACACCATTGCGAGGCGGCGCTGCTTGCCTACGCGTTGCGCCCGTAGAGTGCCTTTGAGGGCGGATTCGCCATGAACCAGGCTTGGACATCGAAAGCGTGGCCGGACTTAGCCGGAGTCCGCCGGTGGTAGGTACCGTCCGCACGCAATTCCCACGCGTGAACGTTGTCCTCGAGATAATTCTTGAGCAGGACATCTCTCAGGTGCTCGACGAGTCGCTGATTCTCAACCGGAACCAGCACCTCGACGCGCCGATCGAGGTTGCGGCGCATGGCGTCCGCACTGCCGAGATAGACGACTGGCTGTCCGTCGTTTTCGAAGTAGTAGAGCCGGCTGTGCTCCAGGAATCGGCCCACGATGCTCGTCACGCGAATGTTCTCACTGAGTTCGGGCATCTGCGGTCTCAGACAGCACGTACCGCGAACGATCAGGTCGATCTTCACCCCGTGGGCGCTCGCGTGATAGAGCGCCTCGATGACCTCGGGATCGACGAGCGAGTTGAGCTTCATCGCAATTCGCGCATGCTTGCCTTTTTTCGCCAAGCGCTCCTCTTTGGCGATACGGTCCAAGATTCCTTCTCTTAGATTCAGGGGCGCAACGAGAAGTTTTCGGAACTGGGTTTGACGGCTGAATCCGGTGAGGTAGTTGAAGAGCTCGGATACGTCCTGCGCGATGTCGGCGTCGCAGGTGAAAAGACCGAGGTCGGTGTACTGGCGGGCGGTGGACGGATTGTAGTTCCCGGTTCCGATGTGCACAAACGAGCGAACCCCGTTCTGCTCTCGCCTCACGATCAGGCACAGCTTGCAATGCGTCTTGAGCTCGGGAAAGCCATAGGTGACATGGGCCCCCGCGTGTTCGAGCGCTCGGGCCCACGTGATGTTGTTGCTCTCGTCGAAACGCGCCTTGAGCTCCACCTGGGCGGCGACTTGCTTTCCTTCTTCAGCCGCCTCGGCCAGCATCTCGACAATCGGACTTTCGGTGCCGACGCGATAAAGTGTTTGCTTGATGCCGACGACTTGCGGATCGTTAGCGGCGGAAGCCACGAATTCCTCGACCGTTCGGAAGCCATCGAAAGGATGGTGGAGCAGCACGTCTTCCGTGGCGATCGTCTCGAACAACGCCGGGTAGGTGGCGAGACACTCCGAAACGTTGGGCACGTGGGGCGGGAAGCGAAGATTGGGGCGGTCGATCTTGACCAGCTCATGAAAGACTTCCATGCCAAGGAAGCCC
>JBGGMI010000227.1:0-19752 GCA_041288075.1 Fimbriimonas sp.
GTCTCGGCAGTTTCCGCTACGCTTTTTTCGCGGCTTCACTGGCCTGCATGCTCCTACTGCTGCTTCCTGCGTTGCTCCGGTATTGGAGCCTAGCAGAGCAGTAAATGGGAGATTCTTACCCTGGGTATGATCCGCCTCGTAAGGAGAGTAAAATGGACAACACACAGCTCATTTCGGCCCTGCGTTCTCTACGAGAAGGCGATCTAGACGTTCGACTCTCAGACACGGCAGAGGTTGCAAAAGAATTCAATCTTCTGGCAGAGCACTTGTCGAAGGTGAATGCAGAGACGAGGCGAATCTGCAGAGAGATTGGCATCGACAGCAGGCTCGGAGGCCAAGCTGAAGTTCCACAAGCGAGGGGCGAATGGCACGAGCTCGTGACTGAGCTCAACCGGGCCGCGCGAAACCTAACCATTCACATCCGCGCCAGTTCAATGGTCGCCGCGAAGAGATCCGAGGGAGACTTTGAAACGATTCTCACGGCTCCTGCCACCGGAGAGATGCTGGAACTTTTCAACGCGATCAATTCCATCGGCCCAGATCGTCAGCCCGTTGGACGCTAGAGGCTGACGGTCCCGCAACCAGCTAAAGATCTAGCGTGACGAGCACGAGCTCGTCACGCCGCATCTTGTCTGGCTTCCTCACCCATGCATCGCCAATTGGGGCCTCGTCAGGGCGACACTTTTTAAGGAACCCCACTTTAGGGCAAGATAGAACTTCACGCACGTGAGCAGTTCTACAGACGTTCAAACCCGATACGACTTCGCATTGGACACCCTCATGGCAAAGGTCCAGACGGACCCTTGCGTGCTCGCTGTCGTGCTCCTCGGAAGCCTCGCCCACGACACGGTGTGGCAGCGCTCCGACATCGATATCCTACTGGTCCTAGAGGAATCCAAGGTCAAGAAGGAAGGGCTTTCGCTGGTTGAAGGCGGAGTAAACATTCACGCCATGCTCACCACCCGCAGCGAGTTTAGAAAGCTCTTAGAGGGATCGGTGCAAGGTTCCTTCATGCACTCTCTGCTCGTAAAGGGCAAGCTCATCTTTTCGCGCGACGAGCCCCTGAAGGAGCTATTCGAGCAGCGGAACAGCCTCGGTGAGCGGGATCGGTCTATTCAGCTTCTCCAACGCGTCCAATACGCCCTCGCGGGCTTGGCAAAGGCAGAGAAGTGGCTGCAGGTGAGGCGCGACGCCACCTACTGCGCCTACTGGATTCTCAAGTGCGTCGACTCTCTCGCGTCCATCGAAATCCTCCTAAACGGAGGCGTCCCCCCACGGGAGGTCGTGCAGCAAGCGCTAGAAACGAACCCTTCCCTCTTCAACACGATCTACACCGATCTGATCCAACGCACTCCGTCACTCGAGGGCTTGCGCCAGGCACTGGACGCCGTCGACGCCTACCTCAAGAAGCACGCCCCCACCATCTTCGAGCCGATCCTCTCCCACCTGCAGGACGAGGGAGTCATGCGCTCGACCTCCGACCTCAACCACTACTTCTCTCGCCACTACAGCCTCGAAAGCGTTGACATCGCCTGCGAATGGCTTGCCGACGAGGGTTATCTGCACAAGATGGCCATCCCGGTCCGCCTCACCAACCGCAGCCATGTAAACGTCGAGGAAGCCGCCTACGCCTATCGCGAAGGGGAATCAAGCTGAGAAAGAGCCTAGAAGTCGTCGGCGCAAGGACGCACAACCTGCGGAACCTGCATATCGAAATCCCGCGCGACCAGCTCATCGTGTTCACGGGGGTCAGCGGCTCCGGCAAGTCCTCGCTCGCCTTCGACACGATCTACGCTGAGGGCCAGCGCCGCTACATGGAGTCCCTCTCCTCCTTCGCCCGCCGCTTCGTCGATCAGGTGCGGAAGCCGGATGTGGACTTCATGTACGGCCTCTCTCCCGTCGTGTCGATCGAGCAGAAAACAGTCGCCCGCAACCCCCGCTCCACCGTCGGCACCCTTACCGACATCGCCAGCTACATCAATCTCCTCTTCGCCACCATCGGAACCGCCCATTGCCCCTTCTGCGGACGCGAGGTCCCAATGCGCACCCGAAGCCAGATCGCCGAGCACCTGTTGTCCCTACCGGCTGGCACCACCATCGAACTGAGAGCGCCGATCGCCAAGGTGTACGACGAGGACTGGGAGTTCGTCTTCTCGGAGATTCGAAAAGCTGGCTACCGTCGCCTGATGGTCGGGGGCCGGTGCGTGGACATCGGATCGCTGCAAGAGGATCCGGAGGAGTGGACTGGTCCTGTGGAGGTGATCGTCGACAAGTTCGTCGTCCGTCGCGACATCGAAAAGCAGCTCAAAGTCTCGATCGGTAACGCCCTCTCGCTCGGTGATCAGTTCATAAGCGTCACAGCCGACGGCCAACTCCTGAAAGACTTCGGCTGCCCCGAACATGGCCTGGTCATGGGCGATGTCTCGTCGGAGCACTTCATGTTCAACGACCCGAAGAGCGCATGCCGCACGTGCCTCGGGTTAGGGACATACCGTCACGTCCACCCGACCTTGCTCGTGCCCGATCCCACCAGGTCTATCGCCGGGGGCGCATTCGTGAAGGAAGCCTTTCGATACAACATCGACACCTGGGACGGCAAGTTCCTGTACAGCCTCTCCAAAGCCTATGACTTCTCGTTGGACACCCCCTATCGCGAGCTGCCCGAGTCCGTGATTCAGGTGCTCCTCTACGGAACGGGGACCGAGAAGATCGAGCTTCTGCAGCCGCCTGGCTCGAAGTCCGACACGAAGTACGTCGGCCAGATGCATCGCTTCGAAGGCTACGTTCATCGCATCGAGCGCTCCTACCGCCGATACCGCCAGCAGCAGGAAGCCCATTCGAACATGGAAGCCTGGCTCGAAAAGGTCATGGTCGAGCGGCCCTGCCCGGACTGCCACGGTGCCCGCCTTCGCAGCCGAAGACTTCTCGTCACGGTTGCCGGAAAGAACGTCTACGAATTCGGAGAGCTTAACTTTGGCGAGCTCGCAGAGTTTCTCGATCAACAGGTGAAGGTCGAAGGGCGCCACCGCAAGGCCGGGTCTCAGGTGCTGAAGGAAATCCGCACAAGAGTCGATCTGCTCCTCGGCATCGGCCTGGATTACCTAAACTTCAACCGCCCATCCGGCACCTTATCCGGAGGTGAGTCGCAGCGCATCCGGCTCTCCACCCAAATCGGCTCAGGCCTCATGGGCATGCTCTACGTGCTCGACGAGCCCAGCATCGGCCTCCATCCAAAAGACAATGTAAAGATGATCGAGACCCTGCGCCGCCTCCGCGACCTCGGCAATACGGTGATCGTGGTAGAGCATGACGAGGACACGATCCGAGCCGCCGACCACCTTGTCGAGCTCGGACCCGGTGCAGGCGTCCACGGAGGCGAGATCGTCGCGCAAGGCTCAGCCGACCAAGTCCTGAAGAACCCGGCTTCCCTAACCGCCGCCTATCTCTCTGGCCGCAAGAGCATTCCGACGCCGGCAGCTCGCCGCCCGGTCGAAAACACGCTAACCATCAACGGAGCGCGGCAGAACAACCTCAAAGATGTAACCGTACAGATTCCGCTTGGCCGCCTGGTCTGCATCACGGGTGCGTCCGGCTCGGGCAAGAGCACCCTGATCAACGACATCCTCTTCAAAGCCCTCTACGCCCGCTTCTACGACAGCCGCACCCTCGCCGGCGACCATGACGGAGTAGAGGGTATCGAACAAATCGCCGACGTGGTGACAATCGACCAGGCCCCGATCGGCCGGAATCCACGCTCCAATCCCGCAACCTATGTCGGCTTCTACGACCAGGTTCGAGAAGTCTTCGCCAACGTCCCCGAGTCGGTGAATCGTGGCTACGGCCCCGGCCGGTTCAGCTTCAACGTCAAAGGCGGCCGATGCGAGGAATGCTCCGGGGACGGCGTCGTCACCACCCACCTCGGCTTCATGCCGGACGTGGAGATGCTGTGCGATAGCTGCAAGGGAGCCCGCTTCAACTCCGACACCCTGGAGATCACCCACAACGGCAAAACCATCGCCGAAGTCCTGGACATGCCCATCGAGGAAGGCGTCGAGTTCTTCGCCAGCCACCCCGGCATCGGCCGCAAGGTCCGCGTCCTAAACGAGCTAGGCCTCGGCTACCTCACCCTCGGCCAGTCCGCCACGACACTCTCCGGAGGAGAAGCTCAAAGAATAAAGCTGGCATCCGAGCTTGCAAAGCTGAAAAAGCACGGAAGAACCCTCTACATCTTCGACGAGCCCACCACGGGCCTGCACTTCGCTGACATCGAACGCCTGATCGAGTGTATCAACCGGCTGGTGGAAGCGGGCAATACCGCCGTCGTGATCGAGCACCACGTGGATGTGATCAAGCAAGCCGACTGGGTAATCGACCTTGGACCCGAGGGTGGCCACAAAGGCGGCGAGATCGTCTTCGCCGGCACGCCGGAGAATTTGGTAGGATGCGAAGCGTCGCACACTGGCCGCTTTCTAACAAAGCCTTTAGCTGGATAAGGACGAACCGGCACCCAATCCTGTAACCCCCACCCAAAGCAAATCTACCGTCTCAGAAGGGGCCGGCAATGGAAGTCTGCATACAAGTTGCTTTATTGGCATCGCAGGTCCCGCTAGGCATCAGAGTTCTTGGCGGCCGCCGGTCAGCCTTATAAACCCAACTCTCCCGGTGCACGGGTAACCTGCCTTCCCCAATGGACGACTTCGGCATGGACCGCCCCGAGCTTAACGGATCGCTCATGTCGCTCGAGTTCGGTCCTGGTGGGCGCATCTTCCAGCTCTGGGCCAGCGACCCGAACGCGCAGGAAGAATCCGAGGAATTCCAGTTCGTCGCCCCGCCGATACAGATGGGCGAGGAGCTCGCCGAAGACTACTTCCCTGGCACCATCCTGCTCGGCGCCCGAACCGACCCCGAGGACCCCTGGATCGTCAGCCGCAACGCCCGCGCCACCCACACAGGCGACGATGACGACCCTGGCGTGGTCACGTTCGAATACGAGTTCAGCTTCCTCGAGGAGCTCGAAGCCACCGGCAAGTTCTACGAGATCAGCGGCAAGATGCCGCAAGTGGTCTGGGAGCTGGGGATCAAGAACCGGAGCCGCCGCAGCATCGAGATCGGAGAACTCGGCTTTCCGCTTGCCCTGAACAATGTGCTCGATGGTTTCCCAAGAAGCGACCGCGGCACGCGCGAGATGTTTTACGACCGTGTGCACGTTCACAAGTTCATCGGCGGAGCGGCAAGCTACGTCTACGCGCAGCGCATGCCCGGAATTGGCCCCGGCCTGCTCATCTATCCGGGCGGCGACACTCGCTGGGAGTTCTACAACCACGTCCAGGCATCCCTCAACACCACCTACCAGTGGGAAGGCATCCCCGTTGTGTACGTCCACAGTCGAGCCGCGATCGAGCGCGAAGGCTGGCCCGAATGGTTCTACGGACACTCCTCGACCGTCTTGGAACCCGGTGAAACTAGACGGTATGAGATGCGCTTCGCAACAGCAGATCGCATCTTCACCGACGGACCGATTGGCGCGCTCGCGATGGCCGGGCGACCCTCGATCAAGCTCTTCCCCGCCGCCGTCGTGCCGATCGATACTGGCATCTCACTCGAAATCGCCGGAGCCACTCCGACTCGCTTCTGGAGCGATATTCCGGTTGAGATGGAAAACGACTCGGACGAGCACGGTGGCTTTTGCCACATCACCGCCATCGAAGGTCCCGGCACCGTGCGCGTTGGCTTCGAAGACACCGCCGGACGCTCCAGCGAGACCCAAGTCCTCTTCACCCGCCCCATCGCGGAGCTGCTCCAAGCGAGGGCGGACTGGATCGTCGACCATCAGGTCATCCGAGAAGGTCCCCTCAAAGGCGCGATCGTCCCTGCCGACAATATGAACGCGGAGCCGTTCACCGATATCCGCCACTTCTCCACTCCGTTCACGCTCAAGTGCTGCCTCGGGGAAGCTCTCTTTCTAGCCGAGAAGAACGTCTCACAACCCGTCAAGCACGAGATCGATGCCGTCGACACGTTCCTCGAAACCTTCGTCGAGACTACCGTACGGAACCCAGCGGACGGGAGCGTCGGTTGCGTGTTGCCCACAACTGCCGGCACCGCGGCCTGCTTCGGCTACCCGGACGTCTATCCGATCACCGCCCTCCTTTACAGCGCAATGGCCCGTGTCGCCGCCGGTTATGGAGCCAGACGAAAACCTGACGAATACCTTGCCCTCGCCGCCGAGACTGCCGTCGCCCTCTGGGAACATGCCTTGAGCGATCCGGTGCTGGACGGCCCGATCCCGCTCATGTCCTACATGCCCGGACTCGTCGATCAGCTCGAAAACGCCGGGATGATCGACCAGGCAAGCGAGCTCAGGCTCCTGCTCGACGAGCGTTGGAGCAGGCTTGCCGAGCAGCGGTACGCCTTTGCTCCGGCTGGATTCTGGGAGGCGGACGCGTTTGAAGAAGTCTTGGCCGCCGCCCGGCACGAAGGCAACCTTGAGCTAAAAGACCGCGTCTTCCGTTGCCTAACCTCCGCCAAATCGCTTTCTCCCGCCTGGTGGTGGTACGGCAGCGACAAGCGCTGGGGCATCGGGCCGGAAGGAAACGATGCCGCGCTGGACAACGGAGAGCTCTGCCTCGGGGCCCCGAGCGTCTCGAATTCCTGCCTCCTCTTCTCGATCTTCGGCCGAGACTACGCTCATCTTCCAGAGCACATGGTGCGGCTGGCCTTCGCCGGCATGCTCAGCGTCTGGGCACTTGTGCGCGAAGACGGAGCCGCAGGCATGGCATTCTCCCCTGATGCGGCCTCCGCACACTTCGGCATGTCACCTACCACCGGAGACATCGGCATCTCCCTCTTTCACTATCTGAGGTGGTCGGGAGCCTATGTCTTGCCAAGCCTTGGACGCAGCCTTCTCACCTTCGGCTGCAAGTTCGACGTCGAGGAGCAGAAGCATAGCGAGGTGTTCAGCATCCGACCCTGGGATGGCGTGGGCCGCAGGATTATCGTGAGGCAGGTCGGCATGGAGGTCGAAACGACGATGGGAATGCTCGAGGAGCTGCGCTTCGACGCACACAAGCGAAATGCAAGGATTTCGCTGCAAAATACATCCGACAAGGACCTTGTCACCGACCTCGTCGTCAAAGGCATGTGGGGAAGGCGGTGCAAAGCCGCCGGGATCACCTATGCCGCCGAGGGGGGTGCCATCCGGGTTCCGGTCCAACTGCCTGCAAACGGCAAGGCGCGCATCGATATCGAGGTTTGTGAATGACCGAAGTTCCTATCATCGTAGTTTGGCTTGCGGGCATCTTTTTCTTCGTCAACATCCTGTTCTACATCGCTGTCATTTACGCTCTGCTCTTTGTGGTGAAGCCCGCGATGCATCGCATGAGCATGAAACTGAGTGAGCTCACGGCGAAGGTCGATAAGGTTGCCAATCGAGTGGAAGAGCTCGCCACAAGCGTGAAGGACACCCTGGAAAGCGTTAGCATGAAGGCAAACGGCATTCTCGGCTCGGTCGAGCTTATCGCGCAAGCGGCCTCCAAGCAATTCGAGCGCTTCTCGCCGTTTATCGTCGGCGCAATGACTGCGATGCGCCTCGTGAAATCCCTAAACGAGATGCGGCACGGCAAAACCGCGATCGAGGCGTCCAAGAAGAAAACTCTGGAAAAGAAGCCCGCTTCTCCGCCCAAGAAGAAGCTCTTCGGCATCTTCTGAATGCTCCCCCCGATCTTCGTAATCACCGGCCCACCCGCCGCCGGCAAGAGCACGATCAGCCGCGAGCTGATGCAGCGTTTCGAGTTCGGCATCCACATCCCGGTCGACGATCTCCGAGAATGGGTGGTCTCCGGCATAGCGCACCCGATCGACTGGTCCGAGGAAACCACGCGCCAATTCTCTCTAGCCGAACAAAGCGCCGCCGACCTCGCCATCCGCTACAACGACTCTGGCTTCGCCGTAGCCATCGACCACTGCTGCGGCCCACCAACCCTGGACGACCTCATAGCCTCCCGCTTCGAAGGTCGTCAGGTGGTGAAAGTCGTAATCCTCCCGTCCCTCGAAGTCAACCTCCAAAGAAACCGCGACCGTACCGGCAAGAACTTCGATCCCGAGCTGCTCACGCAATCAATCCACCGACTCTATCCTCTCTACGCAAGTGCAAATCTGCCGGCCCTGGGCTGGAACGTGTTGGAGAACAGCGGCTCATGCGCCGCGGAAACATCGGACAAATTGCTATCTCTTACGGAGTCAAATCTCAGCGCGCAGTGAGCGACACAAACCATACATATTCTCGGACCGGTGCCCATGTCTCCTTAACGCCAATAGTCTTGGAGCTAGCTCCCGAGCGGACTGTGCCTGAAGCGTTCCTTTCCTGCTACGATTCCTCATGAGATTCCTACCTTGCGCGCTCCTCTTTCTATGCACGTTGGGCGCCTTTGCCCAGGTCGTACCGCCGGCGCCGGATAATGGGACGGCTCGGGGGGTCGTGTTTGAGGACAAGAATGGGAACGGGCGGCGGGATAATGGCGAGTCTGGGGTGCCGGGGGTTCGGGTTTCCAATCAGCGGGATGTGGTGGCGACTGACCGCGACGGCGTCTGGCAGCTTCCTACCAACGACAACACGATCTTCTTCGTCGTTAAACCGCGGGGCTGGATGACGGGGCTGGACAAGGACAACGTGCCTCGATTCTATTACGTCCACAAGCCCAAAGGTTCTCGGGCGTTGAAGTATGACGGAGTTGCTCCGACGGGGCCGCTGCCTGCTTCCATCGACTTCCCTCTCACCCGCGTGAAGGAATCTGACCGGTTCTCCGCGCTCTTTTTTGGCGATACGCAGCCTCGCGACCTGCGTGAGGTGGACTATGTGTCGCGGGCAGTCGTGGAGCCTCTGGTTGGACACAGCTCCGAGCGGTCGTTTGGGATCGTGCTGGGGGATGTGGCCTTCGATGACCTGGATGTACTTGAGCCATTGGCCAAGTCCATCGGGTTGATCGGAGTTCCATGGTATTACGTGCCCGGCAATCACGACATCAATTACGATGCGGAGAACGACAGCGAGTCGAGCGAGCGATGGGCGAAGCAGTTCGGGCCTAATTACTACTCCTTTGACTACGGCTCAACCCACTTCGTAGTGCTTGACGACATCGTTTGGACCAGTGCCAAGAACTCGGCGAACAACCGCGGTGGATACTCGGCAGGTCTGGGTCCCACCCAGATGGCCTGGCTTCGACGCGACCTCTCCTTTGTGCCGAAACATCAGAGAGTGGTCCTGACGATGCACATCCCAATGACAGAGATGACGGACCGGCAAGAGCTTTATCGGTTGCTGGAAGAGCGGCCCTATGCGTTGTCGGTGGCCGCGCATACGCACATGCTCGAGCATCGTTTTATCGATGCAAAGGCTGGCTGGCGTGGAAAGGAGCCGCACCACCTGATCATTAACGGGGCGGTATGCGGGAGTTGGTGGACGGGTGCTCCGGATGGGCTCGGCATTCCTCACACGACGATGCGGGACGGAGCGCCGAACGGCTATTCGATCTTCGGCTTCGACCGAAACCGTTTCACGATGCAATATCGCGTGGTGAACCGGCCGGCGACTTACCAGATGAATATCATCGTGCCGGAGGAGATGAAACTAGCCGACGCTTCCGGCTCCTCGGTGTATGTGAACGTTTTCAATGGCTCTGCAAAATCGAAAGTTGAGATGCGTGTGGGCGGCGGAGGTTGGGTGCCTTTGACGCAAGTGTTCGAGAAGGATCCATTTTTCGTCAGCCTGTCGGAGCGGGATAAGGAAGTGAAACTTCCCTACCGGCCGTTGGCGGGGGCCGACATCTCGACTCATCTCTGGAAGGGCAGCTTGCCGAACGTTCGTTACACGGGGACCTTTGATATCGAGGTTCGCACGACGGATATGTTTGGCAATAGCTATTCGGCGACACGAGGTTTGAGGGTGGTTCGCTGACTCGCGTACCAGGTTCGTAGCTGCTCCACGGTGAAGTCTTCGGACATGCCAAAGGGGCAACCGGCGCCGGAGCCTGGATCGATGCTGTGCATGCCCCAGCACGGAGGCGTCCGCTCGAATTCGATTTTCTCCGCGTAACCGGTTGCTGCGTTCGCGGCGGCCCAGGTTAAGAAGAGCTGAACAAGGCAGATCAGCACTCCTTTGCGATTCGGCTTGAAATAGAGCGCGAAGATTGGCACCAGGAATGCGAGGAAAGCTGGGATCGCAGCCTTAAGATATTGGTCGGTGAACGTCATGCCGCTCGGGTCCGGCGTGACGGTTCGGTACCCGTTGATCAAGAGGCAGCCCGCGAGGAGAACGAGGATGAGCCAGGCGACGAAGCAGATACGGTAACCCCTCTCCAGCATTTATCCGGGCCAGGCCATATAGCGAGCGCTTGGCTGGGAGAGCTCTTTGATGTTGCTGTCTAGCAGGTCGGTCCAGGACGACCACTTGTGAGAGACCTCGATCTGCAGGTCGGGGCGGTAGAGCTTGAGGAACTTGGCTACCATGCTGGAAATGGGGCCTTCGGCGACGATCATCTTCGGCGGCTCACCCGGGCCTGTGGAGCCGGCGAGGGTCTTTACCGAGGCGATCATCGAGGTTAAGGCATCAGAGCCGAGGACACTGTTCGCTTCCCAACCCTCGGGCGCGCCAGGAAGCGAGCTGTGGAGGATTTGGGCAAGAACCTCCGAGACGCTGAGCCCGATGTAGATGCACTCGCGCTGGTTGAGCTGATTGACCGGCAGCGGGAGGGAGTTTGGCTCTTTCGGTGCCTCGATCGTTGAGTCGTGGATGGCGATGATGGCCCCGGGGCGGAGCTCAGGCAGGCGGCCGTATTTGGCCCATCGCACAAGACGCTGGTCGACGTTGTATGCCTCGGGATACGGTTCCAGCAGCGACCGACGAAGAATCTCTCTCATGCCAATGGTCTGCCGCTCTTCGGGCTTGGTGACCAGCAGTTCCGGATTCTCGGCATCGAGGGTTCCGCTGGGATAGGTGACATCGCCACCATCGGTAAGCGGTCGCAGCTCGGGAAGGTGGCCGCGCCTGGGCTCCCCTTTCAGGTGCTCGGCGAAGAAGGCGAGCATAGCTTCTCGCATGCGGCGGTTGTAGTCGTGGTTAGACTCGACGATCTCCAGCCTGCACTTGTCTTCCGCTTTCTTATCCTTGTAGATCTTCTTGAGCTTCTCGAAGGCTAGCTTGGTAGCGTCGAGGGGAAAGTCGGCATCGACGGTGGCGCCGATGATCATGGCCGGGGCTGGTGCTCTGATGCCCAGGATGTCGCTGCGGTCGCCGAGCAGTATTGAGCCGGGTACGTGATTGCAGAGGCAGCCGTCGGTTGTGGCCGTTTCGTAACTGGCAATGTAGCAGACGGGCACGGCGGCCTTGATGCGGTCGTCCATCGCGAAGGCGTACATGGTAGCGGTGCCTCCTCCGCTGGTTCCGGTGATGCCGACTTTGCTTGTGTCGCAATCCTTTCTTGTTTCAAGGTAGTCGAGGCCGCGCATGAGATCCCACACGTAGACGCCTTGCAGGGACGCTCCCATGCTCGCCCACCAGTCATCGTGGCTGCCCATCGCTTTCCGCTCGTTCGCAACGTTATCGTCCCATGAGACGCCGGGGGAATCGACGATGAGGGCGGCGTAGCCGTAGAGGGCGAGGCTGATGCCTCTGGACTGCACATGCGCGGTGCTCTTCTTGTGGCTCCAGTGACCGTGGGGGTTCAGCACGACAGGAAACGGGCCGGGGCCATCGGGCATGTAAAGGTGGGCGGTGACCAGCTCTCCCGGTCTTGCCTCATAGCGGAGCTTTTCGAGTCGGTAACCGTCTCGTTGGTAGACGCCGGTGATCTGCGCCCTGAGTTCTGTTTTCGGGGGTAGTGGATCGAGTCCGAGGGATTGTGCCAGACGCTTGCGACGCTCGGCGGCAGGCACTTCCCCGCCTTTCATGCAGAGGTCGCTGACGCGCTTCCGCAGCATCTCGTTCATCAGTTTGGGATCCACTTGATAACTATAGACGCTGGGGGCCGAGGCTTCTCCGACAGTAGCGAGCGTGGCCAGGGCGATGAGCGTGAGCATGGTGGCTACTTTACGATAATCCAACCTCTCTGACGTAGAATAGAGTGCATGGCATCACTCGCGAAGAGCAACAAATACCTTCGCACGGCTGAGTTGCGGGCGGAGCAGGCGTTCCAGAGCACCGCTTCATCTTCTGCAGCAGAGGGGATCAAGGTTCAGGTCGCTGATCTTCGACAGGTAGTGACTGAGCACGCTCGAGCCAGTGCTCAAACAAAGCGGCCAAGTCGCTAAGGCGATTGGCAAAGCCGTCACACGATTTCGGAGGAGATGCCTTCACGGATGAAGGCACTACGGTTAGCCGTTGCTGGTTTGGACTTCAAGCTCCTTGGGAGGTGTGCCGTTAGGGTCCTGCCCCTTGCCCAGGAGGAATCCTTCGCCACCTAGTTTGTCGTAGCTCACACCCGCGAATGTTGGGATGTCGCGGGCTATGGCGTCCATGATTTCGCCGGGGTTGAAGTATGGCGTGGCAGGTTTAAGGCGGAGTGAGAGCTCTGAGAAGACTCGCCAGGCCGGCTTTGCTTCGCCGAGCTCGCCGAGAATCTGCATCATTCTTTGGACGCGGCCCTCCAAGTTGGTGTAGCTGCCTTCAGCTTCTGCTGGGGCGACCATGGGGAGGACGATGCTGGCGTAGTGGACGGCTTCGGTTTCGAGCCAGTGCTGGACCACCAGGAACTCTACGTTCTCGAGGGCAGTTCTTACGAATTCCTTGTCCTCGTGCTTCTCGAAGGGGTCGACGCCCGCTAGCCAGAGGGCCTTGATCGAGCCATCGATGCAGCCTTGCAGAATTTCCTGGGTATTTTTGCCCCCGTTCTGAGGCCAGATGCCGAGGAGAGCGGCTCCCTCATCGTTAGCTTCCAAGGCGTACTGGTTGAAGTTGGCATCTGCCCAGTTTCTTAGCGTTTCGGCAGCTCTGGGGCCCTCCGCTTGGTTGAGCAGGGCTCTGGTGGTGACAACAGTGGCGTCTTCGGCGAGGACCGAGCGTGCTTCCTCAAAGTCGGCAGCCCGGATCCAGGTTTGTGCTTCCAGTTGGGCGGCGTCCGCTCCGCTTGCGAGGGCGGCGGCTACGATGGCTTCGGTGCCGGGGCGGTAGCGGAGGATGAGGTGGGCGAAGGAGTCGGCATCGGTAGGTTCGTGGTGGGCCACGATGACTCGGGCGCTGTTCTTGAACCAGGCTTTGCGGACCCTCAGGAACAGGATCGGCTCTTCATCGGCCAGCGAGGTGCCGAAGAGGAGGATCGACTTTCGATCTTCGAAGCTGTCGATGGTGCTCTTCGGGTTCGTGTCCGGCGCGGGCAGGTTCTTGGTGAAGCGGTGGTCCAGGTTGTCTGAGCCCAGCTCGGTTCTGAACACGCGCTGCAGCACGTAGTAGTCCTCGTTGGAGAGGGTTCCCCCGGCCAGGCAAGCAGCTGTGGAACCAGGGAGTGCCTTGAGCATCTCGGAGTAGGCGCCGGCCCAGTTGCTTTCCACGAGCTCGTCGCCTTGCCGGATGAGCGGGGTTGTGAGCCGCTCTTCCGAGTTGAAAGCATAATGCCCGAACTTGCCCCGGTCGCAAGTCCATTCCTCGTTCACAGCTTCGTTCGTGCGCCCGTTCACTCGCACGATCTCGCCCACCCGGTAATCGACGTAGATGTTGCAGCCGTTGCTGCAGAGGGTGCAGATACCGGGCCTCGTTTGCAGGTCCCACGGGCGGGCTCGGAAACGGTAGGCGCTGTTGGTGAGGGCACCGACCGGACAGATCTCGATGACGTTTCCGGAGAACTTCGAATCGAAGTCCGTCATCTGGAATGTCGAGGGCTGCATGTTGTTTCCGCGGAAGCGGAAGGCAAGCTGCGAATCGCCGGAGATCTCTTCGGTAAATCGGACACAGCGGCCGCACTGGATGCAACGTTCGAGATCGAGGGTCACGTACTGGCTGAGGGGAAATGCCTTCGGAGCGTGCCGCTTGAACTCGATAAAGCGCGAAGTCGACGGACCGTAGAACAGCGTGTTGTTCTGCAGCGGGCACTCCCCTCCCCGGTCGCAGATCGGGCAATCGAGAGGATGGTTGATCAGAAGGAATTCAAGGACGCCGCGCCTATCCGTGTGGACCAGCTCGCTGTCGGTATAGATCGCGAGGCCCTCGGAGCACGGAAGGGTGCAGGCGGTCTGCGGTTTCGGCATCTTGCGAATCGTGCCGTCCGGCTGCTTCATTCCGACCTCGACAAGGCACATTCTGCACATGCCGACTGGCTTCATTCGAGAGTGATAGCAAAAGATCGGGACTTCCAGGCCCAGCCGCTTGACGGACTCGACGACCAGCTCGCCTTTCGGCACCTGGAGCTCGATGTCGTTTATGGAAATGTTGACGAGTTGGACGCCTGCGACCGCTGCCATTCGATGCAGGATGTGTACCTTAAATGCTAGGAGTCTGGGAGTCGAGGAGTCGGGGATTCTTGTAAAGTAAGGTCGTGATTCCGTTCCTCGCATGTCTCGTGTCCGTAACTCCGCAGGCTACGCCTCTTCAAATCCCCTTATGGCCGAACGGCGCACCTGGTTTTGAGAGCCGCAAGGCGGAACCGGAGCAGGCGAAGGACTGGTGGGTGAAGAACATTCACAATCCTAGCTTGACCGTCTTCCTGCCTCCGAAAGAGATTGCGACGGGGGCGGCAGTCGTCATCTGCCCGGGTGGAGGCTTTCGCGAGCTGGTGTTCAATGCCGAAGGCGCCGACGCGGCCAGGTACCTGAACAGCATCGGGGTTGCCGCGTTCGCCCTAAAATATCGCCTACCCAGAGAACCCCAATCCCCATACAACGTAGAAGTGCATCCGCGACAAGATGGACAGCGAGCGATCCGAATGGTCCGGGCAAACGCAAAGGAGTGGGGCATCGATCCAACTCGGGTCGGAATGCTCGGCTTCTCCGCGGGTGGCGAAGTCGTCGCGATGAGCTCATACGGCCAGAAAGATAACCCTGCTGCTACCGACCCCATCGACAAGCTGAACGGACGACCCGACTTCGTTATGTACGTCTATCCCGGCCCTCTCGGCATGCCCGTCCAAGTCCCCTCAGATGCGCCACCCGCGTTCTTCGCGGTAGCCAACGACGACTACCTCGCCCCCGTCGTGCTGGACCTGATGCAAAAGTATCGCGCCGCCAAGGTCCCGTTCGAGGCTCACATCTTCCAACAAGGCAAGCACGCGTTCAACATGGGCAATCGCTCGGAGCTCAAGAGCATCAAGACTTGGCCGAGTCGCATGGCCGAGTGGCTCGAGGATAGCGGATGGTTAAAGCCAAGGTCACCCTAGATCAGTTCGAGCGCAACTTCGGAGCAGAAGTGCCGTCCAAGACGCGATAGACGGGCGTAGTCTTGATCCCGCTCGATCCAGCCTCTGCCTTCAAGACGGCCAAGTGCTCGGGCGTCGAGTTCGTTAACGCGGAGCCCGCCGTTTAGCCTGAGACCCAACATGATGCGCTCGACCTTGAGCGTGTCCGCGTCCAGGCATTCGGATTCGAATCGCAGAGGCAATCCTTGCTCGACCGCTGAGCAGTATCCGTCGGGATGCTTTAAGTTCGTGTATCGCGTTCTGACTCCGTCCACATCGAGGGCTCCCACGGCTCCGGGGCCATAGCCTGCGTATTCTTCGCCGTGCCAGTAACAGAGGTTATGCCTGCACTCCCGGCCAGGCTTGGCGAAGTTCGAAATCTCGTATTGCTCGTATCCGGCGGCGGAGGTGCGGTCCAGACACTCCTCATACATCGCCACCTGCTGCTCATCGTCAGGGAGGGCGAGCTGGCCGCGTAGGTTTTTCTTGTAGAAGGCGGTGTTTGGTTCAATTGTGAGGCAGTAGAGGCTTAGGTGTTCAGGCTGCAGGGAGAGCGCTTTCGTGAGGTTTTGGCGCCAGCCGTGGGCGCTTTGATTGGGCAATGCAAACATGAGGTCGAGGTTGAGGTTGTCGAACCCAGCTTCGCGTGCGGCTCCGAAGGCTCTCTCGATTTCGCTCGAACGGTGGATGCGGCCAAGGGCGAGGAGATCGGAGTCGAGAAAGCTTTGCGCGCCCATGCTGATCCGGTTAAAGCCCGCGGCCCGCATGGCGGCAAACTTTTCCGCATCGACCGTGCCCGGGTTCGCCTCGCTCGTGATTTCTGCGTCTGCAACGGGTGGGTGCGTCTCCAGCACAGCCGAGAAGACGCGCAGTAACTGTTCCTCACTCAGAAACGTCGGAGTCCCGCCGCCAAAGAAGATCGTCTTGGCCGGCCTGCCAGCCACCGCCGACGAACGGATTTCGGCAATCGTCGCCCTCACCGTCCGCTCCATGATGTCCCCCTCCATCGCGTAGGAGTTGAAGTCGCAGTAGCCGCACTTTGTGGGGCAGAACGGGATATGCACGTACACGGCGAGGGACATCAGGAGTTTCTACGCCCTTCGGCCCATTCCCAGTAGCGCTCATACAACTTGTGCGCGGCGGGGTAGCAGGAGTGGGGGGACATGAAGTGTGGGAACTCGAAGGTGACGATCTTCTCCGCCACCGCTGCCGCTGCCTCCAGCTTGAACCGAAGATTGCGCCAATCGCCCGGCGGAAACTTGATCGGCATATCCCGGTCAAAGCTCTCCACATTCGACCAGATGGTGACCCCAAGGTTCTTGCCCAGCTCGGCAATTCCTTCGTGAAATCGCGGCAGCTCCTTGTAGTGAATCTGTCCGTCCTGAAACGCGCAGATGTCGAAAGCTCCCTGAGTCTCGCTGAAGATGCGCTTCCAATGGTCAAACGACTCGTCCAGGCTCATGACCGCAGTTCCGCTGAATTGCTTGGCCCCTTGCGGGAAAGGTGAGATGAGGACCGGCACATCCTTTGCCGCCTTGCAATGCCGGCCGATCGCATTGAAAAGCTCAATGATGTTGACGTCGTTCCGGCTCGTCTCGTGGCAGAGATACCAGCCCGCAAAGCTCTTGTGGTGCCCGTATCGCCGCGCCGCCTCGTCGACAAAGCCCTTGTTCAGCTCGACCTCCTTCCACCACGCCCCGCGCATCCAGTGGAAGCCAGAGTCGTAAGTGCCAAAGAAGACCTTCAGATTGAACTCGTCCGCCAACGTAAAGAAGACCTCGCCCAGATCCTCGTAGACGGGCAGAAGATCGGGGAGGCAATCCGCTTGAAAGATGCAGCGGTTTCGGTATCCGGCGCGAATGATGATCACCGTGTCGATGCCCATACGGGCGTAGAGCTCGAATTCACGCCGCCAATCCGCCTCACCCCAGTTTTGGGAAGGGATGTCATGCGTGATCTCGTCCAGGAACGTGCCGGTGATGAGCATTGGATGTTTAGCGGCGATTGAAGACAGAGTGAATGGCGGAGAGCAGTGAAAGCTCGCCCTTCACATCCTGATCCAGCGACCAGATCATGACGCCTGCAAGCCCTTCATCCACAACATACTGAGCCTTCGCCTTGATCGTCGGGATGCTATTGAACCAGATCGTTTCGCCGACCTGATCGACAAGATGCGAGCCCGGATACTTATCGAGAATCTCCTTGTAGGAGTAGCCGTGCTCCAAAAACGCTTTGCCAAACCCATAGCCGTAAAAAGGCACTCCGAGCACCATTTTCGATAGTGGGAGACCACGCTCGTGCCAATAGGCGACCGTGCTCTTGGCTTGCTCCATAGAAGAATGTTGGCCCGCTCGGTCCGGTCCCCACGGGCCCGTGTTGTCGTACGCCATAACATTCACGAAATCGAAAAGACCGAAAACGGAGTACGGCACCTGGTCGCCTCCGTACCCTTGTGAGAGAGCTGCCGTCAGGAGCTTGCCCTTTGACTTCAGCGACTTCGCCAGGTCTGCGATAAAGGGGCCGTAATCCTTGCCGATCGACGGGCCCTCGATGTCCACGTCAAGGCCGTCGAAGTGATTTTGCACGACATAGTCGCTCAGCTTCGCAACGAAGCCTTTCCGTTTAGCCTCGGAGGTCAGGTCGAAGTAGCGGCTTTGTAGTTCTTTGTTCGAAGCGGCTGATCCTCCGCCGATTGAAATAAGGATCTTCACGCCACTCGCTCTAGCCCTTTTAATCAGCACCTCGTTCTTCGGGTCGAAAGACATTGTCCCGCTACTGTCCAGAGGATTCTCGAACGCGATGTTGATGTGCGTCACCTTCGCGTAGTCGATCTCGCTTACATACTTGTCCAGTTCGACCCAATTCGGGACATAAGCGACGATCAATTTCGATGCGCTCGCCTGACCCGCAAACATCATAAAAGCCACTGCAGAGCTCAACATCTTCTGACGGCTAGCTTACACCGACCTACAGGCGATGGAAGAAACCACCCACGAGCTTTTGCAGCGCTTCGCTTTGAAAGCGCGGAAGGCCAGAAGGGCAAAGGTGTGATCCACTGAATGCTCCGCTTGTTACCCTGGATCAAGGTCGGCCCCTGACTCCAAAGCATTCAAATCCAGCAAGTCTTGGGGCCGCCCGCTGGCTCGCTTGGCTTTGATTAGCCAGTCCCGCGAGATACAGCATGCAGAGTACTCGCCGAGTGGGAGTGCGACTCGATCTCTGTATGCCTTCTCGAAGTCTACGCCGGGGATCGAGGTCAATACATCGACTCTCCATGGAGGGATTCCGAAGTGAAAAATGAAGTCGTCTTGCAGGAACTCCGCTGGCTCCAGAATATGTACCGGGGCTCCGTATTCTTTCAGACACTCGTAGAGCTTCGTCTCTTCGGAAGGACCTATCGCGACTAGCACGTCGAGATCCTTCGTGTATCTCGGCTGGCCATGAAAGCCAACCGCGATTCCTCCAACAATCAAGTATCTAATCTCGAAGGCGTCGAGTGCCGCCAACAGATCGGTCCAATGTCTTAGCGCCGATTCCAGGATGCATCACCTCATGATAGAGTTCACGCAGCTCAAAGATTGCTTGGACCCGCTGTTCCGGAGTAGCGGTCTTCCAGAAGGCACGATCGAAGGACCCGTCGTCGAGACTCACCTTGCCCTTTCCGCCCATCATCGAGTCGTGGCGCATTCCTGAATTATGGGGCAAACCGGCAAATCCCACACAAAAAAAGTCGTGCGGCCGAGACTCGACTACCGCAGCCATTGCCGAATCGTGCCGGCACAGCGCTGACAAAAGTCGCCCTTCGACTTCGCGATGCGGCCGGTTCCCTCGGCGTCTCGCATAATGCACGTCTTGGTCGCGCAATGAGGCAACCCCAGCGTGTGCCCAAGCTCATGGATCGCCACGCAACCTACTCCCTGCTTCGCGCGAAAGGAAGAGACGACGCAGGATCGCCCGGGACAGTCCGCAAGCCCCATGATTCCCCAATCTGGATGGCCATGAAGAGTCGTTGAAATGTCCTTGTCGGCAACACCCATCACTCGCCAAGCTGGACGCTTACTTAGCCTGACCAAAAGCTTTTCGGCACGCCAGCGCTTTCGCGGTGGGTAATACGCGTTTTCAGGCATCGCAATAGGTGCCATGACCTCGAAGTCCATGGCGTAGCGAGCCCGCAACGCTGCGACGACTCGGCTGATCGTAGGCTTCGAGGCACCACCCATCGGCACGATTAGGACGGACCGACCTCTCTCGGGAATCAGGACAAGCGCGGCGAGGAGAACCGTCACTCTTTAGGAGGCTCTAGCAGCTTCTTCACGTCTGCCTCGTCCATATTCTGGCCCGTGACGAGGACCGCCCCGGTATCGATCCGCTTCTCCAC
>JBGGMI010000228.1:0-2700 GCA_041288075.1 Fimbriimonas sp.
CCGGACGGCCGACATCGCCGCATGAGTCTGCGGCTCCTTTCCAGCTCGTCAGGGTTCTAGCGGCTTACGCTCTGGGTTCCTAAGCCCGTTTTTGTTGAGCCTGTAACGCCTGGAGGGTGCGAAACCATTCCCGGTCCTCGCGCAATATCTTGACGTAAGGCTCCACTGCACGCCTTGCCTCTCCCACCGTCTTGGCTTGTTTGAGCGCCCTCCCTGTTCCTTCATACTGAGGAGCAGGCGATGAAGTCGAGTTGGCCTTCAATGGTTTCGTGATCTTTTCCATGCGGCTTGTCTTCGTAAGTTCGATGGTGCTGAGCTGCTATACGAGGTCCGCTTCGGTGTCATTTGTCAGGGCTCCGAACTCGCCAATGTGGCGGCAGACGGCTGCAATCTAGTTCTCGTCGGGCGAGTCCTTTCCTTCCGCTTTGGGCGGGGTCGCTAGTACCTTGTCAATACGGCGCCGGTCCAAATCAACCACCTCGAAACGCCAGCCTTCATAGTCGAAGTGCTCTCCCACTTTGGGAAGGCGCCCGAGCTGCTGGAGCACAAAACCGGCAATGGTGTGGAACACGCCCTCGGCAGGGCGAATCCTGAGACCTAGCCAATCGAAGGCTTCCGCCGCGGACATTGCGCCATCGATAAGAAGCGATCCGTCCTCGCGTGCGAGCACTTCAGGCTCTTCACCCTCAATCTGGGCCAGGTCGCCCGCGATGGCCTCAAGCAAGTCGGTCTGGGTGACAATTCCTTCCAGGCCTCCGTATTCGTTGAGGATAGTTGCCAACCGAACTGGTGCTTTCTTGAACTGCTCCAGAACCTTGAAAATCCTCATTGCCTCGTGGATGACGAGCGGCTGGCGGATGACGGCCATCGGATCGGGAGGATTCCCATCGAGGACTTGGTCAAGCAGGTCCCTTTTCAGGATCATGCCTAGCGGCTCATCAATGCTACCCTTGCCGACCAGGAGCTGCCCGTGGCGACATTCACGAATCGATCGAAGGATCTCTCCTGGATTGTCGTTAATGTCGATCCAGTCGACATCCACTCGGGGAGTCATGATGTCGTTGATGCGGCGATCGCCAATATTGAGAACCCGCTCTACCACCTCCTGCTGCGCCTCCTGCAGGAGACCACCCTCGTGACTGGCAGCGATCAGAAGCTTCAGCTCTTCCGGGGAATGCAAGGATTCCTCGACGGTTCCTGGCCGCAGGCCGCATAGCCGCAGTACGAGGTTGCCCAGGCCGTTGAGCATCACGATCGCCGGCCGGAGCAGGAATAAGAACATGCCGAGTGGCCGCACGACCCGAAGCGCTGTCGCCTCAGTGCGCTGGAGCGCCAGGCTTTTCGGTGCGAGTTCACCAAGAACGATATGCAGCGCTGTGATGATAAAGAACGCGACCGCAACGGCGATTGCGTGGGCGCCCACGGCCGCAAATGACCCGAGCAATCCGGATAGGAAAGGCTCAATCAGGCGTGCGAGGGCCGGCTCGCCGATCCAGCCGAGAGCCAGCGACGAAATCGTAATGCCAAGCTGAGTGGCAGCGAGATAGGCATCGAGATTGTCAACAGCTCTCTGAAGGGCTTGCGCGTTGCGCCGTCCGGCCGCGACCAGCTGAGCCACGCGGCTGCGTCGAACCGCGACCAATGAAAACTCGGCGGCGACAAAGAAGCCATTCGCAGCCACGAGCACGAAAACCAACAGAATCCCGATCGTGTTGATCAAACTGCCATCTCCAGTAGGCATGATTTCCTCTCAACCGTGCAGATTCAGGCTATCTTGGGAAGTTCTGGACACCACTCCTCACATCAACGTTCCTATTTTTCCGATTTGGCCCGTCAGCAGGATGAGTCCGAGAGCAACAACGGCTACCGGACTCGTTACCTCCAGAGCTTTGCCTATCCTCCAAGGCAGCCGCTTCGTCCTCGCCAGGAGAGGCAGTAGGCGATCCCGGGCGGTGACGGCGGTGACGGCGAAGGTAACGAGTGTGATCACGATGCCGGCCAGCATCGCGCCAATCTCGGCGCCGGTCGCGCTTTTGTGCCACCGATGCGCAAGCACTAACGACTGAGGTGGGGGGCCACGTTGAGTCTTTTGCTGCCGGGGTTGTTGTTTTCGTTCTTTTTGCCGCGTCCTACAGCCGACGCAGTACTTGGCTTGCGCTCTGTTCGATGTCGATGTCGATGGCACTAGTCTTAGGCTGCCTCTTCCTCTCGACGGTTCACGATCACGGCCGAGTCCGTAAGCGGTTTGCTGGGCCGCAAGTAAGCTTCCTCTCGTGCTGGATCGGTAAATTGGCGATGATCTGGCATCCCCCTCGAACACCTTGCGACCTCCCCACGTTGCGACATAGGACGGCAAGGGTGCAGCGCAACGACGAGCGCGGCATTGCTTCCCGCGAAAGGTGTGGCCAAGCAGCCCGCAGCAGAGGCCGGCTGGACCGAGACGAAACCAGATCCCAAGGCAATGTTGCGATATCCTGTCGCTTGGCGCCAGGCGGTTGATGATCGAGACTACCTGATCAGGACGATTGCTTTGAGGCTTCCGGTGAGCCTCAGATGGCGCAGATTGCGGTAGCGTATGTGGTTCTTAATCGGAAGAAGAGCGGCAGGTGGGTGACAATATCAAGGCTGTCTCATCCGGGCAGACCGGCGGAGCGTCGGGGCCGGTTCGTCCGTTCAGCCGATATTTAGGAGGGGCGGCTA
>JBGGMI010000229.1:0-4818 GCA_041288075.1 Fimbriimonas sp.
GAAGACTCCGAAGACAAACCGACAAGAAAGGCGCGGGTCGAACACGCCCGCGCCTTACTGCTGCAAGGAAAGCTCAGCCCTTAGGCTGAACCTGGCTGTAGGTGATCTTCCAACCGGCAGGTGTCTTCTTCCACGTCTCTACAAACTTCTCGGTCTTCGAAACCTTCTGCCACTTATTCCCCTGCTTCGCCGAAAAGCTTTCCTGCATCGTGATCCAAGCAAAAGCCTCGTTGGGGCCGCCCTGCACCTGCTGAACCGTGATGCTCGAATGGAAGTTCTTCATCATGCCGCTCATGGAGTTGATCATCGATCGAAACTCCTTTTTGGTCATCGACTTCCCGTCCTCGTCCACCGTCACAAACGAGCCATCCAGCATCGCAAATCCAGCCTCGAAATTGCCGGTATTCAGCGCCCGGTCGAAGTCGGCATACAGTTTGGTGATCTCCTTCCGAAGCGGAGCACTCTCCCCTTGGCCAACGCCAAAAGCAGACACGACGAACAGTAAAATCAGACCAAGGGTTCTCATATCGCCATTATGCACCCAAACTAAAAGGATGCCCGAACTCCCCGAAGTCGAAGCCGTCCGCCGCCTCATGGAGCGAGTTCTCGTGGGCAAGAGGATCATCGCCGCTGAAGCAGCCCCGGATGCCATCGTCCTCAAAAGCACGCCGCCCGAAGCCATAGAGTCCGCGCTCATCGGCAGAACCGTGAAAGGGGTCGGTCGCAAAGGCAAATACTGGTGGCTCGAAGTCGATGAACACCCTTGGCTCTTCGGACACCTGGGCATGAGCGGTTGGATTCAGCACATCGGCAAAGACACAATCAAGCTGAAAAGCCACGCTAAGAAGCAAAAGCTCGACGAAGGAGGCCGACCACGCTTTTTGAAGCTCCTGATCACTGTCGAAGGCGGCGATCAGATCGCCTTTACCGATGGCCGACGCCTCGGCCGAATCTGGCTCGCCAACTCACCGCAAGAAGATAGAGCCATCTCAAAACTAGGCTTCGACTGCCTAAGCGAACTCCCCACAGGTGCCAAGCTCCACGAAAAACTCAAAAAGCGAAAAGCCCCGATCAAAGCCGTCCTCCTCGATCAGGGCCTCTTCGCCGGAGTCGGGAACTGGATCGCAGACGAGACCCTCTACCAATCGAAGATCGCGCCAAACCGCCTTGCCAATGGCCTAAGCCTCGAAGAAACCAAAGCCCTCCGATCCGCCCTCGCAAAGATCCTGAGAGTAGCCGTCGCGGCTGACGCAGACTTTAACCAATTTCCAAAGACCTGGCTCTTCCACCATAGGTGGGGCGGCGATAGGGGCCAAGATCGGATCGCGGGACAAGACATCATCCGCGAAACCATTGGCGGCCGAACAACGGCCTGGGTTCCGGCACGGCAGCGTTAGTTATCGAGCGCTGATCACATCCAGCGACCCGCTAACGGTGTGCCCTTCCTCGATCTGCTCAGCTCGGCGAACCACATCTTTTAACGGCAGCAGATAGAGACCATCCTTGGGCGTCAGGCTGGTGACCCACTCCGTCTCGCCGATCCGGGCTCGAACCGCAATCATGCCCCACCCGTAGGTCACTGATCGCATGACCTCCCGCAACTCGTCACAGCTTTGTCCAGTGATCTTCAAAAAGTAAAACGGAGCCGGCCCTCGCCAATACCAAACCTCTCCGCAAAAATCCACTGTCATCCAACCAGAAACCTCTCCAGACTCCATAATCATGGCGTGGACGCATTCACCACGCACACTGGCAAAATTGCCGTTCTGACGGACGACAACATCGACACGGATCGGATCATCCCGGCGCGTTTTCTGACACGGATCAGCCGCTTTGGTTATGGGGAGCTGTTGTTCAAGGATGTCCGTGGTCCCGAGTTTCCCCTTGACCAACCGGCGGCGGAGGGGGCGTCGATTCTTGTGACGGGCACCAATTTTGGGTGTGGCTCGTCGAGAGAACACGCGGTGTGGGCGATTCAGCAGGCTGGATTTAAGGCCGTCATTTCGAAGAAGACGGATACGAGCCCTGGCTACAGTGACATCTTTCGCCAGAACGCGGCCAACTGCGGGCTCTTGCTTATCGAACTGTATGAAACGGACCATGCCAAGCTGGTGCAAGCGGGTGTGGGAGCTGAGGCGACGATCGATTTGCCAAACCAAACTGTAGGCATCAACGGCGAGCAGCTTAGGTTCGACATCAACGGAGCAACCAAGGATGCGCTGGTCCGCGGGCTAGACCTTATCGGCACCACGTTGCTTTATGATGAGGACATCTCCGCCTACGAGCGGGAGCACGAATCTTTCGCTCCCAAGGCAGGGTCCAGATGAAGCGTCTTCTGTCGCTGCTTGCGATCTCCGTCGCGATGACGGGCTGTCACATCGAAACCGAGGCTCCAAAGCCAACGAGCGCGAGCCCAGTGTCCACCAACAAGAGACCGGTTGAAGGGGAGGGAGAAAGGGAGCCGGTCGTCACCACTGCGCCAAAGCCTCTAAAACACCCCGACCGGATCTATCAGCTTGAAGATTTGCAGACCACGAAGATTCGGGTGAATGGCGCGGAGATCGATGCCTGGATCATGAACGACGACAGCAAGCGTGCCGAGGGGATGATGTTTCTGAAACCAGGCGAGGTCAAGGACACGCAGGGCATGATCTTTGTGTACAACAGCGAGCAGGATAAGAGCCACGGATTCTGGATGCAGAACACCTACACGCCACTTGACATCATCTATATCGGCTCCGATAAGCGCGTGATCAGTATCGGCAAGGGGGAGCCGCTTAACACGAGCAATGTGACGCCGACCGCGAATTACCAGTATGTGCTGGAGTTAAAGCAGGGAGCGGCGAAGAAGTTTGGGATCAAACCTGGTGTTCAGATCGACATCCCACCCGAGATCATGGCGGAAGGTTAGGGCATGGGCTTCTTGAACAAGCTATTCGGGCGCAAGCCGGTTGAGCCTTCGGGCATGGAAGACCACCTTGTGCGAGTGCATCTTCCGATGAGTGAAGAGAAGCTGGACCGTTGTGCCGAGTTAGAGGACTTGCTGGGGGAGCGGGTGAATGCCGCTGGGGTTGGCCAGCTCGATGGGAACGAGATTGGCGGGGGCGAATACACGATTTGGCTGTATGGACCACAAGCGGTTCCGTTGGCCGAAGTTGTCAGGCATGCTTTGGAGGATCAGGATTTGCCTGCCGGCAGCACGATGTTTATGCGGCACGGCGGGGTGAATGACCGCACGGCCAAAGAAGAAACCTGGAACTTGCCGTAGAGAAAGGGCCCGGGGTATCCTAAATCGCTTCGGATCGGTAGCTCAGTTGGTAGAGCAGCTGACTCTTAATCAGCGGGTCCAGGGTTCGAGTCCCTGCCGGTCCACTCGAATTTGAACCTAAGAAGCCTCTCCCGAATCAAGGAGAGGCTTCTTTTTGCTAACGTTGGCCCGATGTCCTGATCCCGAGCCCCTCTAGGGGTCGGGACGGGCGGGATATTTGTTTTGAACCTGCGACCGCTACTACTACCGAGCCCCTCTGCGGGTTGGGATGGGAGTAGCGGGGGGCGGAGGGCCGGAGGATCGGAGGATGGGAGGGCCGGAGGTTGGGAGGCAGGGGTGTTGTTTTTTTGGGAGTCACACCTTATAGGTTTCAAAACGCGATTTTGTCAACCAACTCAGAGAAAGGTTGCGCATTTTTTCGGACGATCAGTCCAAATTGTTAGATTAAGGCATCGACATGACCATGCACTTTGGTGCCACTTGCTTGATGGCGTCGTTTTGTGGAGTCCTTTTAGCGCAAAGCAAGCCAAAGGAGGTGCTTGCTGAGTCAGGCGTTCGAATCGAAGGCAAGCTAATTTCTATTCGGAGAGTCAAGTGGACCATGACTCATAACTGGGTTGTGATCACTTCAAAACCCATAACGCTGCCCAAGGAGGCGTGTGGCGTAAGGGGCTTCACGGATGTGCTCAACGAGAAACTCAATAGAGGGTTCGGGAAGATCGTCGTGCGAGGCAAGAACGACAGCGAACTCTATAGTTGGGAGCGAGGCAACCTACTCGTCACAATCAGCCAGGTTCAATTCGGCTCGCGATATTACAGCTTCCTTGAGTGTGGCATCCTGCCGAAGGATCACCGGTCGCTTCCAGCCATGCCCGACGATCCGAAATCTACTCCCATGAGTGGGGTGGTTCTCCTCGCCGGTGGGAAGCAGGTGAATCTCGACAAGCGCCCTGGAGTAGGCAACCCAAAGTCTTCCGCGGAGGCGGCGGCAATGCTCGACTCAATCGAGCGGCAAATCGATTGGGCACTCGATCTCCGACTGGCCATGCAACTGGCACCGAAGGGGAGTCCGGGGAGGGCGTCGGCTAAGGCGGAGTTGACGGGTCTGCTCGCGATCTTTAGAGGAGAATACGATTCGCGCACTATGACCCATCTGCGCTCGCTGCTGTCGGGCGGTGGGGCGGCGAGCTATGAGATTCAAAAGACGGAGCGGCTCTCGCGTGAGATGCGGGCTCTAGCTGCCGGGGGGCAGGTCACTCGGGAGACTGCTTTCAAGCCTGATCTTTCCGGATATCCGGATACGAATGTGTTCCCGCATATCCCGAACAATCACACTCTTTACGAACTCGCGTACGCCCTGCAAGACCTTGGCTACGACCTCGGCCGCTATTTTGCCTCCCGGTATGGCGGGCGGCCACTTATGCTCGACGAGTTAAGCGAGGTTCTCGTGTCTGCGGCTCTGGACGAGCGGGAGCAGCGCACTCTGGATGCACAGCTTGCAGCCCTTCCATCTCACGATAGGGAAAAGCTACGGCTTCAGCACCTGATCA
>JBGGMI010000230.1:0-5678 GCA_041288075.1 Fimbriimonas sp.
GTTGATCCAAGCCTTTACATTTCCTGCGGGTGCCCGTGCTAGCTCGGATACCGAGAACGAATCCCCAACGACCGCAATCCCTGTCGAGCGGAAGAAGGACTCCAGATAGTCGTCCAGCACCGGCTTACGCACGAAGAAATCTGACCTGACAATTGTTGGCGACTGGACTGATCTATTGAAGCGCTCATCCTCGGCAGGAATGTTGCCGTCGGCTGTCCAGGAGATGACATCTTTGGCAAAGGGCATGTTCGCCAGAGCATCTGGGGGGCGCTCGTACAGCACCAGCGCATTTGTCTGAAGGGCAGGATCTCTGCCAGGCATTCTGTCTAACGACGCGAGAAATGGATCGAAACGAGCCACAACCCGCCTCATCTCATCCGGGAACGCAACGGAGGATTCCGGAGGTGGGGGGCCGGCGGGTGGGAGATAGGTTTGCACCTCACCTCGCCAAAAGGCGGCTACCTGTGAAGAATTCATCGAACCGAGCATTTCTCCGAACTGGAGCGCGGTCGGATCCTTCGATAGCGCCGCGATCTTTGCTTTCAGCTCAGCCGAGGGTTTAGGCGCATTTCGATTCACTGAGGCGAGATGGGTGTAGGGCACTAAGCCCTTTTCGATGCGGTCTCGCATGAGCCGTGCTTCGGCTTGTTCATAGGCAAGGCGCTGTTGTTGAGCCGTGCGCTCGAAGCCGAGCCGGTAGGTGTCTCCATCCTTCGTCCATTCCGCGCCCAAAACCTCCGCGAGCTGCTTCATTACTGGCCCCGCTGGCTCGTCTTTGCAAAGCACCGTGACTTTGAGGTCCCAGAGGTTTTGAACAGCCGCGCAAATCACTCCGGCTGCCTTGCCGACGTCCCTCACCGCGTCATTGATCGGCTGGCCACGGAGCGAGATCGTGATTTTCTTTTGCAGCGCCTGGTCGGTTACCGGCTCGATCACTGGGTCTTGAAGCAAAGCGAACGGCAACAGGAAGAGTAGACCAGGCATCATAATTCAGACCACTGCAGCGGCGCAGAGTTACTGATTTTGCAGCGCTCCCCTCCGATGATTCCCTCTAAACTCCAGGACCACCTTGACAATCTCGCCCTTTTCCCCGATCGGGCAGATCGAATCGAGGCGCTGATCGGGTTGGCGGGCGAGTTTCGTGCGCAGCCCGTCGACGACGTCCCCCGGGACCCTCAGCATCGAGTTCCCGCATGCGAGAGCGAGGTCTATATGTCGACCACACCAATGGGAGAGGGGCTGAAGTTCCACTTTGCAGTAGACAATCCGCAAGGCATGTCGGCGATGGCAATGGCGCGGATTCTCGATGACTCGTTATCGGGAGTGCCGCTGACAGAAGTGGTTGAGGTGCCGGATGAGCTGGTTTACACGATATTTGGGCGAGAACTATCGATGGGAAAGAGCGCCGGGTTGATGGGAATGGTGCAGATGGTCCGAGCCGAAGCAAAGCGAAGGATGCCGCAATGAGCAAACTCACTCTAACTGCCTTGGGAGCCATTTTGATCTTCCTCCTCTGGTCCGTGGTGGTTGGCCGGGGTGCGAACAAGGAACTCGGCGCGTACCTCGGAATGTGGACCGGACAACTCAGTTCCGACGACCTTAAGATGACAGGGTATTTACGCCTCAAGGGGGCGAACAAACAATTCGAGATGCATCTGGAGGGACCGCAGCAAGCAGTGGATGTAACCGGCACCTGGGCACTCGAAAAGGCATCTTCTCTCGTGCTGCGCGCAACGGACGTAAAAATCGACGACTTCGGTGGAGCCGCCAAACGAGACCCCAACAAGCCCTACCTGGATAATGGAGATCTACGCGAGGCGTATGCAAGCCCCTTTGTGCTGAAGCTCACCCAAAACAAGGAAACGCTTGAGAGCCTTCCTCTGCAGATCGGCGGCGCGAGGTTCACGCACCGCTTTGATCGGACGTTTGGGAACGTTAGGTAGGGGGCGGAGGGCGGTTAGGGCCGGAAGACGGGAGGACCGGAGGGTCAGAACGAGTGAATTTCCTTCTGAACCCCTGAACTCCTGAACCTCAGGTCCTCCGGTCCTCCGATCCTCCCGAACCTCCCCTAAATTCTCAGCGTAAGTAAACTCGTGCCCTTGAGCGCAACGCACCGGCCGAACGAGGTCACGTTCTCCCTCAGCGCCCCCGTTGGCGCGCTGATGCGCCCGTCGACGTCACTTCCCCCCGAAGACTCTTTGGATCGCGCTGCCGCAGAGCTCCGCCGAAGCGGGAACGGAATGATCCCTGTCGTAGGCGACGAGCGGGTGATTGGTATCGTCACTGAACACAGCCTGGGCATCGTCCTTGCCAATGGCTACGCGCCAAGCGAACCTCTGACGGTCGCCATGGTTCCAGCCCCAACCATCCGGCCTTACTCGAGTGCTGCAGAAGCACTTCGATTGTTCGCCGATGGAAAGCACACAACCCTGCTAGTCGTCGACGATACCCAGCGCTTGATGGGGCTGCTGAGCCCTAGCGACCTGTATCCGCGAAGGCGCACTCCTCCTCGGCCGGCCATGGTCGGTGGAATGGCCACCCCCTTTGGGGTCTATCTCACGAACGGTGCCGTGGGTGCGGGGGCGAGTTGGCTCGGATTGGTATTGACAGGTGCCTTGCTATTCGCTCTCCTCACCGGATCATCGATAGCAGCGTACGGGCTCGCCGAGTGGCTGGCAGCCCTTCAACAGCCGCTGTGGCTTGTCGACAATATCCGGATATTCGTTCCCTACGTCCTCTTTTTCATCGCGATGAGGCTCATTCCGCTGTCGGGAACGCACGCAGCCGAGCATCAGGTGGTTCATGCCATCGAGCGTGGCGAGGAGTTACGGCCAGAGATCGTAAGACGCATGCCACGAGTACACCCCCGGTGCGGAACGAACTTGGCAGCGGCGGTTGGCATCTTCACGACCATCACCTTTACGCCTTGGACCGAATCTGGTGAATTGCGTGCCGTGCTCGGTGCCTTTGTGACGCTCTTCTTGTGGAAGAAGGTTGGTTCGTTCATGCAACTGTTCGTTACAACAAAGCCCGCCAACGACAAGCAGATCAGGAGCGGGATCAAGGCCGGTCAAGAGCTGCTGGACCGCTACGCCACATCTAAGGTTTCGGTGCCCAGCGTCCCTGTCCGCATACTGCGCAGCGGGATGCTTCATGTGATGGCGGGCAGCCTGCTCTGCTTTGCCATTCTTTCGATCATCATCCAGGCCATCGAAGTTATCTGGAACGTAAGGCTGCCCATCTAGGTACAATCTGCGTTCACGTGATTTGGTACAACATCGCTGTCGGCGCCGGCCTCTTGGTCGCAATTCTCTTCTCCGTGCTGGTGATCATCACCGGCAAGGGTGACGCGATGTCCGGCGGTGGAAGCGTCCGCACCACGTTTAAGGGCAAAGCAGGCTTCGACGACATCATGTCGCGATGGACGCTTTTCCTCGGCATCGGCTTTTTGCTCATGATGGTCCTTATCGACGCCATCAGCAACCGAGCCCTTCCGCAATAGCTGGCATAACTCTGCCAGACTTCAGCCTGGCAACATGCTGCTCGCAGCCCTCACTCTGGCACCCATCGACTGGGCAGTCGTTACGCTGTTCATCGCGGGCATTCTTGTTCTCGGCCTCTCTGCACGGCTAAGAGATAGCTCGGTCCTCCAATATCTCGCGGCGGGCCGAAATCTCTCACTGACCGCCTTCGTCGCCACCCTCGTCAGCACCTGGTACGGCGGCATTCTGGGCGTTGGCGAGAGTGTGAGCTATTTCGGCTTCGGAGCATGGCTGCTGATCGGCGTTCCCTACTACGTGTTCGCGGTCGCCTATGCGCTCTGGCTCGCCCCAAAGGTTCGTGAGGCCGACCAGATCAGCATCCCTGAACGGATCGCCATGCGGTGGGGGAAGAAGAGTGGGGTGCTGGCGGGGGCGCTCATCTTCCTGCTCGCCATCCCCGCCGCCCATGTCCTTATGCTGGGTGTCCTTCTCCAAGAGTTCACGGGCCTTGATCGAACGGTCGCAGTGTCCATCGCCGCAATTGCAGGCATCGCCCTCCTCTACAAAGGCGGCCTGTTTGCCGATGTCCGCGTGAGCCTGCTCGCGTTCGTGATGATGTACGTCGGCTTCGCATGCATGGCGCTCTTTTGCTTCCTGAACTACCCGCCCGCCGCCACTTTCCAATCGATCGAGAACAAGAGCCTGCTCACTTTCACGGGTGGCGCGCCGTGGACCGCAATCGTCAGCTTCTTCATTCTCGGAGCCTGGACACTCGTCGATCCGGCGTTTCACCAACGAGCGGCATCCGCTCGTACGCCCGAGACGAGCCGCAAAGGCATTCTCATTTCCGTGGGATTCTGGTTTCTCTTCGACCTCCTCTCGATCGGGAGTGCCATGTATGCGATCGCGCTGCTGAAGCCCCTACCCGAGAAGCTCGCCTTCTATCCAGCCCTCGCCGAGAAAGTGCTCCCACCTGGCTTGAAGGCCATCTTCCTCTGCGGCATCCTCGGAACGGTCGCGACGGCGATGGTCGGCTATACGTTGGTGAGCGGTGCCACGCTCGGTCGTGAAATCCTTGGAAGGCTCAAGGGCACGAGCGACGACAAGACGATCAAGAGCTGGATCAGGATCGGCCTGGTCGTCGCCATGGCCGTAGCGGTTCCCCTTGGCCTCAGCATCAACAGCGTCGTCGATCTCTGGTACGCCTGGGCCGGCGTTGCCATTGGCGCTCTGCTGATTCCGGTGCTTGGCTCCTATGCTTCCGGAAGAGATGGCTCCAGGGATGGAGGCACTACTTTTTGGGCGATGCTCATTGCCGCCACTAGTTCAATGGTCTGGCTTATCTATGGGCAGCGAACCAATAACCCGTTTCTGGATGTCGTCTTGTTGAAACTCGACGGCAAGTGGAAGCTGATGCTCCCGCCTGTCCCCGAAACTTTGAAAGCAACGGAGACGATTACCTACAGCTTGGGCACCCTGCTCCCAGGGTTGGTAATCTCTGCGGTGATCCTCAGTGCAGGCTGGATCGCCCAAAGAAGGAATCGACATGACGGATAACACAGAAACGGAACCGATTATCGAGGAAGCCGAGGACATCGGCCAGCACCCCCACGCCGGAGTCTCGCAAGAAGGCTACAGCTCCCCGCTCCAGGATGCGCAAATCGCCGCCGGGTGCGTGGGTCAGCTCGTCTTGAAGCGACACGGCGCAGAGACGGACATCGTCTTCCCCGTCAATCCGCCCGCCGTGATCGGCCGCTTCGACCCGAGTGTCGGTCCCATCGATGTGGATTTAGGCTCCCTGGAACCCGAAGGCTCCTACGTATCTCGAAAGCACGCGAAGATTATCTGCGACGAGGACGTCTGGAAGATCGTCGACCTCGGCTCCAGCAACGGCACCTTTCTACTTCGGGATGATTTCGAGCGAGTGGAAGAAGGCGATCTAGCCGACGGAACCGAAATCGCACTCGGCAACGCCCGCTTCGTTTTTCACTTGATCAACTGCTGATCACGTGCGGTTCCACCGGCACTCGAAGTGCCGGTGCAGAATTGCGCAACCACAAAACCTTTGTGCGTAACTCCCTCCTGGCAAAATCGTCAGTGCATCGAAAACGATCCTGTCGATTTCAACCATTAGGAGATTCTTATGCGAACAGCAATTCTCGCGGCTATGGCAGCCGCAACGCTCTGCTTGGCAGG
>JBGGMI010000231.1:0-21575 GCA_041288075.1 Fimbriimonas sp.
GTATTCGAACCTCGATGTTGAGCTCGCCGGCGGCAGTGCGGATCTCGGCGTCGATGTCCTCCAGTGGTCGTTTGCCATAGACGTCGGGCTCACGAAAGCCGGTGAGGTTTAGGTTTGGCCCGTGAAGAACCAGGGCTTTGAAGCCGCCTTCCGCTCTCACCTTCTCATCTCCTTGAGCTTCCCTGGCGGAATGGCGTCTTCGGGCAGCAAATGCGGAATGCCGTCGACTACGGGAAACGCATAGCCGCAGGAGGTGCAAACGAGTAGCCCCTCTTCTTGACGAAAGGGCGGACGCTCCGCCTCTAATGGGCAGCCTAGGACCTCGAGCAAGCTTGGATCAATCAACTCGCAACCTCGCGATAAACCTCTAATGTTCGGCACGCACATTCCTGCCAGGTGAACTGCTTTTCACGCTCGTAGCCGCGCCGCCTGAGGTCATCGAGTGTACTCGCATCCCTAAGAAGGCGTTCAATGGATGCCGACCAGTGCTCCGGCTCCCAACTCTGCTCGATCAAAGCCGCGTCCCCCGCCACTTCGGGAAAAGCGCCTCCAGTGCTGCATAGAACCGGGCAGCCGCATCTGAACGCCTCGAGAAGCGGCAGGCCGAAGCCTTCATGCCGGCTTGGTGCCACATACAATTGGGCTGCGGAGTAAAGGCAAGACAACATCTCATTAGACACGTAGCCTGTAGCTACACCTCTCGTGCCGAGTTCGTTGGTGCCCCACCCCTGTTTGCCGGTAACCACCAACTTGTGGGGAATCGCCTTTGGAAGGAGATCGGCGGCTTGGATTGCAAGCTCCATGTTCTTTCGTGGCCATCTAGTTCCTACAGTTAGCAGGATTGGCCCCTCGATACCGATTGAGCGGACCTGGCGCTTCGCTTCTTCACTGGGAATCTTCTGAATCCAGTCGGGCGCTGCCAACGGCGTCACCGCGATCTTGCCCGCTCCAGCAGGAATAAATCGTTCGATCTCCGCTCTTGAACTTTCAGAGACGGTAATGACTCGCGAGGCGCGACGCACCGAGGCTGGAATAGTGGATCGCAGGATGAAACGATCGCGAGGCTGAAACCACTCCGGACCGATGAAGAAGGACACGTCATGAATGGTCGTGATTCCTCTCCTCCCCACTAGAGGACTGAGGGAATATTGCGTGTGGATCGCTCGTGCGCCTGCTTTCCTTGCCGCTCGCGGAAAAGTCACCAGGCTCCACCACCGGCTGCTTTTGGAGTTCAGGTGGAACCACTCAAAGCACTCGGGAACCCCCTTCGGCCTCGGGTGGTTTCCGAAAAGAAGTATTTGGAATTCGTGAGGAATCGTTGCGAGGGCTTGCACCAATCCTGTCCAATAGGTGCTGTCTCCGGTATGCGTTCCGACAACCAACCGGGCGTCTATTGCGATGATTGACTGTTGTGAGCGCAAAAGGTTGACCTATTGGGAATGATATCGCTCTAGAAGTCGTTCAAAATAGCAAGAGCACTCTTTACTGTAGGAATTCCGCAATGAAAAAGCGAAACAAACCCATTTTATTAGCCACCCTTCTGATCGTGTTCGTCGGTGCCGCCGTCGCCATGAACGCGATGATGCTGCCGCCATCCGGCAATGAGCCCCCCAAGCCGGCTGAGCAACCGAAGGACGATCACAAGGATGAGTCGCCACTCGGCAACTCTCGCAAGATCGACAACTCCAAATCGGCCAAGGCGGCGGCCGCGCAGCTTGCCGCCAAGAACAAGGCCCCTAAGAAGCCCGCTATAAACGCACCCGGCCCAAATGATCGGCCCAAGATGAGCATCGTTCGATCCAAAGCATCCGATTACAAGCCGGTACCGAACGAGTCGATGACATCGGCTCATTGGTGGACCGACGACTACGGATACAAGGGGCCGAAGAAGGGAACTGCATCTAGCGGGGAATGACGAGGAGCCTTCCGCTTGGCATTTCGATTCGCTGAAATTCGACGCCATAGGTTTCATCCAGCGACGGGCTCCGGAGGATTTCCTCCACCGAGCCGTCTAATGCGATCCCTCCGTCTCTCAGGAGAATCGCACGGTCTGCCAGCAAGGGTGCCGTGTTCAGGTCGTGTATGGCCGTGAGGAGGGCGGTGCCGCTGGATGCCATGTTCCTCAGCAACTTGATGAGGGCGAGCTGATGCCCCACGTCAAGGTGTGACGTCGGTTCATCGAGGAGCATGAGGGGTGCGCCTTGCGCAACAGCTCTTGCAATCAGGACTCGCTGCCTCTCACCGCCACTCAGCTGGGTCATCGGCCGCTCGGCCAGTTCCAGACAGTCTGTGAAGTTCATGGCGTCTTCTGCCGCTTTGATGTCTTCCGGTGTGTCGAAAAGGCCTTTCGAGAGACTGAGCCGCCCCATCGCCACCACGTCGCGAACCTTGAAGGGGAATGTAGCCGGTTCCTCTTGGGGCACAAAAGACGCTCGCCTCGCGACTTCCTGGTGCTCGAGGTTTGTGATTTCGTCCGCTCCGAGCCGTAAGGAGCCTGCCCGGTAGGGATGAGTCTTGCTGCAAGCTTTTAAAAGCGTCGATTTGCCGCTTCCGTTTGGCCCAAGCAGTGCAACGGTTTCTCCGGCCCCAATCGCGAACGTGACGCCTTTAATGACCAGTTTCCCATCGTACGCACAGGCGAGACCCTTGCACTCCAGAACGGCCATTAGTCCAAGACTCCGCCGCTGAACGCTTTGAAGAGACCCGCATAAACGCCTCCGGCGCTCATTAGGTCTTGATGGCTGCCTTGTTCGACAATCTCCCCGCGACGGAGCACCGCGATTTTGTCCGCTCGGGCAGCAGTCGTAAGACGGTGGGCAATGAAAAGCGTAGTACGGTCCTTCATAACCTCCTCGAGCGCTTCCGTCACGATCTTCTCACTGGTTGGGTCCAGTGCAGAGGTGGCTTCATCGAGGAGCAGGATCGCGGGCTTTCTTACCACTGCTCGCGCGATGGCGATGCGCTGCATTTGCCCCCCGCTGAGGCGCACGCCTCGCTCGCCAAGCTCGCTCACGGTTCGATCCTGCATCTCACTCGTGAACTCCTCGGCATGCGACTGCTTCAGCGCAAGTTTCAAGTCGGCTTCAGTGGCCTCAGGAGCGCCTAGCCGGACGTTGTCTTCGATGCTGCCCGCAAAGAGAAACGTGTGCTGCGGCACGACTCCGATCTGTGATCGCAGCCACGCGACATCCAAGTCCTTGAGATCGACTCCGTCGAAGGTTATTCTGCCTGCGGTGGGATCGTAAAAGCGGAGCAGAAGGTCAGCTATGGTGGACTTACCGGCACCGCTTGGCCCCACGAGTGCGAGAGACTCGCCGGGGGCGAGGGTAAAGGTTACGTTCGAAAGCGCCTCGGTGCCGTCTGGGTAAGTGAAGCACACGTTCTCAAATTCAATTTGGCCCTTCGGCGAGTCGATCGTCTTATCACCCAACGCTTCGTGCGCGGTGGGAACGTCGAGCACTTCACTGTAAATTCGATCCGAAGCCGCTTGAACTCCAGAATAGGCGTTGGAGACGCCCGCCAGACTTCTGAAACCCTGATTTATGGCGTCCATGGCGAAGCCCATCGCCGCGATCGTGCCGACATTGAGGTTCCCGTTCATAGCGAGGTACCCGCCCATGTAGAGCAGAAGGGCCATGGCGCATGCACCGATGAGCTCAACGAGCGGCCGAAGCGAGGCGGTGATCGTCACCGCGCGCATTTGACTTTCGTAGCTCCTTTGCACGGCGGTTTCGAAGAAGCTGGCCATGCGATTCTCGGCGCCGAACGCCTTGACGACACGCGCACCCTGCAAAACCTCTTGCGACGTGGCACTGAGCTCTGCCAGGTCTTCTTGAACCTCCGTTTGCGTCTTGCGCATCTTCCGCGCGTTGCGCTGAATGATAGCAACTAGGGCAGGCATCACCAACAAAGCGATGAGGGCGAGCTGCGGCTGCATCCAAAACAGGGTGGCCGTGGCAAAGACGACCTTGATAGGCCCGTCGATGCTGTCTCTGACAAGCATCACCGCGTTCTGATACACGTTGACGTCGTTCGTGAGAACGCTCTGAATCGCGCCGGAGCGGCGCTCGTTAAAGTAGCTCACGGGCAAGCTGAGCAGCTTTCGGAACATTCGTATGCGCAACTCGGTGGCCAGCTTGTTGGCTGCGCTGCTCAGGAAGTAGACCTGACCGCGACTGAACCAGTAACGGGCTGCGAAGAGAGCAACGAAGACGAGGATGGTTACTTGAAGGTGCTGCAGAGCCTGTTGCTGCAGAGATTCCGCATGGGGAATGGCTTTGTCTCGGTACTTGGAGATATCTCCGATTGCATCGAACGTGGTTCGGGTGAGCGGAATGGTAGCCGCGTACAAAGCCGCCGTGATCGAGGTGCAGGCGAGACCGATTAGGATGGGGCGCTGCTGGGTACGCAGCTCTGCCATTAGGCGCGGGTCTAAGCGAAAGCGTGGCGGGAGTCTCAACCGGATAGGACGATACCTTTTGAGGCAAGGCGTACACGGAAAAGCCCGGATCGACTCCGGGCGATTCCTGACTAGTTGAACCCGCTTGGATGTCTCTGCTCGCTCTGCCTCTCGCTCGCCCTTTCGGGATTGCGACCTTGCGGGGTCAAGTCCCGTTTATGACCCTGGAGCCCGGAATGCTGTTCCGGGACTGAGGCAAAAAAGGGAATAGGTCGGTCAAAATAGCGGTGATGCTGAAGCACCAGGAATCCAGGTTGGGAGTGACAATCGCATGGCTGCTCGCTCCCGTCATTTTTACGCTTGTGGGTTTCTACCTCGGCACGATCTGGGCTTCACCAACGGATATGGACCTGCAGTATCCGGACATCCGGTACGGAGCTCAGACTGCGCTTTACGGACTCGCTCTAGGCTTGCTGATAGCCATTGTAGTCACCGTGTTTTATCCGCCCGTCATCAATCGCGAGTTTCGAGAAGCCGACGAGCATCCCCACGTTTGAGCCTCCTTTAGTGTTTTCGTAGTCGAAAGGCTATGGATGCGATTGATCGCTATCGAACGCTAGCAACAGTATCTGCCTCGCTTGCCGTCCTGCTGGTCGTGGGAGCCATCCTCCTTAGAGTTGCGGCCTTTGTCGCTGGCATCCTAGTGGTGTTGCTCGTCGCCGCGTGCTTCTACTTCATTGCATCGATGGCGCGAGTGCGGCGGATCAGAGAGCGCCAGTAAACTCTGGGTATGGCTTTCACCATCGCCTGCGCCCAGTTCGCCCCGATGAAGGCGGAAGTGGATGCGAATCTCGACCGAATCGCGGAGATCGCTTTGCAGGCACAGGTCGAGAACGTGGACCTGCTGTTGCTGCCGGAAACTTCCACGAGCGGCTACTTCCTGGAAGGCGGCGTGCTTGAGGCTTCTTTGACGGGAGCTCAGCTAGTCTCTGCCCTGTGGTCGCGGCTAACTCGAAAGATCACGCGAGCACTGGATGTTTCGCTAGGCTTCTATGAGAACAACCAGGGCACCTTGCATAACAGCGCTGCCTACATCGAATTGACTCCAGATGGAGCAAGGCTGGTGAGCACGTATCGCAAGTTCTTCCTTCCCACATACGGCGTTTTCGACGAAGAGCGATTCGTAACTCGTGGTCGGGCTCTGGGGGTGTTTGAGACCCGCTTCGGGAAGGTCGCCCTGCTCATTTGCGAGGATGCATGGCACGGGGTGTTGCCGACCCTCTGCGCTATCTCGGGTGCTCAACTCCTATTGGTCCCGGCGGCTTCCCCGGCCCGAGGGTTCTGCGGAGAGGACATCGAGAACCATGATCGGTATTTCCGGCTCTTCCGCGGCATTTCCGAGGAACATGGCGTGTACTGCGCCAACGCGCAGCTCAGCGGATTTGAGGGCGGCAAGGGCTTCGTCGGCGGCTCCATGATCGTCGATCCAACGGGACGCCTCGTTGCGCAAGCACCCCTAGGAGAGGACGCGATGATCGTGGCAACGATCGACCCCGAAGTGGTTTCGATCACGAGAGCCCATTCACCCCTGATAGCCGATTTGCAAAGCGCCTGGGAAGATGTTCGGGCACTGGTATCAGAGTCGAAAGCACTATAGATGGAGGGGGGACGTCCGTGCTCACCTAGGCGGACCAATCCTGCCGACGAAATCTGTTGTGCGCGTCCCGGTCGTTGAACGTTTCGACACTCGGGGAACTGAGAGTCTCTTCGCTGAACCCACTCGCAACCTCTTCAATAACAACCAAGTCCGCTTCGAGCCGGTAAAACATTCGCCAGGGGCCGCAAGCGATCCTATACCGGTTCTCCTCAAGTTGAAGGATCCTGCGAGTTCGGTGCGCTCCCGGATCGCGGCGCAGGACCCCAAATGCACGTTCCACAAAATCGATTCCCCATTCCTCACGCAACCATTTCAGTTGCCGCTCCGCAAGCGGAGCCAGAACGACACTATAGGGAAGCGGCGCCGACTCCGCCTCTTCTATTTCCTCGATCCATCCAAGTCCGCTACCGGGGAAGCAATCCACCGACCGCAGATAGGGCTTGATGTCCAGGATCGGCGTGCCATCCGTTAAATCCAGCGCCCCAACCCTGAGAGTGAGCCCGTCGATGCCTAACAACGGAACGCAAGTCAGCCCGATCGGATTCGGACGATGAGGCGACCGCGTCGCGAATACGCCCCGACGCTTCGCCGGCCCGCGCGGCGGAAGCACTCGCGGCCGCCAACCCGTATTCCGGTCGAACCAGGAAACAAGCCAAATCCTGTCAAAACCTTCAAGGTCCTGAAGGGCGAGCTCAAACTGCCGTCCCGGCAGAAGCTCGATCAAATTGACTTCATCCGTCCCAGGTTCAGGCTGACGGGGCGCGTCGAACTTCAACCGGTTCGCTCCTCGAACATAGCCAATCGGGCGAAGCGTGAGTTCGTCCAAAGTCTTAGCGCCCGGCGAAAAGTCCCCCGGCCAAGAGTGACGCGCCGAAAAAGAGCGCGGACATAACTGCGAGCATGAGTAGATCATAACCTACGCTCCCGCTAGCGTCAGCAGAGGGGAAGCAAGCCCTGGGAGTAAGCTCAAGTCGGATGGCTTACCGCGACTTCCAAGACTTCCTGAGGACTCTCGAATCCAAGGGTGAACTGAAGCGAATCACCGAGCCCGTCAACCCTTACTTGGAAGTCACCGAAATCGCCGACCGGGTCATGAAAACCGGCGGCCCGGCCCTACTTTTCGAGAACCCAACCGGCCCAGCCCACCGCCTCGGCACGAATGACCCGATGAGCGCCGTCATTGGACATAAGAGCATTCACCCCGCCCAACACCCAATACCCAATACCCAATACCCAACACCGATCGCCATCAACACCATGGGCTCCCGCCGGCGGATGTCGCTTGCCCTGAGTTGCGAAGACTACGAAGAGCACGCCGAGCGCATCGCCCACCTCCTCCAACCCGAACTCCCGAAAGGGAAAATCGCCACTCTCCAAAAGGGGCTTGAAATGCTCGGCGAAATTAAAGGAGTTCCCCCAAAGGAAGTCGGCAGCGGCATCTGCCAACAGATCGTCATGCAGGGCGACGAAGTGGACCTGACCAAGCTGCCCGTCCTCACCTGCTGGCCCGAAGACGGCGGCCCCTTCATAACGCTCCCCCTCGTCTTCACCCACGACCCGAACACCGGCAAGCGAAACGTCGGCATGTACCGCGTGCAGGTCTTCGACAAGAACACCTGCGGCATGCACTGGCAGATGCACAAGACCGGCATGCGCCAGATGGAGGACGCCGGAGCACTCGGCAAGAAGATCGAGGTCTGCGTCGTCCTCGGCGGCGACCCTGCTATCACCTTCAGCGCCATCTCCCCTCTCCCGTCCGGTATCGACGAGATGCTTTTCGCCGGCTTCCTGAGAAGAGAAAGCGTAAGGCTTGTCAAAGCCAAAACGGTAGACGTCATGGTCCCCGCAGACGCCGAGATGGTAATCGAGGGCTACGTCGATCCCGCCGAACGTCGCCTAGAAGGCCCCTTCGGCGACCACACCGGCTATTACTCCCTCGCCGGTCAATTCCCCGTCCTCCACGTCACTGCGGTCACGATGAGAGAAAAAGCCGTCTACCCCGCCACCATCGTGGGAATTCCACCGATGGAGGATGGCTGGATGGGCAAAGCCGTCGAGCGCATCTTCCTCCCAATGGTCCGCCTCAGCGTCCCCGAAATCGTAGACATGAATCTGCCTGTCGAGGCCACCTTCCACAACATGGCCTTCGTGTCTATAAAGAAGAGGTATCCCGGCCACGCCTACAAAGTGATGAGCGCCATCTGGGGCCTAGGCGGCCTCGCCTTCACCAAGTTCGTGTTCATCTTCGATGAGGATTGCGATGTGCAGAACCTTCAAGAAGTGATCTTCCGAATCGGAGCCAACTGCGACCCCGGCAGGGACACCCAACTCACTAAGGGGCCGGTCGACCAGCTCGACCACGCAGCGCAATACGAGGGGTTCGGCGGGAAGATCGGCTTCGACTGCACGCACAAGCTGCCAGGAGAGAACGGGTTTAGCCGCGACTATCCGAAGCTGATCAGGATGAGCGAGGATGTAAAGGCGCGGGTGGATGCCATATGGCCACGCTTGGGACTTTAATATATATATATGTCGGTACCCCTTGCGCTTGTAGCTGACGACAACCCTCATACGCGAGCGATGCTAAAGAGGGCTCTGGAAGCGATGGGCTATACCGTCGTCACCGTCCCCGACGGGCGCGTGGCTCTCTCAGTGCTCGAGGAGAACCATTTTGACCGTGTGTTCCTCGACGTGATGATGCCGCATGTAGACGGCTTCGAGGTATTACGATGGATTAGAGCGCATCCAACCAAGAAGCAAACTTGGGTTTGTCTGTTGACGCCCATGGCCCAGGATCGCCAGGTGTTTGAGCGACTACCGTATCGAGCGGACCATCATGTTCACTATCCTTACACAACCGTGCCTTTGATTCCATGAGTCACACCCTTGGCAAAGCTAAGAGGGTGGGATCGCGGCCCCTATGTGGATTTCTTTCCTTGATCTAAATGGACCATGGTGCCCATTAGAGTTTTTTCAGCTTGGCCCTTGTCTCCGCTTTGGATGGCTCTGAGCGCCATCGTGACTTCCTGCGCCTCGGAGGTCCGGCCTTCTTGGACGAGCAGCATTTGCGTCTTCTGAAGCTCCTGGATGGCGGCCATTTGGGTGATCATGCCCGTCTTCAGACCCATCACTGTCTTCTCAACAGATCTTGAGGCCATGGCTACAGAGGCGGCGCTTTGAACTCTTGGATTCGGGGCGACGGAGTAGCGTTTGGAGTCCGAGGTGAATTCGATGACGAAATCGATGTTCACCGACTCGCTCGTGCCGGTGGTTAAGTCGTCGTAAGTGAGCTTGCCGGACGCGATTCGGTAGTGGCCCAGGGGGTGGTTTTGAAAATCGAAGTCGAGCATCTGCTGGATGCTTGAGCCTCGTTCCAAGTCTTCCATTGCTACGGTGGCTTCGCCGTTGGGCCCTGCCTGGGGCGTTCTTAGCTGGACCCAGCGGGCGGCTTTGACGTCGAGCCGGATGTTCCGCGCGACCGAGGTCATGAGCTTATCGAGCTCGGTGCGGAAGATGTCCGGGATCATCTGGGGCTGCGGGATGTAGTAGTAGTTGCCGCCAGCCTTCTTGGCCATTCCTGCGAGGAGTTCCTCGTTGTAGTCCGGTCCAAAGCCCAGGAAGGTGCAGGTGATGCCTCTTGCTCTGATCTCTCCAGCCTGGTTGACTAGCGTTGGGAAGTCTTTGATGCCCGCGGTGGGGTCGCCGTCGGTGAGAACGATCATTCGGGTGGCGCGGCTGGGGTCGTTGAGCTGGGTGACTTGTGCAAGTCCGAGCGCGAGGCCGTCGTACAGGTTCGTCGTGTTGCCGGCCATCAGGCGCAGGATGCCGTCTTTGATCGGCTGTTTGTTCGTAACTCGCTGCGGCGGCATGAGCACGTCGACGGTTTCTTCGAAGGTAACGATGCTGAGAACGTCGTTCGGGCCGAGCATGTCCACGACGTAGGCGCAGGCTTGCTTGACGTACTCGAGCGGCGGCCCTTCCATGGAGCCGGAGCGGTCGATGACGAGGCAGAGGTTGAGTGGAGTTCGCGTGCCCGTGCTTGCCCCGAAGCCAACTCCACCGCCGATGGCACCAGCAGCCGTGATCTCGACCAGAAACTGCTCTCTTGCCGGACCATTAGCCATGGTGGCTTCCCTTCCCGGCACGACTTCGACAGTGACGGCTGGTCCGCCGGACTGCATGGCGGCCATGGCAGTGGTTTTCAGCGGGTCGAACGCGCCCATCGCTTGCGTGCGCATGGGATCATTCGCGATCGGTGCGCCGCTGAGGACGGTGCGGTTGGGGTCGATTCTTTGGGTGAGGTCCATGGTGAGAGGGTGGGAGGATGGGATGCCGGAGGATCGGAGGGATTGTCCTTACCTCCTTTCCACCTTACTTCCTTACGCTTCTTATGCAGCCTCCACGCGGAAGGTTGTCGAGCCTACTTTGATTAAATCTCCTGGGCCAGCCATGGCTTGCGAGACGCGTTGGCCGTTCACGAAAGTTCCGTTGGTGCTGCCCGCGTCGGCAACGGACAAACCGTTTGGCGCTGGGGATATGTTGGCATGTCTTCTGGATGCGGCCGTGTCGAACGACATTGGGATGGCCGGGCATTCGCGGCCAAGGTCGGTTGGACCTTGCACCGGGAAGCGTTGGCCCATTAGGGGGCCGTCGATCGCAACCAGCGAGTGGCCTCTTGGCCCGTGTTGTAGCGGCGCACCATAGGCCATCGTCGGCTGGCTCTGCGGTGCGGACATGACCTGAGTTGGATAACCCTGCTGCGGCATCATCTGAGTGGGGGCCATGGCAACTGGCTGAGGCACCTGTTGGGGTACCGGTGCCTGTTGCATCTGATATGCCTGGCCGGGGTACGCCTCAGGCCCGCGAGCCGGGGCGGCCATGTTCTTCATAAGGAACTCCAGCGTGTAGCTGCCGATCTGGATGTGCGCTCCGTGAAACAGCGGAACCTGGCTGATCCGCTGGCCGTTCAGGAATGTGCCGAGCGGGGAGCCACCGTCTATGAGGATGTACTGACCCTGCTGGCGCTGGATCCATGCGTGGATCGGCGCAATATTCATGTCGCCGAAGAGGGGCACGCTGGCACCTTCGCTGCGGCCAATGAAGGTTTGGTTGGAGTCGATCGACCACTCCTTGCCTTCGTTTCTGCCAAGTGAGAGGCGCAGCCAAGCGCTTCGGGCGAGCAGATCGACGATGCCGATGAACAGCGCGACAGTCGATCCGAGCAATAGGAAGGTGAGCGCACGGGATACCGCGCCAACATCTCCCACCATTTGACCGCTGCTCGTCAGCAAGATCTTGGCAAACATCGTGCCGACGATGTCGAATACGGCACCGGACACGAGGCCTGCAATAACTCCTCCGACAACGCCTTGAATAGCGCGCTTAACGTTGAGTGTGCTTGCGCCGACCGCCAAGCCCAGGAATGCGCCAATAATGCTCAGCACGATCACGCGCCCGATGATCTTGGTGACGATGCTGATATCGGTTCGTGTAAACACCCCCGGCGGAAGCATGGCCTGCTGAATGGCTCCGGCAATCTGATAACCGATCGAGATGCCCACGGTTCCAAAGAAGATGCCAAAGCCGAGGCCGGAAAGGGTGTGGCGGCGTCCCCCGCGTTGAAAGCCAGTGAGTCCGCCCACGACTGCGCCGATCAAGGCCCCCGCCGTGAGCACCATGTAGGACTCGACCATCGATGCATCGCCGCCGCCCTTTGGATAAGCGTGTTCCCACATCAGCCAGGACAGCAGGCCGGCTACGCCGCCTAACAAGAACTTGGTGATGAGGCTGCCCATTGTTTATCCTTCGTAGCGGAAGCGAACCGAGCCAAATTGGACGACGTCCCCCGGGCGAATCGTCACTTCATTGTCCACCTTTGCGCCGTTTACGTAGGTGCCATTCGTGCTTCCCAAGTCTCGAACCACGACCGAACTGCCCGCTTTGACAAGTTGCGCATGTCTTCTGGAAACGGTTGTTTCGCCCACAAGGCTAAGGCCAAGGCCGACTTCCCGTCCCACGACTGTTTCTCCGTCTGGCAGCGGCATTTCGTCACCGTTTTCGGCAACGAGCCTCGATTCGCCCGTGGGTTGGCTTGGCATCGCGATTGGGGCGATATCAGAAAGTGGGAGGGGGTCTGCATCGTCCAACATGATCTTCTGAGGCGGTGCCTGTTTGACAGGCATCGGAACGATCGGGTCCCCTTGGGTGAGTTGGTCGTCTTGGGGTTTCGGTATCTGAACTCCTAGCTGCTCCAACTTTGCGCTCACCGTATCCAGGTTCTTCTTGAAAAACTGAATCGCGAACCAAACGGCTGCGGCTGCGATGCCGATGCCGATGAGATAGGCGAGAAGTGTGCCGAACGCGCTTCCCTTTGGCTCCTCTTTCACTATCGCACGTGTCGGCTCGGAAGGATCTTCCGTTGCGGCATCAGTTGTCGCAGCGGGCGCAATCGTTTCGACGGGATCGGGCAGGGAGATTTTCAGGGTTGGCACGGCCTCGGATCTCGTGAGGGGCGCTTCCAGAATTTGGGTGACCGGCTTTGCGTCTTTGCCTTCCGACTTGTACTGGACCTTGACCTTGAGGGTCCCAGGCTTAACGGCAAAGAACCGCACTTCCCCTTTCATCGAAGGGTCGAGGAATTCTTGGCTGGTCCGTCGGCCATCATTTAGCGATATCTGGGCGGCGGATACAGGCTTGCCATCGTGCTCCAACTGAACGACAATCTCTGCCACGTCCAAGTAGTCGGAGGGCTTGACTTCCCAGGTGGTGGTCTTCAGTAGGTCCCTTAAGGTCTTGCTCGCAAGGTTGCCAGACTTCTTGTCCCAGACGAAAACGCCGGCTGCAGGACTCTTACCGGTTGTAGGAAGGGTAGTGCTGGTCAACTCCGTGCGAAGACTATCGCCGGGCGGCTCCGAAGGCAAACCGGTTTGAATCCAAAGCTCGCGCGGGGCGGCGTCGGGGAACGTGACGAACACGGACGCTTGGCCGAACGTGAACGTGGCGGCCAAGGATAAACAGACAAGAATTAAAGGTCGGAGTTGCACTTTTCGATGATTGTATCGCGTGCCTTCGGAAGCGCCTGCGCGACCTCTGAAGGGGAGTATCCAATGCTGCCGATTTCTTGCACACACAGGTCGGCGGCAAGGCCGTGCCAGAACATGCCACAGGCTGCGGCTTCGTATGGATCGATGCCCTGCGCCATAAGCGAGGCGATGATGCCCGCAAGCACGTCGCCGGAGCCGCCCGTGGCGAGTCCGCTATTTCCTGTGGAGTTGACGACGAGGTCTTGCCCAGGGGAGGCGACGATGCTGTGCCGACCCTTGAGCAGCACGGTTTGGCCGAACCGCTCGACCGCCTGTTCGGCGGCTGCGAAACGGTTTGCCTCGACGTCTGCTGCGCTGGATTCTAGAAGCCTTCCCATTTCGCCTGGATGTGGTGTGAGGACGCAGGGGCCCTTCGGGAGCTTTTTGTCTATCGCCACCGAATTGAGCGCATCCGCATCAACAACCGCCGGACGGTCCCATTGTTCGAATAGGTTCAAGAGAAGGTGGCGAATCGCCTCATCGTGAGTCAATCCTGGGCCAAAGAGCCCAACGTCCGCCCTGTGATTCGTCAGTTCTTTAATCGTCGGGTCCGGAAGGAGCAGCGCTTCTGGGAGTTGGAAGGCAACTGCTGCGCACACTTCTTCAGGCCCTGCGACCGTAAGGAGACCCGCTCCAGACCTCAATGCGGCTTTGGCGCAAAGCACGGCGGCGCCTCGCATTCGGTTGCTTCCGGCGAGGATGAGGACGTGGCCGTTGTTGCCTTTGTGGCTGCCGAGCGTTCGTACCGGCAGTTTTTCGCCGACCCAGCGGTGATCGATCAGGGTGGCTCCCGTCGGGTTGTCCAAGAGCTGGCTTGGGAAACCGATTTCGGCTATAGACCAGTCACCGGAGCATTCGAGCCCGTCGTTGCAGAAGAGGAATGGCTTGGCGAGGCCGAAGGTGACCGTGACATCAGCGACGACTGCGGCTCCGAGGGTGGTGCCGGTGTCGCAGTCGATGCCGCTGGGGACGTCGACGGCGAGCACGAGGGTGCCCGCTTGGTTGATCGCGTGGATGGCGTTTGCGATGTCGCCTTTGACTTCTCCTTTTGCTCCGGTTCCGAGGAGGGCGTCGACGATCAGGTCGTGAGAGGCTAAGGCTTGGAGTCGCGGGACCCAGTATTCGCTGTCGGCGAAGGTGGGGGTGACACCCGCCGTTCTCAAGGCGTGAAGGAGTTCTTCAGAACGAGAATTGGCTTCCGGGGATGCTACGAGGCAATCCACGAAGTAGCCAGCCTCATTGGCGAGGCGGGCGATTACGAGGCCGTCGCCGCCGTTGTTGCCTTTGCCGCAGACGACTGCGATGGAGCCGCCGTCGGGAAGGATCTCTTGGATTTTTTGGAAGACAGCGTAGCCGGCGCGTTCCATGAGCACTCGGGATGGGATGCCGAATTCTTCGATCGCTCTGCGGTCGATGCGTCGCATCTGGTCAGCCGTGGCGATTCGCATGGTGAGAGCCTACCGGCTCGGGTGGTGTTAGGCGTTGTGCGGTGAGGCGTTAGGTCGGAACTACTCCTTCTTCTTTCGCTTTGCTTCCAAGAGGCTGGAGGCAGCCGATGTGCCAGGCTTCGTTGAAGCTGCCTTCGTCGCAACCGGCTCGCGATCTTCTTTGACGACTGGTGCTTCTTGGGCTTCACCAGTGCCGGTCTGGGCTCGCTTTTTCGCCTGGTGCAATCGGCCCACGACAACCTGCTGCGGGGCGACTGACTTTTGGCCGCGCCTGGACTTGATCCAAGCGATGGCTTTGGCGAGGATTTCTCCTAGGGGGAGGGCGATTCTTCTTACGCCTATGTCGAGGGGGAGGAGGAGGGCGGCTAGGAAGATGAAGAAGGGCCAGAGCTCCGTGATGGAGGCTCCGGGGTTGGCGATGGCTCTGAGGGACTCTTCTGGGGTTTTGAGCTCTTTACCGTTGGTTAGCTTGCTGACTCGGTCTAGTAAGGGCCTATTTGACCTATAAGACCTATATTCCGGCGGATAAGGGAGCGAGAAGCCGGTGGCGCTGGTTCTGACTCCGCCTTTGGGATCAGGCTCGGCTACGGTGACGATGTAGGTGCCGATCGCGCCGCTCTCGAAGGAGCCTTCGTAGGCACCGGGGGCTTGTTGTTCGAGGCTGATTTCTTTGAACGAGCCATCGGGGGCGGCGACTCTTACGGTCGCATTGGTTGCCGTCATCGGGTTGCCGAGGCGGTCGAAGGCTTTGACGTCGATCTTGCCTTTGCCGCCTTCGTTTCGCACCGCGACTTGGTAGTTGTTCAGGGTCGATCTTCTGGAGATCGATCTTGCGGCTTGGGACCAGAAGGTGCCGAATCCTGACCACGGAACCCATTGGCTGGCCCATCTGGCTTGCGCGTCGCTCATGAAGGCGAGGGAGGTGCCGAGGCCGTATTGCCATTTGGCGAGGAGGGCGTCGTCTTTCTTGGTGCGCATGCCGACGCTGGAGAGGGGGCGGGTGTCGACTAGGCAGTAGGCGAAGAGCGGGGGCACGCCTTCTTCGCTGATGCCGCGGAGGATCTCTTCGCCGCTTGACATCTTGGGGATGAAGGCACCTTCTTCGATGGCGGAGCGGGACATGACGGCGGCGTCTTGGGTGAAGATGGCGGGTAGTTGGCTGGCTTTCTTGGCCAAGTAGTATCGGCCGCCGCCGGCTGCGGCGAGCTTTTTCAGGAACTCGATATCTTTGCCGTCGCCAATCGCGACCACGGTGGTTGTGATCTTGTTGGCCCTCATTCTCAAGGCGGTCATGATCGCGCCTTCTTGCGAGTCCGAGTCGTTGCCGTCGGCGAGGAGGATGAAGTGGCGGACTTTGGAAGTCTCCTTCATGAGAACTTCCTCGGCCTTGAGCATGCTCGGCTGGATGTAGATGCCGCCGCCGCCGGTGCTGAGCTTTCGAATTTGCGAGATGACGGCGCCCTTGTTTTCCAGCTTCTGCATGGGGGCCACGAACTCGATGCCATCGGTGCTGCCGGCAACGCCGACCCGGTCCATGGGGGACATCATCTTGACCGTTTCTTCAGCGGCTTTCGCGGCGAGGCGGATCTTGGTGACTCCGTCTTCGGGCATGGCCATGCTGCCGCTGCCGTCGGCCATGATGCAGATCGAGGTGCTTGGGAAGGTCTTTCTTTGGCGGATGTTGAGGTCCACCGGGAGGACTTCGGCGACTTTACTGCCGTAGTAGCCGCCCGGGAGGAAGGAGTTTTCGCCGCCGATCATGGCGAAGCCGACGCCGCTGTCTCTGACGGCGGTTTGGACGAGCTTCATTTGCTGCTCGGTGAAGTTCGCGGCGTTGATGTCGTTGAAGACGATGGCGTCGTAAACCTGAAGCTCCTCAGCTTTAGTGGGAATGGTGCTGGGGCCGACGAGGTCGGTGGCGATTCCGTTTTTAGCGAGGGCGCTGACTAGGGTTTGGTCTTTGGTGTCCTCTTGTAAAACTAGGAGTCTGGGTTTGCCTCGGACGGCGACGAAGCCTAGGCCGACGTTGTTGCGGCTGTCGAGGTCGCCTTGAGCTTTGAGGGTGGCTCGGTAGCGGTGGAAGCCGGGCTCTTTGAGGCCATCGGTGACGACGATGCTGTTCCGGCCGGAGGTGAGACGGACGTTGAGCTTTTTGAAGAGGACTCCGTCGCGGTCCACGTCGATTTGCGCGGTTTGTTCTCTTGTGGAGTCGACGATGAGGCGGAGGTCGAAGGGTTGATCCGTCCGCATCTCGGTAGGGCCTTCGAGGGCGACTACGCTGGCTTCGCCTTTTCTTTCCTGGAGGCCGAGGGGGACGTGGTCGATTTCGATTCCGTCGGTGGCGGCGACCTGGGCGGCTTCGATGGCGTCCCCGGCGGTTTCGTTGCCGTCGCTGAGGACGACGATTCGTTTAGATTTGCCTTCGGGGAAGGCGGCGCTGGCGAGTCTTATGGCGCTGGCGAGGTCGCTGGCGCTGCCTTCGACGGTGCTTAGAATTCGTCCCAGGCTTCTTTTACCGCCGGGGGCGGCGTCGATTACGGCGTCTTTGCCGAAGGCTACGACTCCGGATTGGTCTTTGGGGCCGAGTTTGCCGGTGGCTTCTCTTATGAATTGTTCAGCTTGCTTTTTGTCGGCTTCACTGATGCTGTCGCTGAGGTCTAAGACGAAGATGGTGGCGACGCCTTCGTTTGGCCTTCTGCTTTCAGGGCCGGCGAGGGCGAGGATGAGGCTGCCTATGAGGAGGAAGCGGATTCCGAAGGCGATGGCTTTTCGGCCTTTTGCCATGCCGTGGATGTGCCGGTACGAGTAGACGAGCCCGCCGATCAGGGGGAGGAAGAGGAGGAGATAGAGGGGGTCGGTGAATCTCAAGGGGCCTCCTGGGAGAGGCGAGGTATTGGGTATTCGGTATTAGGTATTCGGGTGCAGGTGAACCCGGCCAAATACCCAACACCCAATAACCAATACCTCCCCCTCAACTGCGCCTCGCAAATAGCCACCACTCGCCAGCCAAAACAAGCAAGGCAAGCAAAGCGAGCGGCCTCCAGAAATCAGCAAACCTGAGCGGCGTTTGGGTGGCTTTTACTTCTCCTCCGCCTAGAGGGAGGTTCTTTGCCGGCTCGATGTTGGACTCCCGATCGCTTTTTAGGGCTACGTAGATGTCTTTGGTGGTTTCACCCAGCTTGAGGGCGTGTTTGCCTACAGTTTTGGCTTCTCGGATGACCAGGGTGGAGCCGGTGGGGGAGAGGGTGTGGGTGCCGGAGGGGCCGGTTAGCTGAGCTTCTTTTGTCCAGGGGAGGGAGAAGGGTTGGCCGGGCTTTACGGCTAGGGCTTGGCTGGAATTGCCGCCGGCTACGAAGTCGAGGGCGTTGGCGAGGAGGATGGGGAAGCCTACTTGGAGGGGGAAATCCGAATTAAGGGGCTCGAAGGTCACGAGGATTTGGCGCTTGTCCGGTCTTTCGGAAGAGATGACAAGGGGGCCAGCGCTGGTTTCGGCTTGGACCTTTCCGGTGGCGGTTGGCTGAACCTGGGTTTGCTTTTCGATGAAGACGCCTTCGAAGTCGACGCCCCGCATAAGGTCGCTCTTTTCAGCGCTGAGGAACTGAGGCTTGGCGGCTGAGCCGGTGGCTTTTGCGGGGGAGCTGGGGCCGGGGGAGCCGAAGGTGATGACGCCTCTGGCTTTGACCGGCTGCTCCTCGATGCCATCGAAGACCACCACGTCGTAAGTGCCGCCGCCGATGCCTCCCATCTCTTGGGGGGGGACTTCGGTGGTTCGGTCGAGGGTCACTCTTGGGTCTAGGAAGAGGGCCTTTTCCAGAAATGGATTGCCTTTGGAGACGAGCAGGACTCTAAGCGATGCGCCTGGATCGTTGATGCTGACGGCGTAGTTGTCGCTCTTCAGCATATCGCTGGCGGTGAGCTTTGCTTCGAAGACTTTCGCGCCTGCTGGCGCGGCGATGGTGTGGCCCCACTGGCCGTTGGGCGCGATGCCGGGCACCTTGGTGCTGGCGATGGCTTCTCCGTCGGCGTAGAGGGTGAGCGAGCCGTCGATGGGCTTGCTGCTGTGATTTTTGATGCCGCAGAAGAGCTGGCGGCCGGTGGCGGTTTCTGCAGTTCCGAGGGCGCTGATGCTGAGGTTGTCGTCCTGATCGCCGATGGATTTGTATACAAGCGCAGCCTTGCCCCTTGTAAAGTTCGTAACTTTTTCGAAGACGCCGTCGCTGAGGAGCACGATTCTGGCTCCATCTTGGGTTCCCACCAAAGCGGCGGCAAGGCGCAGGGCGTCGCCTACTTCTCCTTCGGAGTCGGTGGGCTTCACGGCGTCCAGCAGGCGCACCTGTTTGGCCTGATCGTTGCCGAGCGGGAAGATGACTTTGGGGGTGGCACCGGCTTCGATGAGAGCGAGCCGATCGCCGGCTCGGGAGCTTTGGATGGCTTCCTTCGCCAGCTTCTTGGCTTCCTCGAACCTGCTCGGTGCGATGTCGGTGGCGGACATGCTTGCGCTGCTGTCGAGCACGAGCACGGTGATCTCGCCGGTGAGGCCCTTTTGCTGGGTCTGGGGTCGGGCCATGCCGAAGCAGACGAGAGCCAACGCCAGAAGCTGGAGAAAGAGGAGCCAGTTGGGCCTTAGCTTTTGGAATAGCGCGTTGGCGCGGATCTCTTCGACGCGGGCGGGCCAGAGGAAGGTGGCGGGCACGCGCACGTCTCGTCTGCGCATTTTGAGCAGGTAGAGCAGGATGATGATGCCTGCGAGGGGGATGAGCCAGGCGAGGGCTGCGCCGTTTTGAAAGCTCATGTAAGCCACCCCTGCCGCTTCAGCACGTCCTTCAGCACCTTCTCCATTGGCTTGTTTCCGACGATCAGCTCGTAGCGGCCGCCGGAACGTCTTACGGCTTCGGCGAGCTGTTCGTTGTGGGCCTGGAGACGCTTTCGGTACTCCTTGAGCACCATTCCGTTTGCTGTGATTTCGATGGGCAGTCCGCCTTCGCCATCGAGGAGTCTCAGGTCGCCTTCCAGGTCGGGGTCCATTTCGACATCGCTAAGGAGTTGAAGGAGCCAGACTTCGTGGCCCCTGCCGCCTAGCGCTCTGATTGCGTTTGGCGCTTCGGGGTCGAGGCCGTCGCTGAGGATGAGGACGATGCCGGCTCTGGCGCTGGAGGCGGCGAAGGCTTTTAGCGCTTTACTCAGGGTCTCCGCGGTTTGCTCGGGCGGCTTCAGGTTCTCGGCCCAGGTGGCGAGCCTTGGGTAGCCGACTCTGCCTCTTAGCGGCCTTGGGGTTTGTTGTCTCAGGCCGAGCGCTCTCGGGAAGACGGCGTCTCCGCCGTTGAGGGCGACGTAGGCGATGGCGGCGCCGAGCTGTTTGGCGGTGTCGAGCTTCGGCGGGTCGCCGAACTCCATGCTTGGGCTGACGTCGAGGAGGAGGTGCAGGGCAAGGTCTTCCTCGTCCTGGTAGGTGCGCATGACGGGAGTGTCGAGTCGGGCGAGGACGTTCCAGTCGAGGTGGCGGAGATCATCGCCCTCTGTGTACTCGCGGTAGTCGGCGAATTCGATGCTGATGCCTTTTTTCTTGGTCAGGCGTTCGCCGCGGACGCGGCCTTGGAAGTATTTTCTTGGGTTAAGGCGTAACCCGTCTAGGAGGCGGAATTCGCGGGGGTCGAGGAGGAGGTTCATCAGGGGGGATGAGTGGGGTGAATGGGGTGACGGGGGTGAGTGGGGTGATTCCGGAGTGATTTATCGCTTACTTGATGATCCAGTCGTCGGCGTGGTCAATGAAGCCGACGATTGTGCTGATCAGGGACTCGTAGGCTTTCCACAGAGCATCTGCTTGGTCGGGTTCTATATAGCCGAACGCCAAGGCGAATTCAATCCAGGTTTGAGTTTCCGCGGCCTCCGCTTCTGCATCGCTAAGCTTTGCAACGAAAGCGGCTTTGTATCTCCGCTTGCGCCAACCCTCGGCAATATTGCTACAGACAGACCGTGATGAGCGGCGGATTTGGGACGTGAGGCTGTACTTTTCGGAATCAGGGAAGCCCTTGGATGTCGTGTAGAGCTCAAGCGCCAGATTGAAAGCTCGTTCATAAACCTTCAAGTCCTTGTGGGTTAAGGGGCGGCCATTGTAAGGTGCGCGATGCTCCGCAACAATAAATTGCTCAGCCCATTTGTCGGCTCCTCTGGTCACCCCACTCACCCCATTCACCCCTGTCACCCCATTCATCTGCTCAAACAGCAATGGGATCCCTATCCCGGCTATCGACCCAAAGCTGAATATCGTTGAGCACCTTGTCCGGTGTCATTCCGTCTGCCTCGGCTTCGAAGTTGAGGAGGATGCGGTGCCTCAGCGTTGCCTTCATGGCTTTCTTCAAATCATCCTTCGAGACGTTGAATCTTCCAGCCAATAGTGCGTAGACCTTGCCGGCCGTAATCAGCGTTTGCGCGCCTCTTGGCGAGGAGCCGTAGCGGCAGTAGCGTTCGGCTACGGGGGAGGCGCCTTCGCCTTCGGGGTGGGTGGCTACTATTAGGGAGAGGCCGTAGTCGAGGACGGCTTTGGCTACTGGGACTTCCCGCACCAGCGCTCGCATCTTGATCAGGTCGTCTTGGTTCGCTACCTGTTTGGGTTCCTGCTCAAGGGTGCCGGTGGTTCTTAGGACGACTTCCATGAGGTCGGCCTTGGTGGGGTAGGGGACGATTAGTTTGAAGAAGAAGCGGTCGAGCTGGGCTTCTGGGAGGGGGTAGGTGCCTTCTTGCTCAATGGGGTTTTGGGTGGCCATCACTAGGAACGGCTCGGGGAGTTGGTAGCGTTTGCCGCCGACGGTCACTCCTCTTTCCTGCATGGCTTCCAGCATCGCGGACTGGGTTTTGGGGGTGGCGCGGTTGATTTCGTCGGCGAGGACGATGTTGGCGAAGATGGGGCCCTTGCGGAACTCGAAGGCTCTGGCTTCGGTGAGGACGTTTGTGCCCGTGACGTCGGCGGGAATCATGTCGGGGGTGAATTG
>JBGGMI010000232.1:0-10493 GCA_041288075.1 Fimbriimonas sp.
GGGCATGTAGAAGAACGTGCGATAGAACCGCATGCCGCGTGTCGCCATGTTCAGCAGCAGGGCAACGGCCAGGCCCGTAGCGAGGCCGAGCGGGACACCTATGAGCGCGAGATAGGCGACGTTGCTGAGGCTCTTGACGACTGAGGCCTTATCCACTCCGGAAAGGTCGTTGTAATTCTTTAAGCCAACCCAACGCGCTTCGTTCAGCACGTCCCACGAGGTGAAGCTGAGAAAGAAGGACGCGAGCATCGGACCGAGGACCCAGATGAGAAAGCCGATGACCCAGGGGCCAATGAAGAGGTAAGCCCAGAGCGCTTCGGTGCGTGCGAGGCGGCCCAGCTTGAGGCGCGAAAACCAGATGGCGAGCCCCGCCAGGGTGAGGATGAGCAGGCCGATGCCGATGTTGCGCGGAATGCTCAGGTCGATGACGCGGTACTTCTCTTTGCTATAGAACTCGTCCAGGTCTCGCTGGACGATGGCCTGCCCTGCTTCGAGTGCCTCTTTCGGGGAGAGCTTCTTGTAGTTCGCGGCTTCGAGGGCTTTGACGTGCTGGTCCCAGAGAAGCTGGCCGACGAAGGTTGCAGGTCGGATCTTGCCGTGAACCCCCAGGTCGAGGTGCATCTTGAGGGCGTCCGCGAATTTCTTCTCGGTGGGTTTGAAGGTCTTGAAGCCGAGCTCGTTGGCTTCGCGAGAGGCGATCTGCCGGGGCATGAACACACGTCCACGTGCCCGCTCAAAGGCCTGCTGCGCGGTGCTCTCCAGCATCCGCGCCTCGGTGCTGGTTGCCCATTTGACGTAGGTCCAAGCGTCGGTCGGATTCTTCGCGCCGTTCGGAATGGCAAGTGAGAACCCGCCGAACCAGGTCACGAACGTCTCTTTCTCGTCCTTAAAGTCGCCCGTCTTGTTAAAGCGATCGTCCGGCACCGGTGGGGGGCCGACCCCGAAATCTAGGTTCGGTGCATAGCGTGAAAGGCCGTTGAGAATCCAGTCCCCATCGATCTTCATCGCGACTTTGCCGATGATGAACGCATCGTTTTCGCGCGAGAGGAAGCCGGACTCGAAGGCCTTGGCGTTCTCGTACCCGCCTACGATGTCGTAGCCCTCGACCATGTACTCGAGCGCACGCACGACGCCGGGGGAGGCGAGTGTGCAGGTCTTGCCGTCCGGGGACATGAAGGCCGCGTTCATCTGGAACGCGTACATATACAGCCAGACATTGCCAAAGTTGGGGAGAAACCCAGCTCGTTTGAGGGTGCCGTCGGAGTTCTTCTCGGTCAGAACCTTGCCATAGGCGAGCAGCTCAGACCAAGTTCGGGGAGCGCGATCCGGGTCAAGCCCGGCGGCTCGAAGCTCATTAGCCTTCTCCTTAAAGATCGCTTTGTTGTAATAGAGAATGCGATTGTCGGCACCGGTTGGGATGGCGTAGACCTTGCCCTGATAGGTCGCCTCCTTCCACGGTGCCTCGTAATACTGCTCAGGCCGGGGGCAGAGCGGATCGGTGTCTCGATCCCTTGCAATCAGGTCATCGAGGGGCCGGAAGGCTCCCCGGCTGGCCCAGTCGGCGATTGTGAAGCGGTCTTGGCTGATGACGTCCGGGGCGACGTTGCCCACGATGCTGGTCATCAGCTTCTGAGGGTTCATCCCCCCCGCCCCCATGCTCAGGATCTTGATGCGGATGTCAGGGTGACGTCGCTCGAATTCTCGAATGACAGCCTCGGTGCCTTTGCTCTCTGGCCCAAGGTTAATGCCCCAAACGACCAAGTCGCGCTTCTTTGTTTCTTGAGCATCCACGCAGGCAGGCACGCACAGAGACGCCACTATGGCAAAGGGCAGCAAGCGGAGCGGGCGGTTCATTCCCTGTAGGTTCAGTATACGTATGCTGGGGTCTGTTTGCAAAACTTGAGTTTGCAAGTCAAGATGGCCAACCACAATTCCAACCCACACTTCGTGACAATCACTGCTGGCCCAACGTTATAGTGTAAGCAGCACGTGAAGATCGGCATTTGTGACTGGGGCATCGGCGGGCTTGGCTTTTACCGGCTGCTTCGGGAGGAGCGGCCCGACATCGATGTGACGTACCTAGGTGACCAGGGAATGGTGTCGTACGGACGGCTCCCGCGCCCGGAGCTCACTGCTCGTGTGAAAGAGGTGCTCGCGGGATTTCGAGAGCGAGGGGTCAGCCGAGTGGTAGTGGCCTGCAATGCTGCGAGCACCGTTTTGCCGTACGTCCAAGTCGCTGACGTGGATGCATCGGGCGTTATTCTCCCGGCGCTCAAGAAACTCCGGGCCGGTTCGGGACCTGTCGGAGTCATTGGGGGTGTACGCACAATTCGCTCGGGCGCTTACCGGAGGGCTTTGGTCGAAATGGGATATCCAGTTCGGCAACGGGTGGCCCAGCCCCTTTCCCGGCTAATAGAAGACGGGCTTGCCAATGATCCCGCCACCCTTGAACTTTTGAAGCAGATTCTAGCTCCCATTCGCAACTCCGAGCGGTTGGTCCTGGCGTGTACGCACTATGTAGTGCTCGCACCCGTCATTCAAGCATTCATGCCTCACGCAACCCTTATTGATCCTGCTGCCGAAGTTTGGGCGAGCATGAAGGAGAGTCTTCCTCCGAAGCAGGACAGGATCGGATCGACGGAGTTCTTCAGCACCGGCGAGTGCCAGGCGATGGAAACGCAGGCGCTCGCCGCATTTGGCGTCACCGCGCGGGTCCAGCGATGGTCCTGATCCTCTACACGACCCTGTACAAGAAGGGTGGTCCGGAGATGGAACTCGCCGCCCGATTCATGGCGAATCAAACCGGCGGCACGGCAATTCGCGTCGAGTCGAAGGCAGAGTTCATTTCCGCACTACTTGCGCAAGACCAGCCGATTGATGAACTGCATCTCATAAGCCATAGCGGACTGTATGGTCCGATGTTCGGCACGACTTCGCACCCGGATCAAATGAGTCGGGTGGAGTGGGCGGAGCTGGAGATCCCGTTTGCCGAAGGGGCTTCTGCTTACTTCCATTGCTGCCGAAGCGGGCGATGGTTTGCTCCTTACTTCGCTCAGCGATACGGCGTTTCTGCATACGGGCACCTCAGTTACACCACGTTCTCGCACTCGCCTGACGCCTTCGAGCTGGTGCAGCCGGGGCGTGAGGATGTCTACGTTGTGTCCGTTCCTGGTTTCAAGGCAAGGGGAATTGCCGGTGCGCTAAAGAAGCGAATGGGTAGTGCGCCTACGATCCCCATGACCCGGTTTGATCCCGGCCCCGAGGAAGACGGCTCATATGATGGGGTGGCGGAGCTATACGACCAGGTGTTTGAAGACTTCCGAGTGCGCCAAGATGAATGGACTTGGCTCTCAAGGCACCTGCGCCGAGATGGGATTACGCTCGATATTGGATGCGGCAATGGGGCACTCCTCTTGGCCCTTTCGCCGTTGGTTCGCGAAGGCATCGGATTGGACGCATCACAGCGCATGATCGAAATCGCCCGCAGACGTGGCCGGGGGGAGAAGAATCTGCGGTTCCAGCACGTTGCAGTAGCAGAGCTTCCGATGGGGGATCAAAGCGTGGACGTTATTCTGTCGATGCTTAGCTGGAGGTATTTGGATTGGGACCCGATCGTGGCGGAGATTGAGCGCGTGCTTCGTCCGGGCGGTCAGCTTCTGATCGTCGACATGGTCGCAGCGCCGTTCAAGCCCCGCTTGTTGCCGCGGATGTTGTGGGACAAGGCGCGTCACCTAGTGAGTGGCATGCCTAAACCGGCCTTTCGGCGGGCTCTCAAACGTATGGTCGAAGATCCAAGTTGGGCCACCATGCTACGGCACAATCCTATGCGGGCCGAGCACGAGATGCGGAACTACATGCCGTCACGCTTTCCAGGGATCGTCGTCGAGACGCTCAACCGAACGCCTCGAGCGGAGATGATCGCGTTTCGATGGAAGAAGGGTGAGGCGGCTTAGCCGCTTGTCAAAAGCTGTCTGACCAACGGTACGCCTCGATGACTGCCATTTCCCCTTCTTTGCCTTTCTTACTGTTGCCGTGCTCCATGCCGGCGACTCCTCGGAAGCCCTTTTCGTGGATGTGCTGGAAAACCTTGCGATAGTTGATCTCGCCGGTAGTCGGCTCATTGCGGCCGGGGTTGTCGCCGATTTGGAAGTAGGCGATCTCGCTCCAGGCGAGGTCCATGTTCGGAATCAGGTTCCCTTCGGTGATCTGCTGGTGATAAATGTCGAACAGAATTTTGCAGCTTGGCGAATTGACAGCTCGGCAAATCTCGTATGCCTGAGGAATCTTGGACAGAAACTGGCCCGCGTGGTCTCGCCAAGGATTGAGCGGCTCTAGGACCATGACTAATCCGTGCGGCTCGAAAACCTCGGCTCCCATTCGGAGCGCATCGACGACGTTCGCTGTTTGGTAGCCCATTTCGAGGTGCTGCACGAGTTGTCCGGGAACGACCGTCATCCACTTCGCGTTGACCCGCTTGGCGACATTGACCGCAGCCTTGCAGTCCTTCACGAACTGCTCGCGAGCGGCTTTGTCCCCGGTGACGAAGTTGGGACCCCATGCAGAGTTTGGATTCACCACGAAAACGCCCATCGTGATGCCCAGATCCTGCATTGCCTTGCCGATGCGAGTCTGGTCCGCGATGGAGCGGCCACCCATGCCGTTGTCTTCCCACGCCGTGAAACCCTGGTCGGCGGCAAACTTCAGTTGATCGATCGGATCGGGCCCGGCGGAGTTCTGAAACATGCCGAAGTGCGGGGCGTACTTGACTTTGAATTTCTTGGCTTGCGGTTCGGTTGACATGGCAGTGCGTGTGAGGATGGCGGCGGTCGTGAGAGCGCCCGTGGTGAGGAGTTGTCGGCGAGAGAGCATGGTGGTCAGGGTAGGAGGTCAGGGCAGTGATGGGGAAGGTCCTTCCCCATTTACAGCCTGGTCGCCTTACTTGAAAGGCGTCTTGCCCGGCATAGCCACGGCAGGTGTGGGGATCGGGCCGAACTCCAGTCTTTCGGGCATGAGGTTCTCTTGTGAATTCATGGCCATCTGCCAGGTGATTTCTTTGCCAGTGTAGGCGGCCATGCGGCCCATGATCGCGGTGAGCGTCGTCTCGGCGATACGCTTGCCCTCGTTCAGCGGGCTACCGGCCCGGATGCTCGCGATCAGGTCTCTGTGCTCCAGCACGTAGGGGTTCGGGCGCTGGCCCTCGAATTTCCACTCTTTCGCCGCCTGAATCCAAGAATTAGCATCAGATCGTCCCTTCGAGCCGACGATGTGCTCGGAGACATTGCTGGCGGTTCCGTCCTGCTGGCGGCACATGCTCACCATCTTCACCCCGCCGTCATATTCATATTCGGTGGCGAAGTGGTCGAACGCTTGGCCGTAAGCGGGCTGAATTCGAACTTGCCGTCCGCCAAGGCTGATTGCTTTCGTCGGATGGCCGTTAAATGCCCAGTTGCAAACATCGATGTTGTGAATGTGCTGTTCGACGATGTGGTCGCCCGACAGCCAGGTGAAGTACAGCCAGTTGCGGAGCTGCCACTCCATGTCGGTCATCTCCGGCGTGCGAGGCACCGACCAAAGGCTGCCCTGATTCCAATAGCAGTTCATCGAGGTGATGAAGCCTATCTGGCCGTCATGGATGCGCCGGATGGTCTCGATATAGCCTGGATCATGTCGTCGCTGCGTTCCGCAGACGATTGCCAGCTTCTTCCGCATCGCGTTCTTGGAGGATTCGAGCACGGAACGGACGCCGGGAGCGTCGGTGGCAACCGGCTTCTCCATAAACACGTGCTTATTCGCCTCGATGGCCGCCTTCAGGTGCACCGGGCGGAATCCTGGAGGGGTTGCGAGAATCACGAGGTCGCAATCGGTAGCGATAACCTTCTTGTAGGCATCCCAACCGGTAAATGCCCGGTCGTCGGTGACTTGATATTTGTCCTTGAGCGCGCTCTTGAGCTGGTCTCTGGAGCCTTTGAGCCGGTCGGGGAACAAGTCGCCCATGGCTGTGATGACCACGCCCGGGGAAGAGCTCACGCAGTCGTTGGCTGCGCCGGTTCCGCGTCCACCGCAGCCGACGACGCCGACTCTGATCGTGTCGCTGCCTTGAGCGTTAGCAAAACCTGGCAAAAGAAGAGAAGCAGTAGCGGCGCTGGAGCTGGCGATGAACTGCCGGCGCGAAAGGGATGCGTCCATTCCTCAACTATAGCGCTAAGGAGCCACGCAAACAACCCTCAAGCCCACAAAGCCGCCATCCGAGAGCCACCATTTGCTCTTTGGCAGCTGGGCGTCCCGCTCTTGCCAATCGGGCGAGTACGGAACCCGCTTGCTAAAGTTGACCGCATCCTTCGCGTCTCTATAGCAGCCACCACGCGTGATCTGCTCGGTATCGAGGCTGACGCACCACTCCGAGGCATTGCCAAGCACATCGTAGAGGCCCCACGCGTTGGGTGCCTTCTTGCCCACCTCATGGGTCTGACCCTCAGCGTTATCCTTGAACCAGGCCACCTTTCCAAGATCGTTTGGTTCGATTTGTACCGCAGCTCTCGCGGCGTACTCCCACTCGGCCTCGTTCGGCAGCCGATACTTCTTGCCCGTCTTCTTGCTCAGCCACGCGCAGAACATCTCCGCGCTATTGAAAGCCATGCCGATGGCAGGAAAGCCCGCGTGGCCAAAGCCGCGATCGTATTTGCCATACGGCCTGCTCGGGCGGCTCTTCGCGTCGACACCCTCCGCTCTCTGGTCGTCGGTTAGGTCTTTCGAAAAGGCATACACATCGAAGACATCCCACGTGATCTCCGTCTCGCTAAAGAACAGACTCTTGATCTCGTATTCCTTCCCGTTCACCGTCACCTTTCCGTCTGGCACTCTGATCATCTTGAAACTCGACATGGCTTCAGGGATCTGTTCGACGAAACTTGTTTGTTGGGGTGCGATCGCGAGTGAAAGGAGAATGGTTGAGATCATAGAGGTGTGAGTTGGACGACTGACGGCACCGATCGGCACCGCCAGCCGGAAAGAGATAGGTTTGGAGTAGTGAGCTTACACGAGTCCAGCATCGGCTGGTGTTACGTCCCGCGCATTGCGCTTCTCTAGCACCAACTTCTCGAGGGCTGTTTCCATTGCGCCGTACCGCTCGTTGTCACGGGTAACCCCAATGGCCATTCGCACGACCCCCTGCTGGTCGGAATAGAGCTCGACGAAGTTTGCGGTGTCCAGATCGCCCAAGACCTTGGTGGAGTGAACGCTTCCGGGGCTGCCTCTGAGCACGACCTCCAAGTCGAACATATCGGAGAAGAAGTACGCCACCTGGCTAAACGGCTCGTTGGCACCCGCCATGTTGCGGCCCGCCTGCTTGCCGGTCCACTTCGCATTCATGTGGTGCTCGGCATGCCATCGTTTATCCGCGACGCGGTCTGTGTAGGCTGCGATGTCGCCAGCAACCCACACGCTCGGGTCCTCTTCGCTCTGGAGGTATTCGTTTACGGGAATGCCCTTGTCAACAGAAAGCCCCGATTCTTGGGCAAGGGACGTGTTGAGCTCCACGCCCACCCCAACGATGACGAGATCGGCGGAGGGTGCGTGGCCCTTCTTCGTGCGTACCGTTTGCGCGCGTCCATTGCCCGCAATCTGCTCCGGCTCGTCCTCCATCAGAAATCGCACGCCTTGGTTTTCGAAGTAAGCCTGCAAGAAATTGCCGGTAATGGCACTGGCGAAGTTGTCCCAGGGATGCTTGCCGCGATGGATGATCGTGACGTTCTTGCCAAGTTGCCGCAGGGTGGCTCCAAGCTCCATGCCTATATATCCGCCACCGACGAGCACGACGTTTTGGATCCCCTTTGCCATTTCGCGAATCGTTTGCGCGTCATCGACCGTGCGGTAGGTGAACACGTGAGCCATGTCGGAGCCTGGAATATCAAGCGAGCGGGGGGTGGAGCCGGTAGCGAGGAGTAGCTTTTCATAGGCTACGGTCGAACCGTCGGAGAGAAGGGCGGCCTTCGCGTCTCGATCGACTCGGGTCACTTCGGTTCCGGTTCTGAGCGATACGTTGTTCTGGGGATACCAGGTGCTGTCCTTCGACTCGATGTCTGCGGGGTCTTCGGGTTGGAATTTGACAAAGCCTTTGGACAGAGGGGGCCGGTCGTACGGGATGTGGTTCTCTCTCGCGACGATGAGCACCGTCCCATCCTTGTCAAGCTCGCGGATACCGACAGCCGCTTGCGCCGCCGCCGTTCCCCCACCCACCAGCAAATACTTCACCGACTCTGTAGCCATAGATGAAGAATGCTACCTTTGGAGGAGGCTGCCGCCGCTTAGAGAGGGAGGAATCTAATCTGCCTCAGTACAATGAGGCATGCCTGTCGGCCGCTTTCTCCTTTGCCTCCACACGCACATGCCGTACGTGCTGAGCCATGGGAAGTCGCCTCATGGGACGGACTGGCTGACGGAGGCGGTGGCGGAGTGCTATTTGCCGCTGCTTCATTCGCTGGACCGCCTTCACAACGAGGGGATCAAGCCTCGGTGGACGATGAACATCGTGCCGATCCTGGCCGAGCAGCTTAGCGACCCTGCGTTTTGGGATGAGTTCGAGGCTTATTGCCAGCAGAAGATCGATGCGGCGCTAGTGGACCAGAAGCGGTTTGAGAAGGATGACGACCTCTGGATGCAGGGGCTCGCGCTGCATTGGCAGAAGTTCTATACGCGGGCGCTTGTGCAGTTCAAGCACCAGTGGGGGCGGGACCTGGTGGCGGCATTTCGGTTCTTTCAGGATCAGGGCTGCATCGAGTTGATCTCCAGCGGAGCGACGCATGGCTATCAGCCACTGCTCGGCACGGATGAGTCGGCGCGTGCGCAAGTCCGGCTTGGGAAGCAGGTGTATGAGAAGCACTTCGGGCGCAAGCCCAGGGGGATTTGGATGCCGGAGTGCGCCTATCGCCCTCGCTATGACTGGAAGTCGCCCGTGGAGCCGAACGCCGTTCCTTTCCCGCGGATGGGCACCGACGAGATTCTGGCGGAGGAGGGGTTCGAATACACCTTCGTCGACTCTCACATGATCCGTGGGGGCATGCCGCTCGGCACGTACGCGGCGAACTTCCCGCAGCTCGCCGAGATGTTCGCGCGAAGCAGCAAATACTTTTCGCCGCCGGAGGAGTTTCGGAGCGAATATGAGCACTACCTGTTGCCGAGCGGGGTGACGGTGTTCGCGCGTGATCCCGCTACGACCGTCAAAGTCTGGTCCGGCGAAGTCGGCTACCCCGGTGACCCGCATTATTTGGAGTTTCACAAGCAGCTCTATCCGGGGCGGCTGCGTTACTGGCGTATTTCGGAGAACAAATCCGATCTCGGCGCAAAGCAGCCTTACGATCCCTACAAGGCTTTCGAGAACATCCAGAACCATGCGGACGACATGGTGGTGACGCTTAAGAGCACGCTTGCCAACTATCGCGGATTGGCCGACCGGGACGGCACGGTGGTGGCGATGTACGATACCGAACTCTTCGGCCACTGGTGGTGGGAGGGGCCGGAGTTTCTGTACGAGCTTGCCCGAGCGATGCACCGGGATGGGCAGGTCGAGGTGGTCAGCGGCGGCGATCTGATCGACAAGGAGCCTGCGCGGCACATGATCACCATGCCGGAAGGGTCATGGGGCGAGGGTGGCTACCACTACATCTGGATCAACGACGGCAACGTTTGGACATGGGAGCAGCTTTATCCGGTGGAGCGAAAGATGCGGCAGATGGCGCGCGATTACGACGGCGGGCCAGCGGAGGAGATCGTCAAGCAAGCGGCTCGAGAGATGTTGCTTGCCGAAGCATCCGACTGGCAATTCCTCATCTCTACTTTTGCGGCACGCGATTACGCGGAGATCCGGTTCCAGGACCATGTCGATCGGTTCAAGCGTTTAGCCGAGATGGCAGACCGCGTACACGCAGGCGGCTTGCCCACGGCCGAGGAAGAGGCGTTCTTGGCAGACTGCCAGCTCAAGGACGCGCCATTCCAAGAGCTGGACTTGAGCTTGTGGACGCAAGCCGCCTATGCGGCGCAACCGGCTTAGTTCACTTACGTGCAGGTTCCTTGCACAGGCCCTTACTCGCCACGCCAAGAAAGGCATGCACGAGCTTGTCTAGTAGGTTGCAATACTCCGTTCGGCTGCTGGGTTTCCGGGCCCATGTATTGGCGTCTTCGGAGAGGGTGCAAAGGCTTTCCTCATTGACATTTTCGGGTGCCAGCACCACAACCGGAACTTCGCTAAGCGTCGGTTCGCGTCGAATCCGCTTGATCAAGTCGGCGGCGCCGAACCTCGGCGCATACAGGTCGACGAGGACCAAGCCGAAGCGTAGTCCCTTCGAACAGGCTTTCAGGAGGGTCATCGCGTGCTCGGCGGTTCTGGCAACTAGAAGCCGATTCGTGTGTCCCGTTTCCTGATAGGCCCTGACGGCCCGCATTTCGTCTTGTGCGTCTCCTTCGACCAGAAGGATCGGCGATTTTGTGTCTCCCAAGTT
>JBGGMI010000233.1:0-10475 GCA_041288075.1 Fimbriimonas sp.
CGTGAAGATGAAATTCCGCGGGGGACAAGAAGAGGTTGCTTACACGGACGGCGGGAAGCTGCACAACTTCAACTATCCGGTGACCGTTCTTATGAATGAGGACTCTGCGAGCGCCTCCGAAATCTTCGCCGGATGTTTGAAGGATTACGGAAAGGCTACGCTGGTTGGGACGCACTCCTATGGAAAGGCTTCCGTTCAGAATGTCTTTCCCCTCGTCGATCAGTCCAGCGCGAAGATCACCATCGCACGGTATTTCCTACCTCGCACGCCCTTCTTTGGGCGCAAAGTGGATGAGGACAACGTCTTTGTTAGCGGCGGACTCGAGCCGCACGTTCTGGTCGAGCTCGACTTGGATAAGGATCCGGAGCTGGGCGATCCTAAGACGGACAGCCAGCTCAAGCGAGCAATCGAGGTCATTCAACAAAAGGCACCCTAGCAATGGCGACGAAATACAAGATCGACGGAGCGGCAAGCGGTCCCGTGGAGCTGCACGCTCCCGATCTGTATGAGCCGGACGAGATCGCGCCTGCATTGGCGTCGCTGGACCAACTTAATGCCGACGCGATAGAAGCCTATCGCCGGGACGGGTTTCTCGCAGTCGAGAATGTTTTCAATGAAGCCGAAGTAGAGGAAGCCAGGGCTGGCTTGGCCCACCTCGTCGCCGGGGGTAATCCGGACTACGACGATGTGTACTACGAGCGCTTCGCCGCTGAGCGATTAGATGAGCTCTCGGCGGAGGAGCGGATCGACGCGGTTCGGAAGCTGGCTTACTACGTCGAGTTCGATGCGCGCCTGAAGGCGCTTAGCCACCACCGGCGCATTCTCGAGGTGGTTTCGCGGCTTCTCGGCGGCCATGAACCGTGGATGTTCCAAGACATGGGGATGCTCAAGCCTCCCGGGGGGCGCGAGAAGCCATGGCACCAGGATAAGGCCTATTTCGATTTTCCGATCGATACGCCCGTCGTCGGTGTTTGGGTTGCACTCGATCGCGTCGGGCGGGAGAACGGTTGCATGTTCGTAATGAAGGGAGCGCATCGCCTCGGGCCAGTGATCCATTTCAATCGGCGCGACTGGCAGATTTGCGACGCGGACGTTCGGCAGCTTAAAAGCGGGTCAGAGCTGCCCAGCGTGGCCGTTCCACTGCAGCCGGGCGGATGCCTGTTCTTCGACGGACTTCTGCCTCACGGAACGCCGACGAATCAGACGAATTTACGTCGTCGCGCTCTGCAATTTCACTACGCCCCCGCCTCGACACAGAAGGTTGCGACCGAGGAGCGAATGGCGCTGTTTGGGAGTGAGGGAAAGAACGTAAGCTGCTGAAGCGAACCCGAATGAGCTAAAATTGACCGGCGACTCCGCCGGACCCTGATGCCCTATATTCCCCACACTGAGGCCGATACGCAGGCGATGCTTGCGACGATCGGAGTGTCTTCTATCGACGAGCTATTCCGTGAGATTCCGGAGAATCTGCGGGTGAAGGGGGAGCTGGATTTGCCGCCGGCGCTGGACGAGCATCGGTTGATGGCGCATATGCACGAAATCGCTTCGAAGAACGTGCATATGGCGGATACGGTTTGCTTCCTGGGGGCAGGGGTTTATGACCGGTACATTCCGGCCAGCGTGAGTGCGATTATCAGCCGAGGCGAGTTTTTGACGGCTTACACTCCCTATCAACCGGAGGCCTCGCAGGGCTTCCTGCAGACAATTTACGAGTTCCAGTCGATGGTGGCCGAGTTGTATGGGATGGATGTCGCGAACGCGTCGATGTACGACGGAGCGACCGCCATGGCGGAAGCGGCGATCATGGCGACGGGCGTGAACGGGCGCAACAAGGTCACGGTGAGCGAGGCGGTGCATCCGCACTATCGGCAGGTGCTCGACACGTACTGCTGGTCGATGGGGATCGAGGTGGTTACTATTCCGCAATCGAACGGTGCAACGGAGGATTACTCGGCTGTCACCGATCAGTCTGCTTGCGTGATCGTTCAGTATCCGAACTTCTTTGGCACCATCGAAGACTTAGCGAAGGCCCGCAAGGAAGCTGATCGAGCGGGTTGCCTGCTCATCGTGGTTTCCGATCCAGTCGCTTGCGCGCTCCTGAAGCCTCCCGGTGCCTTCGGTGCCGATGTGGTTGTTGGCGAAGGGCAGCCGATGGGCGTGGCGATGGGGCTTGGAGGCCCGCTGGTGGGGCTGTTCACGTGCAAGACCGATCTCGTCCGGCGCATTCCGGGGCGCATCGTTGGCAAGACGAAGGAAGCGCATGGGGAGAAAGGCGGGTTCGTGATGACGCTTCGGACGCGTGAGCAGGATATTCGGCGCGAGAAGGCGACCTCTAATATCTGCACGAACGAAGCTCTGATGGCGCTTGCAGCGACGGTCTACATGAGCGCGCTCGGGAAGAACGGCATGCGTTCGGTGGCGGAGACGACGGTGCGAAACACGCAGTACGCGATTCAGCGATTGACGGCTGCGGGTGCGAAGGTGAAATTCGGCACAAAGGTCTTTGGGGAGTTCACCGTGGAACTGCCGAAGGATGCAGTGCAGGTTCGCGACGCCTTGCTGCGGGACAAGATTCTTTGCGGCTTGCCACTCGGCGCCTACTATGCCGGCATGGATAACTGCCTGCTGGTGGCCGTGACGGAGATTCGCACGAAAGAGCAGATTGACCAGTTTGCGGATCGGCTCGCTACAGCTTTGGGATAGCCCCTATCTGCTTTATGAGCTGTCGCGATGGACGGGAACCGCAAGGTCTCGCGGCGCCCCCTCTTCACCCTGTCCTCTTCTCCCCGGGGGGGAGAAGAGGGTCCGGATTTTCTTAGTAGGCTCTAACTCGGCCGCGAGTTACGGCTTCGAAGAGGGTGACAGGGACGAAGAGGACTCCGTTGCGATCTTCGGAGACCGTTTGGAGCTCGCGGCGGTCGCCGTTGAGTCGGTACCAGACGTGGCCCTTGTCATAGACTACGTTATCGCCGCCGAAGTTGATCGTGACGCGCAGGCCGTCAGCGGTTCGGTCGGTTCGTGCGCCGATTTGATCGCCCATTTCTCGGAACGGCACCATCAGCACGCCGCTCTTTCGGTAGGGGATTTCGTTTCGGTCGTCGAACCGAAGCTCTCGCCGATCGAATACTACAGACTCTCGGCCGTACGTCCCGGGATTGGTCCGTCGCCAATCGTCATCGCGCCGACGCCAGTCGTCGTCACGGCGATCCCAATCGTCTCGGCGATCCGGTGGGATTCTTTCCGGTGGTCTTCGCTGGCCGGGCAAGGTGCCGCCTCGCTCCCATTCGCCTCGATTCGAAGTGACGTGTCCATCGGTGAGTCCGCGGAAGATCTCCACGGGCACGAACAGCACGTCTCTGCGGGCCTCTGAGGCCGTCGGCAGGCTCACTCGCCGTCCGTTCAGGTCGTAGCTCATTTCGCCCTTGACGTAAGTCGCCCGGCGGCTCTGCCAGGTCCACCACATTCGGCGGCCCGAGTCGTCCCGGTCGAATTGGGCGCCGATCCGGTCACCCATGTCGCGTGCGGGCACCATAAGCGTGCCGCGATACATGTAGGGACTGTTGTCCAAATCGACGTCACGTCCGTTATAATAGACGTTTTGCGCATGCGCCGCTGTGAACCCGAGGGTCAAGAGTGCGATCGCTGGTAATGCTCTGTTCAAAGTCTGCCTCCCATTGGCTTCGCCCGTTGAGTGGGCGTGTCGTTAATGGTTTGACGATCAAAATGTGATTTGGCTTCGCGGGGGCCTACTTAGCGATGTGCTGCGTGCGTGTCTCTCGAATGACGGTCACTCGGATCTGGCCTGGGTATTCCATCTCACGCTCGATCTTCTTCGCGACTTCGTGCGCTAGCCGTTCGGCTCCAATGTCGTCGATCATCTCCGGCTTTACGATAAGCCGAACTTCGCGCCCTGCCTGAACGGCATACGAACGCTCCACCCCGTCGAATGAGTTGGCCAGCGTCTCCAGCGAAGCGAGTCGCTTGATGTAGTTTTCGAGGTTTTCCCGGCGGGCTCCGGGACGGGCGGCGCTGAGGGTGTCGGCGATGATAACGATGACTGCTTCCGGGGAGCAAGGCTCTATCTCGTAGTGGTGCGCACCCACCGCGTGCAACACCGCTTCCTTCTCTCCGTGCCCGCGAAGGAATTCCATGCCGGTGATCGCATGCGGGCCTTCAAACTCTGGGCCGAGAGCTTTCCCGATGTCGTGCAGGAAGCCGGCTCGCTTTGCCGCCTCTACGTTCAGGGACAGCTCCGAGGCGAGATTCTCGCAGAGGCGGGCAACTTCCACGGAGTGGTCGAGCACGTTTTGCGCGTAGCTCGTTCGGAAGCGTAGCTTGCCCATCGTCTCGATCACTTTCGGGTCTAGGCCGGACACGTTCGCGCGTTCGGCAGCTCGCTCACCCGCGTCAAGGATGGTCCTTGCGACCTCGGTCTGCGCTTTTTCGTATAGCTCCTCGATCCTGCCGGGATGGATGCGGCCGTCGACCATGAGGTTCATAAGCGCTAAGCGAGCGGTTTCGCGGCGGATGGGGTCGAAGCAGGAAATCACGACCGCCTCGGGCGTCTCATCGACGATAAGGTCCACGCCGGTGACTTGTTCGAAAGATCGGATATTGCGACCTTCCCGGCCGATAATGCGGCCCTTCATGTCTTCGCTGGGGAGCTCGACTACGGCCAGGGTCGCTTCGGTGACGTATTCGACGGCGGAACGCTGCATGACATCCAGGAGCAGGCGCTTGGCCTTACGCTCGGCTTCGGAAACGATCTGTGCCTCGACCTCCTTCGCCTTCCGCAGCCCGATCTCGCGAAACTCGGCTTCCACCTTCTTGACGAACTGGTCCCTTGCCTGCGTCTTGGTGAGGCTTGCCACTCGTTGAAGCTCCTCATCGATCTTCTTGATGTAGGTGGAGGCCTCTTCTTCGCGTACCGCTAATTCGCGCGCTTCTCGCTTGAGACTCTGCTCGCGCTCCTCGATCTGTTCACGGCGCTGCTCCAGGGATTCTTCTTTGGCGCAGAGCCGGTCCTCGGTGCGTTGGAGGACCAAAAGCTTTTCGCTTGATTCCTGGCTTGCGCGCTCGCGCATTTTGAGGGCCTCTTCTTTGGCGGCTACAAGGATTTCGTTCGCCTTTACTTCGGCTTCGCGAGCGATGCGCCGTTCGATCGCTTCAGCTTCTTCCTTCAGGCGTAACGCCTTCCGGTACATAGGGCCGAGGATGAACGCCGCACCCACGACAACGCTAAGAGAGGCGGCCAGGCCCCAGAGAAGTGCCTCTACGTTCTCCATCTAGGCGACGTCTCCCAGGTAGCTATCGAGCTCGCTCTCGATGTCATCTTCGGCAAAGCCCCGCGAAAAGAGGAAGCGGCCCGCCTTCGCGCGATCGGCTGTCGGGGGAAACTTTGCGCGCAGCAGCTCACGCAACTGCGCCCGCTCCTCTTCGGAGTTCGGCAGAACCTGCTCGATGAGAGCGGAGGGAGCGCCCCGCTTTTCGAGCTCGGTAAGCAGCCGTTCCCGCCCCACAGCTTTCTTCCCAGAACGACTGATGACCGCCTGCTCGGCAGCCCGTGGATTGCTCAGAAGACGGTGCTTGGTGAGGTAAGCAACCACCTCATCCACTGTTTGAGGTTCAAACGACGCAAGGCAGGCCCGAACCTCCGACTCAAAACGGTCGGAAGCCTGGAGCTTCTTCAGTGCCTTCTCTAGAGCGCACTTGAATTCGTCCTGCATGATGCTTCTCATGAATTGTGACGAACATTCCGGCAGGCTTTGCACAGTCCGCATAGACAAAGGCCCCTTTCCGATGGAAAGAGGCCACGTCAGTTGAAGCGTGCCGAGTCTTAGTCGATGTCGCAGCCGGTCGGCGGAGGCGTCGGCTGCCCCTCTACGCGAGGGGTGATGTAGATCGGTTCCTGAATAACTTCCGTTCCAACCTCGAGCGGCTGAAGCGGCGCCTTGCACTGCGGATACCCAACCGAGTAGCGGAGCCCTTCGTGTACAAACGACTGGTAATACTGATTGGGGATCGATTCGATCGTCGGCGTGAATTGAACGGTGTTGGTCGGAACGGATGCGCGGAAGACTCCGTCGTAGGCCGACCGAACCTGTCCAACCAGGGTGCCGAAGTTGTCGAAGAAGAACAGCTCAACGCCAGGAAGCGGGCGGTTCGTGCCTTCTTCCAAGATGATCCCCAGCAGCCTTACCTGCCTTGGCTTGACCGCATATTGGGTTTCATAGCGAGTTCCGTTGTAAGTCGCAAACACAAACTGAGTCGTCTGCGTGGCATTGTTGCCGGCAAGAAACAGGCCGGAGTTCGTGCCGATATCCGAGAAGCGGTTGTCTGAGATGGTCCAAACGGGGCCATCGAGGATTTCTCGTTGGCCGTTCTCGTCGTATCGGACTAGTTGGAACCAATACTTCTCGCCCGCCTGGATGTTGCGAGAATCCTGAACTCCGTAGAGCGTTGGATTGATGAGATCGTTCGGATTGACACGAGTCGGATCCATCAATTCCTCATCGGTGTACTGACTCGGGTTCTTCAAATTCGTGCGGTCGATTTTGACCACAGCTTCGATCCTGGGCTCGCCAGTCAAAACGGTTCCCGTGGTTGAGGGGCTGCCGTCCGAACCGGCGCACCCGATCAATATGGCTAGGGCCATTAAGACGGCCGCAAACAACTGGACTTGCTTCATTTCGCTCCTATTATGCCAGTGAGGGCAATGATTGTGAAGATTCCTTTCTGTGGAGGGCTCTTCAATGCTGCCCTGCACCCGACAAATAAACAAAAAAGGGAGGCCCGTAGGCCTCGAATGACGAGTTATCCCCCCAAACAGCCTGTGGGGGGAGGCGGTGGACCAAGCCACCTCGGCGTGATAACAACGGGTGTCGTAAACGGAGAAGCTTGTCCCTGGCTGAACGCGGGCAAGGGCGCAAGGCAGCCCGGATCGTTTGCAAGATACTCATCGTCCCCGTAGCCAAATTGGTTGAAGTAGTTCGAGCTGTTTGGAATCCCGGCAAGGTCGATCGTGAATTTGCGAGCGCTCGTGGGAAGCTCCGATTCGAACGCACCGTTCGCACGCGTGGTGGTTTGGCTGATGTACGTGCCAGCGGCCGAGTAGAACTTGATCGTCGCTCCGCCTACTGACTGTCCCGCGGAATCTCGCAGCGTGCCGTACACACCCGTTTGGATGCCAGTAGTCGTGCCGTCCGTGCTTCCATCCGTGACACCCGTGGTATCGCCGCCGCCACCACCCCCGCCACATCCGATCACGATCAGGGCGGCCAACAATACAATCCATAAAAACGGCTTTTTCACTGCGTCTCCTCTCGATTCAACAAGCCAAATATACTTTGACCCACTTAATGAAGACTCACCTCCACCCCGGTTACGTTCATTCCACTCGCGAGGAATCGAACGCGAACGGCAGCAGCTCGCTCAACCGATGGGTTCTGAGGGTCTTCGTTTCATCTGCTATCAGGATCGTTAGGGTAGTCGGATCGTCAGTGAACTCGCTCAGCACCTGTAAACAAATGCCGCACGGGTTCCCACCATCCGACGTAACCAGCGCCAAGCGTTTCGCCTTCCTGCCACCCTCGCTCACCATCTTCACCACGGCGGCCCGCTCAGCGCAAATCGTAGCGCCGTAGGATATGTTCTCCACGTTGACTCCCGCAAATACACGGCCATCCACATCCTCGATAGCGGCTCCTACCAGATAGTTTGAGTAAGGAGCATAGGCGTTGCGTCGAACCTCGCGTGCGGCTTCGATGAGCGGATCCATGCGTTCCAGGTTAGCTCCTTCTAAAGAACCTACTCGGTACGCCACTCGCCCCAAACGTGCTCTTCTTCCCACTCCTCAGGCGGCTCTTGGCCGGCGAGGCGAAGTCCCAGGAAAATGAGGCCCACGTGCCACCCCTCATGCCACACCATGTGCTGCAGGAAGATCACCGGATGGTCGTAGCCGCCGATCGCTCCCGTTTCATTCGCGATGGCTTCACGCATGGCATCGCCAATGGCTTTGCCGCTGTCCTCGAGAAGCTGCTTGATCGTGGCCAGGTCTGTAATCGGAGTGGTCCAGCCGTCCACAAAGCTCTCACCCAGCGCATCCGCTCGTTGCGGATCGATTCGCGACAGCCAGAAGCGGCGGACAAGATGGATGTGTGCGAGCTGATGGTCGAGCGGCCATCCGTCTTCGGAAGGTTTGACACGGCGATTTGACTCGTCGATGCGACTGGCAACCGCCGTCACGATCCGGCACTGACGATCCCACGACTCGAGAAGGGCTTCGGTGACATTCATGGCCCGGAATATTACACCGGCACACCATGTATGCTTCGGCAATCATGGTTTATGAAAAGCCGAGGCTGACTCCAGAGCAGGTCCGCTATTACAACGAGCAAGGCTATACGCTCGTCAAGCAGCCGGTCTTTCCGTCTGGCGACTTTGCCAGGCTCAAAGATATCTTCGAAGAGAACCTGGCGAAGTACGGCTCCGACAACCTGGATGTGATCCACTTCCGCGACCCGCGGTTGCTGGAGTTTCTGCTGAGCGATACGGTTCTCGACCTCGTTGAGCCTGTAGTCGGGCCGAACATCGGACTCTGGAGCAGCCACTTTATCTCCAAAGATCCGAAGGTTGGAAAGGCGACCCCTTGGCACGAAGACTCAACCTATTGGAATGGCCGCGTCTCGACCATGGCCGGCATCTGCACCGTCTGGCTAGCAATCGACCGAGCCACTCCTGAAAACGGTTCCATGGCCGTCATCCCGGGCTCGCACTCCAACGGATTCAGCGAATACGTGCCCGTCGACGATGCTTCGAAGAACATTTTCAGCACGGAGATCAAGGAAGTGGACGAGTCGAAAGCCGTGTACTTCGAGCTAGAACCAAACGAGTGCTCGCTCCACGAGTCGCGGATCATTCATGGGGCAAAGGCAAACACCTCCGAAAACCGCCGCGCCGGATACACGATGCGCTACTTCCCAACGACAAGCAAGGTTTATCCCGAGCGAAATCAGGGTCACAAGATTTGGCTAGCGAGGGGCAAAGACATCGCGGGCAACACTTACGAAAACTAGGACCAGTGCCAGGCGCGGTCGCCAAGCAGCGTCTGGATGAAGTTCAACTGTCCGCTGTGATACCAAAGGTGCAGCGTCATGAAGCGACACCGCTCGAACCTCGTCGTCTCACCCTCGTCTGTTTGCAGCGGCTCTTCCAGCTCCTCGGCTGAAAATACTTCGGCGGTTGCGGCAATTCTCGCCGACGATTCTTGGAAGGCCTTGATGACAATGTCTTTCGTGCAGAAGTCTGCCGGTGCGGTGATGAAATCTCCCTCGGGCCAGTCGAATGGCTTCTCGCCGCGAATGACCATCGCGACATGGTCATTCACCATGTTCACCTCGTAAACGATGTCGGCTACCGTGCGAGTATCGGGACCGAACTTCTTGCAAAACGCCTCTTCCGGAAGGGCTTGAAGGTCTTGCAAAAACACGGTTAGCCCTCGCTTGAGACCGACCACGGCAACTTGATGAATGTCCATTTCCGGGGAGTCTACATTGCATAATCAACCATGCCCAACAAGCTCCGCGTCCTCATCTGGGACGAGAACCCTTCACATGCCTCGAAAGAGATTTATCCCAACAGCCTTCGTGGCGCCATTGCCGAGGGCCTTCAGGGGCTCGATAGTGCCGGTGAGCTCGAAGTCAAAGTCGCCCACCTCGACGAAGCCGAGCAGGGCGTGACGGACGAGTTGCTTGCCAACACCGACGTGCTCCTCTGGTGGGGCCATGCCCGGCACGGGCTTGTAGAAGATGCGTTGGCCGAGCGGGTGGCGAAGCGGGTGCAGGAAGAGGGAATGGGGTTTATCTGCCTCCATTCCGGCCACTACTCGAAAACTTTTCGCAAAGTCCTGAACACGACTGGACACCTAAAAGGCGGCTGGCGAGAGTCGAACGACACGGAAGAAATCACCGTCTGCGCCCCCAAGCACCCGATCGCGCACGGAGTAGAGGACTTCACGCTGGACGCCGAAGAGATGTACGGAGCCCCCTTCGAAGTCCCTCCCGCCGAAGTTCTGGTCTTACAGAGCTATTTCCCCTTAGGCGGCGAGTACTTCCCCTGCGGCGCCTGCTGGACAGTCGGCAAAGGCATCGACCCTGAATTCACCAGCGGTCCCGGCGGCGGCAAGGGTCAGGGCGAGGGCGTTGGACGCGTGTTCTACTTCCGCCCGGGACACGAGACGTATCCCACGTACCTGGACGCTCGTGTTCGAAAGCTGATCTATAACGGTGTTCGTTGGGCTGGCAGGCTTAGCTAGGAGTCAAGGAGTCAAGAGTCTGGTTCGCAGCGGACTCCTCGACCCTCGACCCTCGACCCTCGACCCCTCCCCTGTGCCATAATAAGAGTTCACGCCGGGCCCTCGCGCCCGAGGAACACGCAAGAAATGAGCGAAGAAACAAACCAACCGCCTAGACCTGATG
>JBGGMI010000234.1:0-31327 GCA_041288075.1 Fimbriimonas sp.
CGAAAACGATCCTGTCGATTTCAACCATTAGGAGATTCTTATGCGAACAGCAATTCTCGCGGCTATGGCAGCCGCAACGCTCTGCTTGGCAGGCTGCGGCGGCAGCGTCGCCAAGCCCGTCAACAACACGATCATCGTTCAACGCGAAGCTGGAGCCGATGTCGATCTCTTGGTCACCCGCAATAACGCCGAAGCGACAAGTTCAGATCGGTGCACCCTGGATACCGCTCGAGACTGGTGCTCCCTCGGCATTTCCGAGATCCGCTTCGTCGTGAACCCCTCACAGACCCTCTACCGAGCTTACGTGCGAAACAACGGAACCACCGACACGCTCATCACGACGAAGGTCGAGCGAGACGACGGCCGCACGGCAAGAACCACTGTCAGGGTGACGCCGGGCCAAACCGTGTGGGTCTACGAGCTAGGCGTCGAGACCGTGCGCGTCAAAGCGGGAGTCTAAACCGTAGTGCCCCCTTCCGAGGGGGCATCTCCTCCGAAGAGCCGTTAGGGCAATCCGGAGGAGATGCCTCCACGGATGGAGGCACTACAGTTGAACTCGGTCCCGAATCGCCGCCAGCTTCTTCGGTCCGATCCCCTTCACCGCCAGGAGCTCGTCAACCGAAGTAAAACCACCGTGCTCCTCACGGTACTGAATGATCTTGTCGGCAGTCGAAGGCCCGACGCCTGGCAGCGTGTCGAGCTCTGCCTTGCTCGCGGTGTTCAGGCTAACCAGCCCGGAAGCAACAGGGCCCGATTCCGAGGAAGACGGCGGATCGACCTCAATGGGACGAACTCCGAGCGACGGGACCGAACCAGAGTCGATGCTGCCGGGCAACTCCCTCGGAAATCGCCTTGGTGTAGACGAGCGAGTAGTCAGGGGACGAGGATTAAGGCGTGCGGACTTGCCTGGCACCTCGAGCTGAACTCCGTCCTCCACCTTCGCGGCCAGATTGATCAGGTCCAGTTGGGCGTCCGAGGTTGCTCCACCCGCCTTCTCGATCGCGTCCATCACTCGTGCATTCGGCTGCAGACGAACGAGTCCCGGGTTCTTCACGGCACCGATCACGTGCACCAATACCTCGTTCGAAGACATCTGCTCGGAAGCCGTTGGCTTTCCAGAAGTCGTATTCAGAACCAACTCGGGCCGCGAGCCGAGTTGAAGGTGCCCGATGTAGCCCATCGCAAGCAGCAGCATGCCGCCAATCGAACAGAATCCCAAGCGTTGCAAGGGCGTGTATTGTGCCCACATGGGCTTTATTGTAGGCTAACTAAGCAGCCTTTCGATGTCCTTCGTTGATCTGATCGACCTTCACGAAGGAAACTTCTTCGATCATCGCGAGATCTTTGAAGTATTTCACGAGCGGTCCGAGCCGCTCCGCGGAGATGAGCGACCCCTTCGGCCAGTTTTGTTGGCCAATCGAGATGCTGTTCGTTTTAATTCGGTAAATTTTTCCTGCAGTTTCCATGTACTCGTTTGCCCCACAGTACATATCGCCGGAAATGCCTCAATCGTTACCGGATTCCTTGCGAACTGCATCACAAATGAGCAATGTCCACCTTTATGGTGACAAGTTTGCCGCTCCGCGACTCCATGACCAGCCCACTTTTCTCGCGGTGTATGTCATTCACGTGGTCGAAATCTGACGGCACTTCGACAACCCCCATGATGTAGTTCACGACGGTCGGGACAGCCGGGTTTAGCATCAAATGCGTTCTCAAGCCCGCCCTACTCGCCTCATTTTGCGCAGAAGACTCGGCGACGCCATAGTGCATGTAGCCGGTGATATCCTCGACCCCAAGAACCCCCCGATGCCGACCGTTCCACGGCGAATAGTGCCTGCCCCCATTTGAGTGCCAAAGGATGGTGCCGGAGAGCACGCGTGGGTCCTTTAGCGCGTACCAGGCGTAGCCAAGCTTCGGAAAAACGACCGCCGACCACGCGAAATCCGCATCTGGATCAGAGAAAACCATCGCCAGATCCTCGAAACCTTCGCGAGCCGGGTACCGGCTAAGGTCGGCACTGTCTCCGTTCGCAAGAGGCACCGCTTCCAAGCTGTCGAAGCGGGCACCCTCTTTGAAGGATGAATATCCGCCAAGAACCGGGTTCTCTAGCTGATCGGGAAACACCTGGCCGAACACGAACGGGCTTACCGAAACCAGCCCGCTCCCTTCTTTTGGCGGGAATTTGACCATTGCGTGGTGTCCCAAAGGCATCGGTCCGCTTCCGGCCGAGATGGTGTGTCGGCAATACACCGCCGTTTCTCCGGGTCGAAGCCAAAGCTCCTTAACAACGTGCGAAGGGCGCACCAGGGTGTCCATCGACATGCGCAAATAGCCTTCTGTCTCGTCTTCCAAGCTCCAAACGCCATTAGCGGTGGCCCCGTGCAGCGGATGGACCTCATCGCCAAAGGGTCGCAGATTCGCGCCGAAGGGCATGCAGAAGAAATCGCCACGAAGCGCCTCGATGATCGGTGGGTGCCCGGTGACCTTCTCCTCACTCCACGGAGCAACAGAGAACGGCTGAATATTTCGGTCACCGAGCCGAAAAGTAACCGGCCCAAGCTGCCCGCCAAGCTCCGTCACCCATCCCTCTGCAAGGTCGGAGGCAATACGGAAGGAGGGCTGCCCAAAGACGGTTACTGCCATCGCTCTGCCAGCACCTGTGCCATTTCTTCAAGAAAAGCTTCGTCGGTTCGATCAAAGGCGCCGACCTGGTGCCCGTCGATGTCGATCTGGCCAAGAACCTTGCCCTCATTGTCTCGGATCAAAACCACGATCTCCGAGCGGGTTTGAGTGCTGCAAGAGAGATAGTTGTCCAGCTCTCGGACGTCCTCGATAACCTGGTTCCGGTCCTCCGTCACCGCCGTCCCGCACACGCCCCGGCCGACCGGAATATGCGTATGGTCCGTTGCCGCGCCCACGTATTCGTCCAAAACGAGCATGTCCCCCTCCAACCGGTAGATGCCGGACCAGTTGTATTGCGGAAGCTCGTCGAGCATCTCCATAGCCTGTCTTCGAAGCTCTGTCCCCGACGCAGGCGAAGATCGCAAGGTATCAAGCACTCGGACAGCCACGCTAGGTTCGACCATGGATGAAAGATACCGCCAGGAACGCGTAGCAACGCTGCGCATCCGGGTCAGCGCAGCCGCGCTGCGCTCCCCCGCCAAACGAAAGCCTAGCGCGGTAAAACTTCGAAGCAATGATCGCCGCCGTCTTCCCGGGCCAAGGCAGCCAAAAACCAGGCATGGGCCTCGAACTTTGGGAGAAGCATTCCGAAGCCAGAGCCGTTTTCGACGAAGTTTCCAAAGCCCTAAGCCTCGACCTTCGCAAGCTCTGCTTCGAAACCGACGAAGAGACCCTGCGGCAAACGCAAAACGCCCAGATCGCCCTCTTCACCTGCTCCGTAGCCGCCTTCCACTGCCTCACTCCCGAGCTGCGCGAAAGAATTAAAGCCATGGCCGGCCACAGCGTCGGCGAATACGCGGCCCTCACCTGCGCCGGGATCTACGACATCCCAACCGGCGCCCAACTGGTGAGAAGAAGAGGTGAGCTCATGGCCGCAAGCGGCCAGAACACCCCTGGCACGATGGCCGCCATCCTCGGCCTAGAGCGCGAAACCCTCGAAGATCTCTGCAAATCCACCGCAGGAACCGTCGTCATCGCCAACGACAACTGCCCCGGCCAACTCGTCATCAGCGGCGAAGTCGAAGCCGTGAAAGCCGCCGGCGAAGCCGCATCCGCCGCAGGCGCGAAAAGAGTCCTTCCGCTCAACGTCAGCGGAGCCTTCCACAGCCCTCTCATGGACAATCCCGCTCAAGAGATGGCGAAAACCCTGGCCGAGAACCCGCCGCTTCAAGGTCGAGGCGTCAAGGTTTACAGCAACGTCGGAGCCGAGCCCGTGGACGATACGAGGCTCTGGCCCACTCTCCTAGAAGCCCAGCTCAGGAGTCCCGTGCGCTGGACCGAGACCATCCAGAACTTGATCCGCGACGGCGTCACCAGCTTCGTCGAGTGCGGAGTCGGCGACGTTCTCAGCGGCCTCATGCGGCGCATTGACAAAGGAGCCTCCACCAACCGGGTCTCCGACGAAAGCTCCCTCGCCAACACCCTTCACGACCTCGGCTAACACCATGAGATTCACCGACCAGATCGTCATCGTCACGGGCGCAAGCCGCGGCATCGGCAAAGAGCTCGCCCTCGCCTTCGCTCGCGAAGGCGCGAACGTCGCCTGCATCGCAACGACCGAAGCCGGGGCCGCAGCCACATCCTCGGCGATCGAAGCCGAAGGTGGCAAAGCAAAGCCCTTCGCCTGCGACGTCAGCTCCTCCGAGGCCGTCGAAGCCCTCTTCGCCTCCATCCTGGAGCAAATGGGCACCCAGAGCGTGCTCGTCAACAACGCCGGCATCACCCGCGACACGCTGCTTCTTCGCATGAAGGACGACGACTGGGACAAGGTCCTCGATGTCAACCTCAAAGGCTCCTTTCTCACCATCCGAGCCGCCACCAAGTCGATGATGAAAGCGCGATACGGCCGTATCGTCAATATCAGCAGCATCATCGGCAGCACCGGCGCCGCCGGACAGGCAAACTACGCAGCTTCAAAAGCCGGCCTATTCGGCCTCACCAAGTCCGTAGCCAAAGAGCTCGGCAGCCGCGGAATCACCTGCAACGCCGTCTGCCCCGGCTTTATCGAAACCGACATGACCGATGCTCTCCCTGAAGAAATGCGAGCCCACGTAGCCAAAACCGCCCCGGCAGGGAGACTCGGCAAGCCCGAAGACATCGCCGCCGCCGTACTCTTTTTAGCTTCTGGAGAGGCGGCATACATTACGGGTCAGACGATAACCGTGGATGGCGGGCTGACTCTCTAAGCAATTACTTCAGGTACTTAGCAACCCAGTTCGTAATCTCGCCTAATCGGTGCAGCCGCAAGTCAGGAGGCCCAGATCGAGACATTCCATGCGACGTGCATTCTGGATAACGAACAAACCTCGAATCGATTCCCTGTTGCTGCAGCGCTGTAAACACTTGCTCGCTCTGCTCAATGTTGCACCGAAGATCACCCACGCTGTGAATGATCAGGGTCGGCGTTTTAACGTTTTCAAAGTAAGCAATCGGCGATTGGCGCCAGAGCTCCTTAATTTCCTCGTGCGACCCCCAGGCAGTGCCCTTGAAGTAGCCGTTCTTGTTGAACGGAAAGTCCGAATTGCCCGCCATCGAAACCATATTCGAGACACAACGGTCGGTAATTGCAACCCGAAAAGCATCGGTGTGCCCGATCACCCAGTTCGTCATGTAGCCACCATAAGAGCCGCCCATCACCGCCATCTGCCCCGGATGAATGTAGGGCTGGCCCTGCATGAACCGGGTGACCGTCTGGATGTCGTCCCAATCCTTGTTCCCCCAATCGCCTCGGATCGCCGCGCAAAACGCCTCGCCATAGCCCTTCGAGCCGCGCGGGTTTGAATACACCACCACATAGCCGAGCGCGGCCAGCATCTGCATCTCGTGGAAAAAAGCCCACCCGTACTGCGTGTGCGGCCCCCCGTGAATCTCCAAGACTGCAGGGTATCGGCGTGGGGGCAGGTAGTCCAGCGGCTTCAGCACCCAGGTGTGAACCTTCGCCCCATCCGTGCTCTCCACCCAGAACTCCTCTGGTTCGCTAAGCTTCACCTCATCCAAAAATGCCTTGTTCAGGCCGGTCAGCAATCGAGGCACCAGCTTCCCGGTGCCCAGTTCCTGCTCGATGACCGCCACTTCTGGCAACATCGTCGCATGTCCACGAGTGGCCGCAATCCGTCTACCATCCCGGCTCACGTTGCCGATGCCGACGCTGTGCTGCCCCTCCGTAATCAGCTCAACGCCTCCATCACGTGAGACGAACCCGAGCTGCGATTCACCATGCCAGCCGATCTGTACATACAAACCGCTGCCATCTGGCTTCCACTCCATGGTGGCCCCGAAAGCTGCCTCTCGGCTATCGCTGAGTGTCGCTACATCCAGGTCGTAATCCTGTGAGCCGGTCAGGTTCTTCGGTTCGCCACCTTCTGCGCTGACCAAATACAGCTTTTTGTTTCGCGTGCCCCAGGGATCTTCCTCGTCGACGTCACCCGCATAGGCGATCCACTTGCCATCCGGCGACCAGCGCGGCTCCCCTTTCTCTCCTTTCGGCAAACCCTCGAGCTTCCATGCCTGACCTTCGAGGTTCACCCGCCATATCTGATCGTTGGGAGGGTCGGCGAACGGCCGCTTGTTAGCAGTATGGATGACTGCCAGCTCCTTCCCGTTAGGAGCCCAGTCGAAGCTGTAATTCCCGTCCGGAGAAGCCGAATAGAGCTCCCGATGCTCTCCAGTCTCTGCGTCGGCAAGAACTATCTTGTATCGCTGCCCTGCAAAGTAGCCGTCGCCATCCAGGCGATACCAGATGTCGTCGATCTCGACCGGCGGTTCGCTGAGCCCCTTTTCTTCTCGCTCCTTGTTTGCCTTCTCAGTCTTGGTTGGCATCTGGTCGCGAAATGTGAATGCGATCTTTGTTCCATCAGGCGACCATCTGAAGCCACCGATGCTGCCTTCCGGCAACTTCGTGAGTGCCTTGGCCTCACCGCCGGACATGGGGATTAAGTGAAGTTGCGCGGCCGACCCTTCGCGTTTTGAAATAAATGCCACGGACTGTCCATCCGGCGACCACCGCCCATGGCTAGCCCCCTTGTCGCCCTGAGTCCACTGAACGAGGCTCCCCTCCATGTCCACGGTGAACAGATTGGTGATGTACTGGTTCTTATCGTTGACGGTCTTGTGCGAAAACAGCACGCGAGCTCCGTCCGGGCTGATTTGTGGGTCGCCGACGAATATAAACTTCAGCAGATCGTCGGCTCGAATGGGTCGCTTGGGCATTTGCACCGAATTATAGCTGGCAGGCTTCTGGAAGCTACGTAACCTTGGAACCCTTTTAGGCGTTACTTACAATAACAGTGTTGCTCCTCTTGCCCAGTCGCATGGATGCCACCCCCCTTCTGCGCTGCAGCCTCTACGTGCCACAATCTAGCCTGGGGCGCGGTGCCTCAGGAGCTCTTGCATTGGCGATCGATACCAGCGATTTTAAAAACGGAATGCACATGTACCTGGACGGGGACGTGTGGACAATCATCGAATTTCAACATGTGAAGCCAGGGAAAGGCGGCGCATTTGTCCGAACCAAGCTTCGCAAGGTTCGAACGGGCCAGGTTCTGGAGAAAACTTTCCGATCCGGTGAACGGGTCGAGCCCGCATTCGTCGAGAAGATGAAGATGCAATACCTCTATCGCCAAAACGAAGAGGCGATTCTGATGGACCTCGACACGTACGAACAAATTCCGGTCCCCATGTCGACGTTAGGCGACCAGGGCAAATACCTCAAGGAAGACATGGAGATCGTCGCACTTCAAGCGAGCGGCGAAACGCTCGGCTACGAGCTTCCCAACTTCATTGAGCTGGAGATCGTTGAAACCGACCCTGGATATAAAGGCGATACGGTCAGCGGCAGCAGCACGAAGCCGGCGAAACTCGAATCCGGCGCGGTGATTAACGTTCCATTCCACCTAAATGTGGGCGACGTTGTTAAAGTAGATACGCGCACGGATAGCTACCTCGAACGCGTCAAGAAATAGTCCCTTTGGAAACCGATGAGCAGCGGCCGATTTGGAGTTGACCTTTCCGAAACCTTTGAGAATTTTCTCACGGGTTGCGCCAAGTTGCTCATGTGGTTGGGCGCGCTGGCTACTCTAGTCGCCGTTGGACTCTTGATTTACACGGGCATGAATGCCCAACCCGAGCAGCTCGCCGATGCAGAGCGCAACATCGCGGTGTTCCAGAAGATTCTGAACATCGGGGTCATGGGGCTCGGCGTGGGCTTGTCCTATATCTTCTGGGGCGAAGAGATCCTGAGCGCGGGCCAACTGCTCCTGGCGGGAGCACTCACTTTTTCGCCATTGTATCTACCCTCCGTGCTAGGCGGAGACTCGAACAGCCCAGCTATGGGTCCTGCACTGGGAGCCATCCAGCAAGGTGGCATGATCTACGGGGTCATCGCAATTGCCGTGGCGTTTGCCGATGTAGCGATTCGAATACGCCAACGAGTGAAGGTGGGAGTTAAAGCCGACCAGCTCAAGTACGGCAAGGGCGTTCAAGAAGAAAAAGAGAAGCAAAACGTGTTCATGGGCAAGTGTTGGCAGCTTCCTTACTGCCGTAAGTTCGTCCGCGAACGCTGTCCTATCTTCCATGCCAAGCGCACATGCTGGAAAGAACTCGTTGGGTGCATGTGCGAAGAAAGCGTGATTCGGAACGCGATGGAGAATCGCCCGATTCCGAAGGACGCCTTGCTCGCGGCCAACTTGATTCCTCGGAACAACAAGTTGACGATGGTGCAAAAGAAGGAGCGCTGCCGCACCTGCGTGATCTATAACGAGCATCAGCGGCACAAGTACAAGCTGACGATGCCGATCGTGTTCGGCAGCTTTGTGCTGGCATATGTGGTGCTCCGCCCACCGCTCCTTGCTGCGACCGGAGAATTGGTGCTTACCATCAACAAGATTGTGAGAGCCGGCACCCTTGGAGGTGCAGGCAACTTCACGCCACCCCAGGCTTTCGTCGAGATGCTCCTCGCCGTCTTCTTCATTATCGGCCTCACCTACTCCATGAAGACCCTGGAGTTCCTCATCTTCCGCGCCAAACTCTAGTTTCTATGGCCACAACCAGCGCGCTGATCGTCATCGATGGAGCACAAGGCGAAGGTGGCGGGGCGCTGTTGCGGACTGCGCTTGTCATGTCTGCGCTCACCCAGCAGAGCTTGAGAATCGACAATGTCCGAGGGGGCACGAAGCATCCTTCTCTTGATGCTGAGGACCTCACACTCATACAGGCCCTCGCCCGCTGCTGTAAAGCCGAGACGACCGGGGCGGAGTTGGGCTCCACAAGCATAGCCTTCCTTCCCACGGCAAGGCCGAAGGGGCTGACAGGGGCGCTTGAAACGATTCGGACTGACACGGGGCGAGGGCCGAATGCACTGATCGTTCTTAACGCTCTTCTGCCGGTGCTCGCAAAAACCGGCGTGTACTCGAGCTTGATGGTGGAGGGAGAGACCTACGGCTTCAACTCACTCAGTTACGATTACTTCGCAAATGTCACGGTTGAGGCTCTGAAGAAGGCGGGGCTGTACTCCGTGCCCGATCTGTTGCGACATGGCTTCGGTCGAGAATCTGAAGGTGAGGTTTCACTCGACGTAGAGCCAAGCGCTATTCAAGGCCTGCAGTGGAACGAACGGGGAGCAATGCGGGGAGTATTTGGGGTGGTCGCTACATGCGGACTGCCAAAGATCGTTGGCGATCGAGCGATGGCGCACCTGAAGAACATGGCCTCGAACTCTGGCCTGCAGATCGACGCACAACAGGTGAACTTTGATGGAAGGCAGACGGGTGCCTTCATAACCGTGTGGGCGCGCTACGACCGTGGACTCGGCGGCGGAACGGCGATGGGGCTCCGGGGCGTGAGGGCTGAAACAATTGCACAGAGCGCCTTCGAGCAGGCATTCGACTGGATGTCGTCCAACGCTACAGTCGATAGCTTCCTCGCAGACCAGCTCCTCCTTCCCCTGGTGCTCGCGGATGGCCCGTCTGTGTTTTCGGTGCCAAAACTAACTCAGCGACTCATGACCTCCATCTGGGTGGTCAAACAGTTTGCGCCGATCCATATCACCGTGCGGGGGATCGAAAATGGACCCGGCACCATTACGATTCAAAAGTAGCGGTCAGTAGGCTTTAGCGAAGATCACTCGTCGCTCGCTTGGCTTCCCGGTTAGCACGCACTTGCCAGGTTCGGCATCTCGCGGCTGCAGAGGCTTGTGTGGAAGGACTCGAATTGTCGCTTTTGTCTTTTGCGCTATAAGCTCCTCCGTCTCGGTAGTTCCATCCCAATGTGCGGCCACAAATCCGGGAGCGGCCTCGCCAGCAAAAGCAGCTTCGAACTCGGCCCAATTGTCCACCCGCTTTGTGTTGGCCTCGCGAAAGGCGAGTGCGCTCGCGTAAATCGCATCTTGGATGACCGACTGTAGTTCGAAGGCACGATCTACCGCATCGTCCAGAGCGACGGTCTCCTTCTCTCCCGTATCGCGTCGGGCGATGATGCAAGTGCCGTTTTCGAGGTCCCTTGGACCTACCTCTATGCGAACGGGCACGCCGCGCATCTCCCAGTAGTTGTATTTGAAGCCCGGTGATTCTTTGTCTCGCTTATCTACGTGGACGCGCAGGCTGCGATTCCGAAGTTCTCCGGCAATTGAGTCTGAGGCCGCAAACGTCTTTTCCCGAACCGCATCGTCCCGCCCCATCGGCACAATGACAACCTGGATGGGTGCCAGCTTCGGAGGGCAAACAAGCCCCTTATCGTCCGAGTGCGCCATGATCAGCGTTCCCACTAGGCGCGTGCTCACGCCCCAGGAGGTCGCGTACACGTATTCCTGCTGATTGTCCTTCGTCAAAAACTTCGTGTCGAAAGCCTTAGCAAAGTTTTGGCCCAGGTGGTGCGAGGTTCCCGCCTGGATGGCCCGTAAATCTTGGGTAAGCGCCTCGATGCAGTAGGTGTGGTGTGCGCCGGCGAACTTTTCGTTTTCGGTTTTCAGCCCGTAAAGCACCGGCACTGCCATCCAATCTTCAGCAAACCGGCGATAGATTTCGAGGATCGTCAAAGCTTCCTGCTCAGCCTCGTCGTACGTCGCGTGCGCCGTGTGCCCCTCCTGCCACAGGAACTCAGCAGTCCGTAGAAACAGCCGCGTTCGCATCTCCCAGCGCACGACGTTCGCCCACTGATTAATGAGAATCGGTAAGTCGCGATAGCTTTGAATCCACTTCGAATACGTGTTCCAAATGACTGTTTCGCTAGTCGGCCGAACGATCAGTTCCTCCTCCAGCTTGGCGTCTGGATCGACAACCAGCCCAGTGCCATTGGGGTTCTCGATCAGCCTGTGGTGCGTGACGACCGCACACTCCTTGGCAAAACCAGCCACGTGCTCCGCTTCGCGCTCAAAGAAAGATTTCGGAATGAATAGCGGGAAGTAGGCATTCACGTGCCCCGTCGCCTTGAACATGTCGTCCAAGGCGCGCTGCATGTTCTCCCACAGCGCATAGCCGTGCGGTTTGATGACCATGCACCCTCGTACCGCCGAGTAATCGGCCAAATCCGCCCGCTGGACAAGCTCGTTGTACCAGTCGGAATAGTTGTCTGATCGCGAAGTGATCCCTAGATTGCTGCTCACGTAAGCCCGGAGTTTGACACAGATATCACAAACCTTCCCTAGACGTGCGGTATAGAACACCCGAAACTGATAAAGTAGATGGAGTAGACGCGCCACGGGGTGCGTACCTATGAGTGCCCTTTCAACCACCCTCTCCGGACTCCCACCCGGTCAAGACATCAACCTATTGCGGCGTCTCGCTCTCGTAGCCGACCGCACGCGCCATTGCGTCGCCATCTTGAATACGGAGGGATTGCTGGTGTGGGTGAACGAGTCCTTCAAATCTGCTTTTGAATATAAAGAGGAAGAGTTTATGGGTCGGAACCCATGCAATCTCCTTTCCGGCCCCGACACGAATCAGGACACGATCGACCAAATTGCGCACAGCATCCGAACCGGGCAATCCTTCTCGGGAGAGATTCAGAACTACGCTAAGAGCGGGCGTGTAGTGTGGCTTCAGATCACTATCGACCCGATCCTAGAAGATGGGCGGCTGACCGGTGCAGTTGCCGTCGGAGCCGACATTACGGAAAAAAGGGATCTCCGCGTAAAGCTTGCGGAGAGCGAAGCCCAGCGCCGACAACTACTTGACGATCTGAGGGAAATCGTTTTTGAGGTTGATCGGGAAGGCAAATGGACGTTTCTTAGTCGCGCATGGGAGACGGTAAGCGGCTACTCGATCGCGACCACCCTGGGCGAGCGACTGATGGGCTATGTCTGGCCCGACGATGTCGAGAAGCAGCTTGCCATGTGGAGCGAGCTGCCGAAGAGAAGGGAACGCGAGGCTGCCGTAAGGTTTCGCATCAAGCATGCCAATGGCGAGCAACGCTGGCTTATTTGCTTTGCCTCGCTCAACTACAACGCCTACGGACAGTTCGCCGGCGCCCGCGGCACATTGACTGATATAACCGAGCGTGTCGAGGCTGAAGATCAACTGCAGTTGACGCAAGAGCGACTCCAACTGGCAATAACGGGTACGCAGGACGCTGTCTGGGACTGGGATCCGCTCACGCGCAGCCTTTATCTCTCACCCCGCTTCGCGGACATGATCGGATGCGACGAATCCGAACTGCCACGACATTCAAACGACTTGGTGGCACTCGTCCATCCCGACGACTTCGATATGCAGAAGGATCTGATGTCGAAGCATCTACGAGGCGAGATACCTGTGTTCGAAGCGGAATATCGGCTTCGGCATAGCAGCGGGGACTATATCTGGGTGCTTGCCCGAGGCTCTGCCGTGTTCGATGCGGCTGGTGAGCCGATTCGAATGGCAGGCTCTTTCAGCGATATCACAGAGAAGAAGATTGCAAGCGAGCGACTTCGTGAGAGTCAGGAAGTTCTCGATCAAGCGCAGGAGCTAGCAAAGGTTGGCTCGTGGACATTTGACCTCGTCAAAGATGAGGTCAGTTGGAGCAGGAACCTCTACCGCATCTTCCGAGTAGACCCCGGCCGCAGGAGAATCACATTTGACGATGTCCTTGCCAGAGTGCATCCGGAGGATATCTCACGATTCCGCAAGGTCGTCCGCACCGCTATCGAGGAGCGAAAAGGCTATTCACACGACTACCGAATCGTACAGGTAGGCGGCGACGTTCGGTCGGTTCACGCGCAGGGAAGCCCCATTGTCGACAGCGAAGGGCACGTAGTCAAGCTCGTCGGCTATGTACAGGACGTGACCGAGCAGCGCGGCTCGGAACGGGCCCTTCGCGAAAGCGAGGAGCGGTTCCGACAGCTCGCTGAAGCAATCAGCGCCGTCTTCTGGATCACCGATGTCAGCGATAACAAGGTTCTGTATGTCAGCCCGGCCTACGAGGACGCGTGGGGCTTATCGCGAACACGTCTGACCCGCGACTCGGGAGCATTCCTGAGAGCGGTTCATCCTGCGGATTTGGCGAAGGTCCGCCACGCTTTCAACAAGCATGACACCGAAAAGGCGCACGAATACCGTGTCAAGCGGCCCGACGGAACCTACAGATGGGTCCGATCTCGCATGTATCCCATTCGCAACGAGAGCGGCGAGCTCATCCGCGTGGTGGGGCTTGCGGAAGACATCACCGATGCCATGGAAACCCGTCTTGCAATCGAGAAGAGCGAGAAGCTCCTTATTGAGGCACAGCGGCTGGCTAAGCTTGGAAGCTGGGAGGTGGACGTCCCGACCAGACGCATCATTTGGTCGGCACAAACATTCGAGCTTTTCGATCGCGATCAGAGCCTGGGTGGACCCACTATTGATGAATACGTCAACAACATGGTGCCCGAAGTGCGCGAAGTCGTTCTACTCCAGCACATGGCTGCAATGCGTCACATGCGTCCTGTGAACTACGAGGTGGTCAGGACCCTCGCCGACGGATCGAAGCGCTATTTGACGATCATCGGGGAGGCGGTCGCTTCCGAGGATGGCAAGGTGCGGAAGATTCACGGCTCCGTTCAAGACGTCACTGAACGCCGCCTCGCGGAGCAAGAGTTGGTACGCACCCGAGAGGAAGCCCTTGCCACTTCGCGGCTCAAATCAGATTTCCTGGCAAATGTCAGCCACGAGATTCGCACACCGATGAATGGAGTCATCGGTATGATCGATCTCCTACTCGACAGTTCGCTCACTCAAGAACAGCGAGAGTACGCCGCCACGATTCGCAAGTCAGCCGAAGGCTTGCTTTCACTGCTGAACGACATCTTAGACTTCTCCAAAATCGAAGCTGGGAAGCTGGAGCTAGTCATGCAAGAAGCTGACCTTGTCCAGGTCGCAGAGGAAGTGGCGGAGATGTTTGCTCTTAGAGCCACGGAGAAAGGATTAGAGCTTCAGTTGGATGTGGACTGGGACGCTCCTTCGGTGGTTCCTGCGGACGGCTTGCGCCTAAGGCAAATGATGGCAAGTCTTGCCAGCAATGCGCTGAAGTTTACAGAACAAGGAAAAGTCACTATTGGAGTCCACACAAGCGCAACCTCCGCCAATCTCTGGCTCCGTGACACGGGGCTGGGGATCGCAGAGAAACAACTGGGCAGCATCTTCGAGAGCTTTAGGCAAGGGGACAGCTCCGCCACGAGGCGCTACGGCGGCACCGGCTTGGGTCTCGCAATTGTAAAGCAACTCGCCGACCTCATGGGTGCCCGAGTAAGCGTTGATAGCCAAGTTGGCGTGGGCTCAACGTTCCACATCGAGTTCCAGTTGGCCACGAAGCCAAAGCTCAGGACGATTGATTCCAAATTCCGGGACGTCACCGTCTTCGTCGATGCTGAAGGAACCGGATGTCCGAATTTGGCGAGTTGCGTTCGCTCGCTGGGCGCGACGATTACCAACGAGCCTTCACTTGCAAGCATCGCAATCATCGCCTGTATGGATCAACTCTTTCCGTCCGGCGGACTGGGTGATCTACCCGTGATTGGCGTCTGTTCCCCGCTGAGACCATCCTCTGGTGGGGTGCACGATGTTCTCCAGACCCCTATCACCCGCCGAGCCTTAGCTCATAAGATGTGCGCACTGCTGGACCTTGAGACCGACGAGTTTGCTGATCGACCGCTACTTAAACGAGCCCTGTTGGTGGATGACGACGTGCTTAACCGGCGCGTTGCTCGCCACCAGCTCAATCGACTAGGTTTCGATGTGGACCTGGCAAGCACTGGCTCGGAGGCAGTTAGCATCGCCCAATCATCCAATTACGATCTGATCCTCATGGATCTGCAAATGCCGGAGGTGGATGGAATACACGCCACCCAGCGCATACGTTCTTACGAGGACAGGCTGGCCCGGCATACCCCTATCATTGCGCTCACAGCGTATGCTATGAATGGTGAGAAAGAGCGGTGCCTGAACGCAGGAATGGACGACTTTATCGTCAAGCCGCTCCGTACAGAGGAGTTTCAACAGAAAGTGGAGCAGTGGGCGGGTTCAACGAGTCGTGCGGGAGGAAGAATCGACCGTGCATACCTGACCGAAATCTCGGGTGGTGACACCGAGTTTGAATCTGAATTGCTCCAGGTCTACCTCTGCTCCGCCCCGCCCATCGTGCACGATCTTAGGTCCGCAGTGCTTCAACAGGACATGGACGCCGTCTATTCGAACGCGCATACGCTCAAGGGCAGCAGCAGATCGATTGGAGCAAACCACTTCGCCGAACTTTGCGAGCGCCTCGAATTGGCGTCGAGAGAACATAACACGGCAACAATCGAATCTGAACTAAGGCAACTTGAGCGAGAATTCGAAGACCTCCTACACGACATACGCTCTATCGCAAGGGCTCCCTAAAGCCACTTCGAGCGCTTGAACCCCCAGAGCGTCAGCCCGCCCAGAACGAGCATCAAGAGAATCGCGAATGGGTAGCCGAAGCGCCAGTGCAGCTCCGGCATGTAGTCGAAGTTCATCCCGTAAATGCCCGCCACCAGCGTCATCACCATCATCACGGTGGCGACAACTGTCATCTTTTTGACGACGAGGTTCAAATTGTTGGAGACCTGGGACAGGTGAACGTCGAGCAACGAAGCCAACGTTTCCCGGTTTACATCCAGCATTTCACTGATGCGTATCACGTGGTCGAGAACATCTTGGAAGTAAGGCTTGGTATCCGATGGCACCAGCACCAGATCGCGGCGCAAGAGAGCATTCAGGATGTCCCTCACCGGCGCGACTCTTCTCCGAAACTCCAGGAAATGCTTCTTCAGAACGAGGATGTCCTTCACTTTCCCCGTGTCCCCCGAGAAAATTGCGTCCGAAAGCTCGTCGATCTCATCCTCCATCCGATCCACAACTGGAAAGTAAGAGTCAACGATCCCGTCCATGATCGAGTGGAGGAGGACGGCCGCCGAGCTCTGCATCGTGTCCGGATGCGCGCGCCAGCGCTCGAACCACTCGTCGATGATCCGCACCGGCTGACTTCGCACCGTAATCACGGCGTGCTCCTTCAGAAAGAACCCAATCTCCACATACTGGTCGGGCCCATGGTTCTCGAACAAGGCTGGAAGCGAGAAGAACAGGTATTCGCGAAACTCCTGTAGCGTCGGTCTCTCGTATTCGCTCAAGGCATCCTCAACGGCGAGCTCGTGGAAGTCCAGCTTCTCGGAGAGAAACTCTTTCGCCGCTGCCTGGTCCCTCACCAGGATGTCAAGCCAAATCATCGCCCGACCCCGGTTGATGAGTTGAACGGCCTGCTTTTCATCAACAAGCGTACAGCCCTTGCCGTCCTGCGCCGCCGCTCGGATCACGAGCGGAGCGTCGATGCCTGGCGGGTCAACCTTGAGCGTGTCTGCCACTTGTGTAGATTAGGCGATTTCCAGCCTTCTGCGAAGCCACATAAGACCAATGATTGTTTTGGCATCCCTGATTTCACCCGCATCGAGCCGCCGAAAGGCTTCGCTCGGGCTCAACTCGACAAATTCAAGCTCCTCCGTCGAATCTCCTCCCCCGCCCGAGATATTGGTCTGCTCCGAGATCCGGCCGTAGAAGATGCTCACTTTCTCGGATAGGATTCCGGCCGAGGGATACATCTCCCTCACTGGCTCTAGAGATTCGAGTCGATGGCCGACCTCCTCCTCGACCTCGCGGAGAGCGGCGTCCGCGGCAGATTCTCTATCGTCCACCTTCCCCGCCACGATCTCAAGCGGATTCGTGTCCCCATGCCTTTCAAGGGGAACCCGAAGCTGTCGAACGAACAACAGCTTGTCGGTCTCTGCGTTGTGAAGAACCACCGCCGCCGCATCTCCAGCTTCCACGATCAGCCTTTTCTGCGAAGGCTGAGCATCGGTCCGAATCTCAAGCTCATCCAGCTTTGCCCACCCATCGTACACCCGCCTCCTAGAAAGCACCTCAAATTGCGGCATATCGTGTGGGACGATTGAACTCCGGCTTTGATCGCGCGTAGGATGGTGTTATGAGAGCGCGAGTCTGCCTTCTTCTCTTGATCGCACTGGTGGGCGTCGGTTGTGCGCAGCCGGCGTCGAACACGGTAGCGCTGCCCGTAAAGCGTCCCGGCAAATACATCGAGACTGTCCCCGTCGGATCGCTTTCTCGAAAATTCATCCTGCGCGTTCCGAAAGCTTACGACGCCACGAAGCCCCTCCCGCTCGTCGTGCTGCTGCACGGCTGGACCTCCACCGCAGCGCGCATGGAGCAGTACACGAAATTCGCTCAGAAGGCAGAGGCTGAAGGCTTCATCCTCGCCGTCCCCGAAGGTCTCGGCGACAGCCAGGGCTGGAATGTCGGCTGGATTGACTTGAGCTTCAAGAAACCGGACGACGTCGGCTTCATGACCGCTCTTCTCGACCAGGTGGAGAAGGAGGTAGGCGTCGATCGCTCTCGCGTGTACTTTGCCGGCCACTCCAACGGCGCCATGCTCGCCCAGCTCGTGGGCTCGAAGCTTGGCAAGAGAGTGGCCGCTGTCGCCTCTGTGGCGGGCACTGTCGGTCTACCTGGCCTCAGCGGCAAGCCGCCGCAAACGATTCCCGATCCGGACAATCCTGTCTCGGTCATTCTGCTTCACGGCAAGAAGGACGTGATGGTCGCCTACGCTTCCGATCTCCAGGCGCTCCTCGTCGGGTTCGGCGCGAAGGACACCGCCAAGTGGTGGGCGAAGCGTATAGGCGCGTCGACCGAACCAAAAATCACCAACGCCGGAGACATGACGACTGAATCGTTCACGGGAGGCCGAGACGGCACCGAAGTAGTGCTAGTCAGCTTTGAAGAAGGCACCCACGACTGGCCCTCGACCGCAACCGACATGATTTGGGAGTTCTTCAAGGCACATCCGAAGAAGGCTTAGATCGGCTCGAACTCGAGCTCGCGCAGCGTCTTCGACGTCACTTCCGGCAGAGTGTCGTTGATAAACGCCCCTGCCGCAGCCTCGCTGCCCGCGAGATACTTCAGCTTGTTGGCAGTCCGGTACGGCGGATAGAACTCCACGTGGAACCAGTTGAAGTGGTATCCCGGCATCGCCGGCTCTTGATACATCGCCATGATGTACGGCATCGAGAAGCCGAAGAGCTTGTCGTATTTGCGCGTGACCGCCAGCAAGGCCTCACCGAGTTCATCCAGCTCGCGCTCGGTCATCTGCTTTAGCGACGCAATGTGCCGCTTCGGCGTGACCCAGACCTCATAGGGATATCGCGCGAAGAACGGCACGAACGCGATGAAGGTGTCGTTCTGCCAAACGATATGGCTCTCGTGGTGCTCGTACTCGAACTCCTCGACCCCGATTCCCTCCTGCGCCAGGACATCCTGCATGAGCGGCCGCCCCGTCTTTTCGAAGTGCGCTCGCTCGGCTGCAAGCGAAATCTCCATCGTGGGCGGGATGTATGGATAAGCGTAGATCTGCCCGTGGGGGTGCGACAGGGTCACGCCAATCTCCTTCCCCTTGTTCTCGAAGATAAACACGTACTCCACTGCTTCCCGCTCCGACAGCTCGACATAACGCTCCTGCCACACCCGAGTGAGCTTTCGCACCTGGTTGAACGACAGATTGGCGAACGTGCTGTTGTGATCTTGGGTGTAAACAATCACCTCGCACAAGCCCACGCTCGGCCGAACGGGCGTGAGCCAGTTCCCCTGAACTGACGGCTCTGGAGCTTGCATGCTCAAGGATGGAAACTTGTTCTCGAACACCACGATGTCGTAGTTCTCGAAGGGCACCTCGGTCGGGAATCCGCCTGGCTTGGTCGGACAGAGCGGGCAATAGTCCGCCGGTGGCAGAAAGGTGCGGTCTTGCCGATGTGTGGCCGTGATGACCCACTGGTCCAGAAACGGGTGATAGCGCAGCTCGGACATAAGGCGTCTCTTTTTACCAGAGGGCCCCGTGGCGGGACTTGTTCGGGCCAATAGTCCCTTCTGCACACCGCGTGCTAACGACAGGCACGTTTGGATGCGTCTTCAGTGCATGACTCGCGCTACCATCAGGCCAATCGTGGCCTTCATCGTCGCCGCTCTCTTGACCGCGCTGGTGGTCTCGATTGCCGCCGGAGCACCCCTCTAAACTCGCGAACGCCGCGAGGCAGATTTGCCGAGCGGCGTCGCGGAGGCTGTAGGTGATTGTGACTGAGGGAGGAGTCAATAACCGCCCTCACTACAAATGATCGGATAGTTGGGGCGGTGGTCGCTATCCCCCAACTGGGTGATTCGAAAAAGAGCCTCTAAACCGCCGCTGCAGCGAGCTGATTCTTCAGTTCCTCCAGCCGCTTTTCGACCTCATCCACCTTGAGCGTCACTCGGCAAGGACTCGTGTCGTCGTGTCCCTTGAATTCGATTTCGAGCAGTCCGTCGACACGCTTCGCCAACAGGTAGCCGTTCGAAAGCGTAATTTGCATGGCGCCGGTGGCAAGCGAGGTCTGCAGCACATCCAAGTCGCAAGCAGCCGTCGTGAGGTTGCTCAACATGCCCGGATGGCAGAGGTCTGAGAGGTGCAGCATCGCAATGCCTCGCGGACGAAGCGAAATGTTGAGCCAACGCGAATAATCGTGGGCTCCGCCTTCGATGACATAGATGAAGTTGTTTGCCACTGTGTTTACTATCCCCCGAGCCGCCAATCCGCCGGTAGCACGTCTCTTCTTTTCCAATATATCATGGATTTCCTTCCACAACAGTCCGCAGTTTGTACGGATTTGAGCACGCACGCGTAAACTCGACAAATGATCCTAGTGATCGACAATTACGACTCATTCACCTACAACCTGGTCCAATACCTCGGCCAGTGCGGTGCCGAGGTCGTGGTTCGTCGCAACGACGAGGTCACGTTGGACGAGATCGAGCGCCTGAAGCCCGACGGCATCATGCTCTCTCCTGGCCCCTGCACACCCAAGCAATCCGGGGTTTGCCTCCCCATCCTCGAGGCTTATCTGCGCCATGGATTTTCTGGCGTGCCCCTCTTCGGCGTGTGCCTCGGGCACCAGGCAATCGGCCACGTTGCGGGCGGAACTGTCCAACAGGCACCAAACATCATGCACGGAAAAGCCAGCCTGGTTCGGCACGACGGCAAGGGACTCTTTGAAGGAATGCCCAACCCCTTCAGCGCGATCCGCTACCACTCATTGGTCGTGACGCGCGACAGCGTGCCGCCGGGATTCATCGTTACCGCCACTGCAGAAGACGATGGCGAGATCATGGGTCTCAGGCACGAATCCCTCCCCATCGAGGGCGTCCAGTTCCACCCCGAGTCCGTTCTGACACAGGAGGGCTTCCGCATCGTCGAGAACTTCGTTAAGCTCGTCGACCGCGCAAGCCTGCAATCCGCTGCCTAGACGCGCATCGGAATCAAGCCCACAATCGAAATCAGCTCGCCCGATTCGACCAGCTCGCACAACGCCGAGACCGCCACCGGATCCCACTGCTTGCCCGCACCGTCGCGCAAGATCTCCAGCGCTACGGAAACCGGCTTGGCAGCCCGGTACGGCCTCTCGCTGATCATCGCGTCCAAAGCATCGCAAACGGCCACGATCCGCGCGCCGATGGGAATGCCTGTCCCCTGAAGCGCATCCGGGTATCCGCCGCCATCCCATCGCTCGTGATGATGCCGCACGATATCCAAAAACTCGCGATCGTTGAACAGCGGAGTCAAAATCGTCTCGCCGATGACGGGATGCTTCTTGATATCCTCGTACATCTCATCGCTAAGCGGATCGGGACTCAAGAGCGCAGCCTCCGAAACGCCGATCTTGCCGATATCGTGGAACAGCGCCGCCGTGCGCACCTTCTCCACGAAACCGGGATCATCCGGAACCAGAACTTCCGCCAACTTGTAGGACAGCGCCGACACGCGATCGGAATGGTTGCGCGTATACCGGTCTTTGGCTTCCAATGCGTGGGTCAGCGCCTGAAGCGAGTTCTGGAGCATCTGCAAGATGCTCTCCGCCTGCTCCTGAACTCGCCGCTCCAGCGTGCGTTGATATTCCTGGTTTTCGAGCATCAAGCGGCGACGGTCGAGTGCGCGCTCCATACGGATGGCCACGTCCTGCATATCGAAAGGCTTCAGGATGTAGTCGAAAGCGCCTTCCTTCAGCAGCTTGACGGCGATCGGCACGTCCGACGCCGACGTCACCATAACCGTCGCAAGGTGGGAATTGACCTTCAGAGCCTTCTTGATAAGCTCGTCGCCGCACATATGTGGCATGTGAAAGTCGGAGATCAGACCATCGAAGTCTTCTTCCCTGAGGAGTTTCAGCGCGTCTCGCGCGTTGTCCACGTAGTGCGTTGTAAAACCTTGCATGGCAAGGCCTTCTTTCATCGAACGGCCAATTGCTGGCTCGTCATCCACGATGAGAACTCGTCCGCGTCTCAAATCATAGCTCCTAGAGAATCAAAGGCGCGAATCCATTCGAGCCCGATCCATTATCGCTAATCAAGCAAATAATTGCAAGGTTATGATCAAAAGATCACTCTATCGGCTTAGTTGTTCTCGGCTTTGGCCTTGTCGATATCAAGGTCGGTAGGAATCTTGAACCAGAACGTCGAGCCTACACCAACTTCCGATTCGGCCCAAATCTTGCCCATATGAACCTGCTCCACAAGGTGATGAACCAGGTAGAGCCCGAGACCGGTACCGTAAATCTTTCGGTTGTCGTCGTTGTTGACCCGGTGGAATTTCTCGAAGACCTTCGTGAGGTGCTCTTTCGGGATGCCAAGGCCCTGGTCGCTCACGCCGACGAGCAGCTCGTTTCCATCTGCCCGCGCCTTCACCACTACGTCGCCTCCATTGGGCGAGTACTTGATCGCGTTGTTGAGCAGGTTGGTGAGAATCTGGTCGAGCTTGTCCTCGTCTCCAACAATCTTCTCGGGCAACGCGTTCTCTACAACAAGCTGGACATTGTGCTTGTTCGAAGCCTGTCGCTGGATCATCACCGACTTCTCGAGAAGCGGCGTCAGCTCGAATTCGGTGTAGTTCGGCTTCAGCGACTCACCCGCTTCGATGCGAGCGGTATTCAGCAGGTCGTCGATCAGCCGCCTAAGACGGTCGCACTCCTGGTCGATAATCGTGTGGAACTCGTGCCGTTCCTCGGCACCGTAATACTCTTCGCCGTCCAGAAGAGTGCGAACAAACCCCTTGATGGCGGTCAGCGGCGTCCGAAGCTCGTGTGAAGCCATCGCGACGAAGCTGGACTTCATCTTGTCGATGTTTCGGATATCCGTCACATCGCTCATGATCGCCACGACGCCGATCGACTTCCCTTCTTCGTTCCTGACTTCCGCCGACTGGACCTCGTAAATGCGCTCGGACCCGCCGCGCATGATGAGCATCTCGCCCTTCTGCCCCTCGTTCTCGCCAGAGCCGGAGATGTCGAGAACCTTGTGCAGGTCCTCGTTCTTGATCACGTCGTTAACCTGCTTACCAATCGCCTCCGCGCTCAGGTTGAAGATCGAGCGTGCAGAAGCGTTGATCTGCAGCAGCCGCCCCTCAGGAGAAACCAGCATTAGCCCCGCGCTAAGCGATTCGAAGGTCTGGAGAAGCTCTTCGCGCTCCTCGATAACCTCTCGATAAAGCTGCAGGTTCGCGATGATCGAGCCGACGTTGCGAGCCATCCGCTCCAGCAACCGCACGTCCTCGTCGTTGAAATCTTCTCCGTGCCGCTTGTTGAACGCGTGCAGAACGCCGATGGTATTGCGCTCCACAACCCGGTTCTCCTCGTCACGCTTTTCGATAACCAGCGGCACGGTGACCCCGTTCTGGACATGCAGGATCGCAAAGGGATCGTCCTTCGTGCGAGGATCGTTCAGGTCGTGGAAGATGACCGGCTCCGCCTCGCGGAAAACAAGCCCCGAAACGCCATGGTTCGCCCGAACGCGGAACAGCTTAAGCTTGTCCTCTTCCACGCCGTAGCTCGGTGGAATGCCCATCAGCTCGCCAAGCTCGCGATCGTAGAACATGATCACGATCTTCTCGGCCTGAAGGATCATCGCAATGCGCTGGACGAGGCGGCGAAGGGTGACATCGGCTTCGTTGATCGGTGCGACATCCATCGCCTCCGCTGCGCGGGAGTTGGCCGGCACATTTTTGTCGGTTTCGTGCTGCCGTAGTTTTTGTTCGAGAGCTTCGATCTGCTTGCGCAAACGACTGTTTTCGTCGCGTAAGTTGTGCAGGTCGTCGTGCTCGCTCATAACGTTCGGTACTCCAGAGGACACGGGGTGAACTCTACCCCTTCAGACTGTCCTCTTGCAGTTTTCGTGAGGCAATTGAAGCAGTTTAACAGAGCGCTGGGACTTTCGACGGGGCAGCTTCGGCGGGAACCTGCGGTAAGCCACGATATACTGATAGATGGCAATGGCCCACGAGTTGGAAGAGATGCCTCTTTTCCCGTTGAACACGGTGCTTTTCCCGTACGCATCGGTTCAGCTTCACGTCTTCGAAGAACGCTATCGCGAGCTCGTGCAGGACTGCCTCACCGAAGATCGGCCCTTTGGAATTGTCCTAATCCGGAACGGCAGCGAAGTTGGGGGCCAAGCTGATCCCTACATGGTTGGCACGGCCGTGCGGATCGTGAAAGTGCATACCTATGAGGATGGTAAGATGGACATCCAGGTGCGTGGCGAACGTCGGTTCCGCATTCGGCATTTGGACGAGACGGGGTCGTATCTCACTGGATTGGTCGAGCCGGTCATCGAGCATGCGATCGAAGAGGGACCCGAGGCAGAGGAGCTCTTGACAAGGGCTCGCGAGGAGTTCGAAGTCTTCATCCAGCGCCTCTTCGCCCGCCAGGAGTTCTCCGTACAGGTCGTCTTCCCCCCCGACCCGGTCGCACTCTCCTTCACCATCGCCAACCTGCTCCAGATGGAAAACCTCGAAAAACAGCGCCTCCTCGAAACCACCGACACCCTCGAACGAGTTCAAGACCTCCTCCCGATCATGGAGCAACAACTCCTCGAAGATTCCATCGATCCCACAACCTACCGGCTTACTGGCGACGATCTAAGAGAGTGGATCCTCCCAAATTAAGCAAGTTAGAAGATTCCCATGGCGCCACCATTGAGCTTGTTGTGCGGGTCGAGGATGGCTTTGGCTCGTTTCATGGAGTGAATCGTGGCGGCGGCGGTGATTTGAAGGTTTTGATCACCCGAGTTCGATCGGAGGATCCAGTCACCTTCGAAGCGGGGTAGCTCCATTTCCAAAGGTAGGAAGCGGACGAGGGTGGAGGTCCTCGGAATGTCGACACCGGCAAAGCTGCTAGCGACGGCGCTAGCTTGGGCGAAGTCGGTGAGTCTTACTCGCTGAATCCACTGGCATGGAGCGTCGACTCCGCCCGAGGCTTGGGTATAGCGAACATTGGGTTCGGGGAGGGATTTGATTGGGTAGGTCCGGAGGATGACCTCGGCGACCACGGCCAAGGTGCCACGCGCGCCGATCATCAGCTTATGGATGTCGTAGCCGGCCACGTTTTTCACTGCGTGGCTGCCGGATTTTGCGATGGTGCCATCGGCTAGCACGACGGTCATTCCGAGCACCCAGTCCCGCCAGGAGCCGCACTCGCCTTCCAAGAGGTGCGGAAGGTTGATCGAGAGGGCGCCTCCCACGGTGCCCGCGAGTTCGCTTCCAATGTAGTGCTGAAGGAGCGGGAGGCATTGACCGTTGGTTGCGAGTTCAAGCTGCAATTGCTGCAGTGGGGTGCCGGCGCGGACGTTGACCACCTGGTCATTAGGGCTGTAATCGATGATGCCGGTGAGAGCTGCGGTGCAAATTTCGGTTGATAAAGGCTCAGGCAGTCCCCAAGGCCGAAGGGAGCCATAGCCCACGACAGAAACCCTCTCTGCGTCCATCAACATGGAAGCCAACTCGCTAATCGACTCAGGCTGCATCAGCGGAGATCCCCTAGCTTGAGACCCGTCCTAGACGCAATCCGCGCCATCATGACGGGTCCGATTTCTTCCGAATCGCCAAAGGCAAACACGTACTCTCCCGAACCCTCACGGGTTAGGACCCGATGAGAGCCCGCGGTTCGTTCGTGAACCCAGCCAACACGGATGAGTGCGGCGAAAACCTCTCTACCTTTCTTAGAGGGCCAGTAGCTCAAGCCGCTTCAAACATGAGGGAATCCTCGACTTGAGCGTCACCTTGCTCGAGACGATCAGCCAGGACCCGCAAGGCCAGAGCCTTAGCTTTGTTCGTTGCGTCCCTCGGCGTGTCGCCGTAGACCATGCATCCTGGAATCTCCGGCACGTCGGCAATCCAGCGCCCATCTTCCTCCCTGTCCAGCTCCAATACGTATCTCATGAGTTCAGTATACGATTGCTATGTAGCGACACCTCGCCAGCGCATGCGGTGTTCGACGCACGACTTCTGATTCGGGATGATCTTGCATGGGTTGCAGAGGTCGTTTTGATTGAAGATCGACTTTACTTTGAGCTGTAGCGCCAGGTCGTCGGGCGTGAACATGATGCTCATGAGCTCCGCCTTCTCAACCCCGATCCCGTGTTCCCCTGAGATGCTTCCGCCGAGTTGGACACAAATGGTCATCAGCTCCTCCCCCGCCAGAACAACTCGCTCCACCTGGTCCGGGTCGCGGTCGTCGAAGTAAAAGATTGGGTGGAGGTTGCCATCGCCGGCGTGAAAGATGTTGGCAACGCCGATCTTTTGTTCTTGCGCGATTCGGTAGACGTGGTCCAGCATTTCCGGAAGCTTTGATCGCGGAATCACCCCGTCATGGGTCACGACCGTTGGCGCTAGCCGGCCCATTGCGCCGATGCCTTTCTTGCGGGCGATCCATAGCTTCTGCCTCTCCGCCTCGTCCTCGGCGATTCGAATCTCAATGGCGTTGTTCTTCAGGCAAGTTGCTTGGACCACTTCCATTTCCTTTCGGACCCTCTCTCCCGGCCCCTCCACCTCGGAAGACGCATCGCACTCGATTAGCAGGAGCGCGGCAGTCTCGGGCGGGTATGAAATCGCGTAGGCCATCGTGATCGCGTTCAAAACCCCGCGATCCATCATTTCGAGCGCCGCAGGGATCGTGCCTTCGGCAATAATGTCAGCCACCGTTTGGGTGGCATCGCGAATCGTCGGAAACGCGACGAGAGCCGTTATCACAGCCACCGGCAGGGGCGTCAGCCGAACCCAAGCCTCGGTTACGATCCCCATCGTCCCCTCGCCACCGACTATCAATCCGAGAAAATCGAAACCCGGCCCACCAGCTACCTTCCCGCCAAAGTGGAGGATCTGCCCACCGGGCTCGACCAGCGTCAGCCCTAGAACGTGCTGGACCGTCACGCCATATTTCAGCGTATGCGGCCCTCCCGCGTTCTCCGCAATGTTCCCACCCAGAGTGCACACGGTTTGGGACGATGGATCAGGCGCGAAGTGGAGGCCGTGCTCCTTCACCGCATCGGTGATTCTTTTATTCGCTATCCCAGCCTGCGCGTGCAGACACTTATTGTCCAGATCGATCTCCAGCACGCGGTTCATGCGTTTCGTGCTGATCACCACGCCACCTTGTGCGGGCATAGCGCCGCCGCTCAGGCCGGTGCCCGCGCCTCGGGCGGTAAAGGGGATGTGGTTCCGGTTGCACCACTGCACGATCCGCGCCACTTCTTCGGTGCTCTCCGGAAGCACCACGCACATCGGTTTCGAGCGGTCCACCGTATAGGCGTCGCAGTCGTACCCGCGCTGCGCTGCGGGTCCAGTCAGGACCCGTTCCGGCGCAATAAGGCTCTCAAGCCCGGCGATCATCTCGGACTCTGAGAGTTGCATGAAGCAAGTTTGCACGATGTGAGAGAACTCCCTTTCCGCATTGATAGTTAGAGCGGAGACAAATCTCGGGCAAAAAGCGACATGATTGAGGCACGAATGCGAGCATTTCTCCTGCTGATCGCACTGATTATCTTCTGCTGCCCTGGCTGCAGCGTCTCCACGAGAGACCGCATCGTCGGCGTCTGGACTCCAGATCAGGATGCAACTGTTCTGCCGGCTATCGCCATCCCGAATATTAAGCGGCGAGTGAATAACGTGCTGAGCAAATTCGTCTTGAAACTTCGCTCCGACAACACCTTCGTGATCGCATCCGGTGGCGCCATCGAGGGGAAATGGTCGCTCGAGGGCAAGACCATCACACTCGTTCCGAAACAGGGCGAGATGAAAGGCATATTGGGAGACCTATTGCCGCCGATGAAACAGGTGGAGGTCAAAATTAGCGACGATTACTCCCGCCTAACCCTCCAGCACGAGTTCCCGGTAGGTGCGGTTATCCTGTCCCTCAGAAAGTCAGCTTAGAGAGAATCCCTGATTCGAGAGATAGAACGGCAGGCCAAGCAGTTCTACGATGCAGATCACCAGAACGAAGATGTTGAACGCCTTCGCTGATTTGGCATGAGGATTGCCTGCCGCATGCGCTCTGGTAGCAAGAATAATCCCCAGAAGGGAAAGAAAGAACCCGAGCAGCGGGATCAGGCCGCAACAACAGATCCCCGCTGAGCTGATCAGCCCGAGGGTGCCAAGGGTCCACGACTGACTAACGAACGTTTGATGCGGGTACAAACTCGGAGTAGGATTGAATGGCTGCGCCGCCGCTTGAGAGGGCTGTTGCTGAGGAAAGAAGAGGCCAGGTAGCGAAGACGCCACCACGCGCACGCCAGAAGTTTCGTCCTCGACAAGTTGATTCGCAAGCAACCGACCTTGCTGAGCCCATTGGTTCAGGGTCGCAAGGTCTGCCGGGCCGTATCGCTGGCCATCGTTGGAGATGACGTAGTAGCGCAAGGCTCAATCATACAATCTAGGAATCAGGCCCAATCAGGAGATGACGCTGATGGAAACGATCCTATCGCCTCGCTGGATCTTCTGAAGCACATCCATGCCGCCAACAACTCGTCCAAACACCGTGTAGTTGTTGTTCAGGAATGAGGCTCGATCGAGCAGCATGTAGAACTGGCTGTCTCCCGCGTTTTTGTCGCTCATATCGTGCGCCAAGCCGACGGCTCCCGCGTCATTGTTGAAGCCGGTTTCCTCGTAAGGGATCCTCGCGCCGCTGCCCCCTTTTCCGCTCAGATCGCCGCCCTTCGAGCCGGGGTCTCCGGTTTGAACTAGATAAGGCTTCGGCGTTCGCTCGACGCGATGGAATCGCTGGCCATTGTAGAACCCGCTTCGCACCAGATTAAGGATGTGAGCGGTCGTCTTGGGAGCTTCCCTGGTGTTGAGTCGAATGAAGATATTGCCGCGGCCTTCGACCTCCATCTTGAGGACGGTTTCGCCGGGCTTGGGCCTGTAATCCTGTGCCGCGGCAAGCGGGAGCAGGAGGACCGTGAGTACGAGAAGAAAAAGGAAGCGCATTGAGTTTTCTACATAGTAGACGCTTGAGAATCGTGGGCAGTGCCGGTTAAATTGCGCTAGTCCTGCATCTGTCGCCCATACCCATCCATCTTCACGCCGCCGCCGAGGATGATGATGCCGTCGATAACGGACCATATCCACCCGATGCCGCCGCAGAAGAAGAGCACGAGTTGGAGCACGCCGATCGCCGCGAATCCCATATACATCCGCCCCACGCCAGGGATTAGAAGCTGGAGGACGCCGGCAGCGGTACGGCTGCGGTCGCTCTTGATTGCGGAAACCCTTGGATAATAAGCGTGCTGCACGGGCGCCATTTGGGTTTGGGGAGATGAGTAATCCGTGTCGTAGCGCGGTGGCGAAGTTACCGGGGCAATTTGGCCCATGGGCGGTGGTGGGGGACCGGCCGGGCTCATGACTCGGAAGCTTGCGGCAAGTTCGGTAGCGGCGTCGGCTCGAATCCAGTCGGTCATCCCGTTGCGCCAAACATACGTGTCGCGCACGATGACACCGCCTTGGATCAGCTCATCGACCTGATCCTTGGTTAGCGGGCCTAGTTGCCCGTAGTGCCCGATGTAATACCACTCGCCCACTGAGATGAACTGCCTACGCGCGAGGTTGCACTCGCGCTTCGTTTGTACCTAAAGTTTCTGTGAAAAGGGGCACTATGGCCCGCCTTGTTCTCATGGTGGCAGGATTGCCTCAGTCTCTGCCCCGGAGCAGCGCTACCGAGTAAGGTCGCACCTCGCCTTTGAACACTCCTTTCACCACCGCCGGATCGTTTTCGAAGAACCGCCGAGCCGCAACGTCGTCCTCTGCTTCGAAGATGGCGAGGCCGGTAGGCGGCATGTCTTGTGTGCGGCCGGCCAGGATCAGCTCACCTCGTGCGAGCTTGTCCTGTAGATACGCAAAGTGCTCTCTAACAATCGCGAACTCCTCCTCTGTCCCGTCCCCGGGAAAAGTCGATCTTGGTGGGTGAACGAAGTAGATGTATTCGGGCATGGTTCAGGTGATCCTCTCCAAAACGTCCGTGGCCCGACGGTAAGCCGCCTGGGTGCGGCGAGCGATCAGCAGCACAAGCGGCTGAAGGTCGCCTGCGTCGGCACGCTCGAGGGTGTCGAGATAGATCCGCTTCTCGTCCCTAGGAACGATAAGGGGGAAGAGACCGGCACGAATGAGCACCAGCGATGCCAGTGCGCGTGCCACGCGGCCATTGCCATCTTGAAACGGATGGATCTGTGTAAATCGATGATGCAGCCAGGCAGACGCTACTTCCGCAGGGACCTCCTTGTGATCCAGATGCATGGCGACAAGCCGCTCCATCTCGGATGCAGTGTGTTCCGGCGGAGCGTAGATGAATTGCGTCCCATTGCGGCGCGGATAGTTGGGAAGCCTTTTCCATTCCCCGTGGAGCATCGGAGACTCCACAAGATTGCCTGCCAAGTCGCGTGATGTCACGGTTGCCTGGCTCCTCGTCATTGCGGCATGAAGCTCTTTAATGTACGAAGTCGACAGAGGCCGGCGATTGGCGACGAAGTCGAACAGTCCTTCTAAAGCGCTCTTCTGATCGTTGAGCAAGTTGAGCACGAACGATGGATCCCGATTTGTTGAACCTGGGCTAAGGATAGAATCGCTGAACCCTTGCTCGATAAGCGTTTGTGTAACGCCACGCTCGATATCGTACAGGTCCTCAATCACTCCTGTCTCGATCGCCCATTCTCGGTGCAACTGCTCGGTGAAAACGCTTAGCGCGCCCGAGTACGCAGCACGCTTTGCCGGCCACTCTCGCTCGATGCGCCTGAGCTCCGGTGAACCCATTTCCGGCCAACCGCCGGGTAGGTCGAGAATGCCCGTTTCCTTATCCCAAATCTCGACCTGCTCTCCCATGCTATTACGCGGGTGGCGGCCCGCCGCTGCCGATGATCGTGTAGATGCCGCCCTCGACCCGATAGTTGGCTCCGACTTGTCTGAGGAGTAGTTGGAGCGCTGTGCCGAAGGGGACGTTCGCTGGAATAGGTTCGGTGACCTTTCCGGTGAGACGGCCTTCGATGCGATAGGAGAGGTTCACTTGTGAGAAAAGCCTGTCCAGGTTCCCCTTGATGCTTTGATCCAGTGCCGGCTTCTTTTGGAGAAGGAGGTAATCGATGCCAAGCATGTTTCCTGCTGCAGCTTCTGGTCGCTTGCCGAGGCACTCGATCTCGAGGGTGGCGTCGCCGGCTTTCAAGTCGAAAGTTCCGAGCGAGAGCTTCTTCCATGCGAGTGAAGGTGAGTAGAAGTCGATGGGCGCGATCTCGTTGCCGTTCAGGCGCATTTTGTGGATGCCGTAATCTCTGGCGTGGCAGAAGTTGCCGATGACCTCGTAAGTGCCTGCTTCCGCTACCGGAATTGCGAGTACCAACTTGTCGCCGACCTTTGGCTGAGTCCACCAGAGCTGTTTGCCAGAGCTGAGTTCCCAGAAACCTTCCTGGTTCTGCGTATTGCCTCCCGTCTTAGACACGATCCGCAGCTTCTCTCCTTCGAGGGCTCCTTTCACTGGTGCGGCGGGCTTTAGCTCGGGAGGCAGCAGGTCGGACATAGTGGGCTGGGTGGTGGCGAGCTGCGTGGGAGGCGCGTACCAGAAGGCGGTGTGGGCGAAGGTTGCCTGCACGTCTTGCCAGTGCCACATTTCAAGGTCGAATTTCAACGCCCGACGGTAGGGGATCGGGTCGAGGATGTGCCAGCGGTTGACGTCGGTGTGGCCGAAGTTGCCGGGGCCATCGCACCTTGGCTGTGAATGATAAGGGCGCGCGAAAAGCTGAGGAGAGCACCAGGCGTAGCCGTAGTAGTCCTCCGTGCCGGTGCCGAAGGTGCT
>JBGGMI010000235.1:0-8309 GCA_041288075.1 Fimbriimonas sp.
ATTCTTGAAGAGATCGAACTGGGCGGCTATGGCGGCTTTCCAGACAAGCTGTTTCTCATCAGCGTTGGCGGCGACAAGTACGCCTGCAACAATGCCACGCTGCCCGATGGGCAGATGGTCGATGGGCTGGCCTGCTTTCCCGATGCCGATGAGGCCACGACTTATATGAGTTTGTTGGCGGGGCTCAACGGAGACATCGTGTCTAAGAAGTTCGAAGAAGCCCGGGAAATCGCCAAAAGCAAGCCTCGTCTTTCCTGCCTTTTCTTGTTCGTTGGCGGACGAATCGTTGAAGTCCACTACGTGCGGTGAGCCTGGCGGTATGACGGTATGACCGGCATGAACCCAGCTTCATACTAGGTAATTTTACGGACGTCCGAGCTTACCGAGCCCGGTTAGTTCGCGCGAAAATGCAAAGTTTTCCACATGTGGAACCGCTATTTGTCGCCGCGCGTCAAAAGAGATGACGCATATCCTCCTTCCCTCGGGAAGATTGTAGAGCGAAAGCTTGAGATCGTCCCTAACCGCTCCCGACCTTTTCCCAGGCGGGGGCGGTTCTTATTTAGCCCTGCCTAATCTTCATTTCCGCCGTTCGGCCCTCGGTGGCATTCCTAATCGCCTCGCCGAGATTGATCCGCGCATCCGTGAGCGATTCATCGCCGCCACCCGCCATATAGCCAAGGAGATCGGAGATGGCCTGAGCCATCAGCTTGTAAGCAAGCATGCGCTTCTCATTCGCCACTTTGAAAGCCGCCGGCGACGCAAGGCGATCACCAAGAGCACCGCGAGCGCGAACCTGCCGCCGTGCCAACTCCACCGCGGCCAGCACCTCTTTGTCGTTCGGCTTCACGATCGCGCGTTGAATCAGCGACCTCACGTTGTTAGCATCAAGCTGAAGGGAACGATCGAGCACATCCGTTGCGAAGGAGTAGCGCCTATCGATTTCCAGGGCTGCGGGATTCGGTTCGAGCTTCGCCAACTCATCGAGATCGGCTCGCATCGGCTCGGTAGCACCTGAAAGCGCATAGCAGAGCGCTCTGAGGAATCGCGCTTCCGCCGAATCGCCAGCGGCGATCGACTTGCTAAGGTGGTCCAGGGCTCTCTCCGGTTTGAGCTGGGCGATGCCGATCTCGCCCAGGAGCAAGCGAGTCCCTGCTCCATCGGGGTTGCGCGCCATCGCTTCGTTCAAATCGGTCTGCGCCTCGTCCGGCTTGCCCGCACGCATCCAGGCTCTCGCCGCCAAGACACGAAGCTCGATCGCGTCCGGCATAATCTCCGCTGCGTTCCGAGCCTCTTGCGCCGCCGCTGCAGGATCGACCGTCAGAAGGGTGTCAACGAGAGCAAGCCGAAGCTCGGTATCGAGAGGGTCTGAGTCCACGGCGTCCCGCAAGCTCTGAATCGCCGCCGCCGGTCGTCCCGCTTTCATTAGCGATTGACCGTCACGAATGACGGGTCCGTTATCCTTCTTGACAGGCTGAGCAGCCGGAACGCTTACTTGCACGGGTGCCTGGCCCTGAGTGAGTGCGGGGGTTTGTGCTGCCTTCTGCGATACAAGGCCCTTGAGCGGCTCACTGTTGATCCGCATGGCAAGCGAGCGTGCCAGCGAGAGCAGGGAAGACTCAGCATCGTTGGCGCTGGAATTGCCGACCGTAATGTTCTGCTCGTCCTTCCAAATCGACTTGCCGCCTTTGAAAAGCTCTACTTTCCCCTTGTAGGCACCGCCGTTCCGGAATGCCTGCGCCACGAGAATGTATTCGGCGCTTAGAGCATCTGCCGCCATGATGGCTTCTTCTAGGGTGGGGGAATCTTTGTGCCGGACCTTGCCGGATGTGGCGGCGGCGCGAAAAATGGGATCGCTCAGGCTCCAAACGACAGCTTCTACTTTGCCGAGCTCGTCGAACTCGGAGGCAAGCCGGTTAGCCACGGGGAGGTTGGGATCGTCGGTGCCACGAAACGGCACCATGCTCTGAATAATAAGCACTCTCGGAATCGCTGCACTAAATGCTGCGATTCCGAGGAGAAGGAGCAAGAAAGCCGGGCGGAGCAGCCTCAGCCTCCCAGGTTCCTCAGAGCCTGCTCGGCGCTTTCTTTGGCGGAGCGGATCTGGTCCGGGTTGCCGCGGCCCGATGCAAGGGCCGAGTCAGCGGCCTGAATGGCGCGCTTGTAAGCCTGGACTGCATCGCCGCTTTGGCCCATTTTTTCGTACGACTGGCCGAGCTTCTGATTGAGGGAGATGGGATCGCCGCCGCCGCGAATCGCTTGCTCGAAGAGACTCGCCGCCTTGCGATAGTTGCCCATCAGGAACTGCTCTTTAGCGATCATGCTCTGCGCTTTCGCGCCATTCGCTTCGGAACCGGAAGACTTGGTCCCGTTCGCACCATTGTAAACCTTGATCTCGATCGACCCGTTGTTCTCAGCCGCCTTGTCTTCATTTGCCTGCGGAGGGTCAATGACTGGCGGATCATTGTCTGGAACTGCTTCCTTCTTTGTAGGAGGCGTTTCGGGTCTCGGCTCGACTTTAAGAATATTGGGATCGACCGGCCCAATTCCACCGCCTACGTTCGGAAGGCTGGGACCTCCCACGATGGGCAGTTTCACGCTGGAGCTACCGCCACTGCCACCTCCGTTCGAGGTAATCGGCGGAACGTCGCCCGGTCCGACCGTTCCGTTGTTGCCCGCGTTGACATTTCCGGAGTTGGGCTGTGACAGCGTGCCGCCGCCGTTCTGGTTCCCCTGAATCTGGTTCGTCCCGGGATTGGCGTCTTCGATTGGGTTCGACTTGATCGACGAGTTCTGCGGAGTGTTGAGCGCAACCGTCTCCGGGTTCGTGCCGCTCTTGGCCGTGTTAGCCGCCAGCACACCTACGCAGAGCACGAGAACGACCGCCGCGACCGCACCTGCAAGCGCAACCCGTCGATCTGGCTTTTCATAAACCTGGAGTTGAGAGGAGAGCTTGGAACGAAGCTGATTGCGGCGAATCTTGTCTAACTCTGAATCGGGATTCAGCTCCACGATCCGGTCAGCGCAATCCAGTGCCTCGGCAATCTCGTCGCGTCGCTCGTGGCAGATCGCCTTGAGCCACAGTGCGGGGACGGAGTCCGGGTCAGAAAGGAGCACCGAGTCCGCAACCGCCAAGGCCTCGTCAGTTCTCCCTTCAGTGAACGCAGCGTTCCCTTCCGCAGTCAGAATATCGAGCTTCGCCCGACCTTCCTGAATCTCGGTTTCGCCGATGACGGTTCCGCACTTTCGACAGAACGTGCTGTCCAAGCCGTTGTGCGTCCCGCACTGTTTGCATGAAATCATTGCGACTGTAATTGCTCTTTCCTCCGTTGCCGAACACTGGATTGTACCGGGTGCCTCTCTAGCGGCAGCCTCGCCTAAGCTCGTCTTGATAGACTTCGCTTAATCCCTTATACGGATAGACGCGCAAAGCACGTGCTAACTTCTTGAGGGCTTGCAAAAATATTTGCTGCGCCCCTTGTCTCGTGTGCCCTCGTTTGACGCCGATCTCCTCGAAAGTCCACCCTCCGAGCCGCATTTCGAGCACTTTCGATTGCCGTCGGGTGAGTCTCGCCGTATTGTAAATCTCCCGGCACTCGTTTGCCAAGAGGGTATCGTGCCGCTTCCCTCGCAACATTGCTTGGTAAAGCTGCGTGTCTTCGAGCCAGTCGAGGGGTTCCACCCGTGGCTGCCGCGAACGGGCGTCGCAACTGTCGTCGCAGATTGTCAAAAGAGCGTCGGTTACAAAGCTGATATGGTCTTTATTCATAACGCGTCCGCAACCCCAAACAAGTATATATTTGTCTACCTATATAAGAATAGGGTCCAAAACGCGTTTTTGTCAACCAACTCGGCGGCTGGCAAATTTGCCAGAAATGGTTTTTAGGTTCAAATCGGACCCAGGATGGCAGTCTCAGGGGCAAGGCACGTAAGGAGAACGCGCTTGCCGCCCGGCTCGGCTGGGTGCTTAGCGCTGAAAGGCCAGGTGCGTCCAGGTGACTCCTGCTTGCCGATTCCAGGTCTGAATCGACTCGGCCTCGATGTTCACCATCATCCGAAGCCCCGCTGCCTGTGCCAATCGGATGGTTTCTTCACCTGAAACTTCAAACATCAGTCGTCCGGCGGGTACTTGGCCGTGGCGCAAAGAAAGCAGTAGAACGCCTCCCGGCCGCATGAGAGAGGCGACGACAGGCATCGCTCGAGCCCGCTCCTCGGCATCTAGGTGCATCCAGACCGCATGAATGAGCACGATGTCGAAGGTCTCGCGCCTTGTTACCGTTCGCGGCAGAAGCGGCAAGCTGTCATCGTCCCACTCGATTTGATCGGAAGCATGCAGTTCCATCCCTGCGAGTCGAAGCTTCTCAGTAGGCTCTACCGCCAGCACTCGGTGCCCCAGGGAAGCGAGTCCAGCCGCATCGGCTCCCGATCCTGCTCCAATATCGAGGATCGTACATGGCTCAGTGGGCACCAGGTGAATGAATGCGCGGTGTTTGGAGGCAAAAGGAATGCTCTCACTTCGCCTGATAAATTCCTCCGCATCATCACCATAGCCTTGCGTGCCTCGGACCACCACGATCCCATTGTAGTGCCTCCATCGCTAGAAGCACGTCCTCCGACGCGGCGGTGCCTACAATAGGCAATGCTCGCCGAAACTGTCTTCCTCGCCACCTACTTCCTAGGAAATGGGGAAGCTGGCGCGTATTTGGCTATCAGTGAGGATGGCTATCACTTTCGGCCACTTTTCGAGCAGCCGATCCTCAAGCCAGTCATTGGCAAAGACCGGCTCATGCGCGATCCGTCGCTGGTGAGGGGGCCGGATGGGGTTTGGCATATGGTGTGGACGACTGGGTGGTGGGAGCGAGGCATTGGGGTGGCTCACTCAAGGGACTTGATCCATTGGAGTGAGCAGGAGGAAATCCCCGTGATGGCGTCCTTTCCGAACGCGATCAATGCCTGGGCTCCGGAGATCGTTTATGATCCCAGCTTCAAACGCTTTCAAATCGTATGGTCGTCAACGCTGCCGGACCAATACCTCTCCACCGCGCACGCTCAAGGCGATCTCAGTCCGGCCAAGGTCCCGCTGAACCACCGCTTCTATTTCACGACCACCCGCGACTTCAAAACCTATGAGTCAACCAGGCTGCTCTGGGATCCCGGGTTCAACGTGATCGACGCGACGCTGTTAAAGCTCGATCAGAGATGGCTGATGATCGGGAAGGATGAGACGAAGGCTCCCGTCGCCAAGAAACACCTCTTCGCGGCCACATCGACGGGTGCCTTCGGGCCCTTCACCATGAGTGCCCCCAAGATCACCGGGCCGTACTGGGCGGAGGGGCCGACGGCGGTTCGGGTGGATGGCAAGACGCGGGTGTATTTCGACCGATACATGGAAGGAAAGTGGGGAGCCGTGGAGTCGTCCGACCTAGTGCACTGGACCGACATAAGCGATCGCATCCAATTTCCAAAAGGCGCTCGACACGGCAGTGTAGTGATTGTAAAGCGAGCAGACCTTCCGAAGTAGTGCCTCCATCCGTGGAGGCATCTCCTCCGGAAGAGAGCTTCACTTCTTTTTCGTAAATTCTCCACGCAGCGGAATCGGCTTACTGTCCGGCATCACAAACAAGACCTCGACGATATGGTGGTCCGCGTCGACGGTCGTGAGGGCCATCTCCTTCATGTAGCCGCCGCGCGTGCTTCCGATGACCTCGAGGAAGCTGAACTTGATCGTCTTTCCGTCTGGCGACATCTTGCCCTCCATGTTCGATCGATTGCCGGCGTCGCAATAGTGGGTCGCGAGTAACCGTTCGCCGTCCACGTAAAACATCGTGATCTCGTGGTTGGGCGGGCCGCCTCCTTCGGTGTTCCCCTCGTGCACAACGGCCGTGCCGCTCGAGGCAGCTCGAATCGAGAAGTCGATCGGTATCCGCATAATTTCGCCATGCCAAGCTCCGGCGAACGTCTTGAGTTTCTCTAAGGCGAGCTTCGCCTCTGATTGGGGCTTGGCCGGTTTCGCCAGACTATCCTGGGCAAAGACGGCTGGCTGCGCGAGCAGGCAAATCAGAAGGGTTGCAATAAGTGTTTTCATTGGGTGTTTCCTTGTTTTGTAATCAGTGATCGTTCGTCCGAAAGCAATTGAAGTTCTTCGTCTGCCAGGTGCTGCGAGAGTTCCGGCTCGAAGCGGAGCAGGTCGCCCGGCTGGCACGAGAGCGCATGGCAGATCGCTTCGAGCGTGGAGAAGCGGATGGCGCGGGCCTTCCCCGTCTTGAGGATCGAGAGGTTGGCCAGCGTGAGGCCAATGCGGTCGGCAAGATCGGTCAGGGTCATCCGCCGATCGTGCAGTAGGTCGTCTAGGGTGATGACGATCGCCATCAGACCGTCCCTTCCAGGTCTTCGCGCATCTGCGAGCCTTCTGCAAACACCTGCGCCAGCAGGAAAGTGAGGAGCACCGCGAGCCAGCCGGTGATCGAAAATCCCGCATCGAGATGGAGCGGATGCGCGCTGGTCGAGACGGCATTTGCGATGGCGCCGATGACGATGCTGACGCATTGAAGGATAAGGAGCGTCCAAGCCATTGCTCGTAAACGCACAGCGTTGGCGGCGACGAACGCGTCCCCAACCCCAACCGTGTCAACGATTTCGAGCAGTCGTTTAAGAAAGAGGTTGTGCAGCGGGATCGAGCAGAGGCCGATGAAGGCGATCGCACGCAAGCCCCAGATGAGCCGGTCGGTGTCGGGCGAGGGAGCCAGATCGAAGGCGCTCATGATCCAACGAGCGTTGGGACTGAGCGCCAGCAGCACGAAGATCGCGGCACCGGTGAACCAGTTCAGGACGATGAGGAGCCGCAGCACGACCTGGGCAATCGGAAGAGCGGCGGAAGGGGCTGTTCTTGACATGATCATCACGATTTATCGATTAACAATATATATTACATCGAAAAACAATAATAGATGCATTGATAAACAATAATGTCGGCCTTTCTTCAATCACCCCCTCATTTCCAGCACCCTCGGCGGTATCCTCGAACTCACATGAATCGCGTCGACATTAGCATCACCGCCGGCCGGGATCAGGTCAATCAGCCCTGGCTCTGGCAGATCGCGCGCAACTTCAATGTCAAGGTCAACATCAAGAAGGCGAACGTGGATGATGACTACGGCTGGATGCTGGTGGAGCTCGAAGGGCCGATCGAGGATATTCAGCGGGCGACGGCGTGGCTGATGACCACCGGCATGCACATCGAGGCTCAGCAGCGCGCAGTCGGCGTATGAGCGTTTCGTCCACGGTTCCGGACGACTTAGAACACTTCTGGCACGAGACGGAAGCGGAGGCCCATGTAGCTCCGCTGGACTATCACCGCAGCCTGCGCAACGACTTCGACCTGCCCGGCTTTACCGTCGAGACCCTTTGGTTCCGCGGCATTCAGGGCGAGAAGCTGAACGGCTGGCTCGCCTATCCTCCCGGTGCGCGCCGGCTTCGATCCTTCCTCTGGGTGCCGCCCTATGGGCGCGAGTCGCTGCTCCCGAACGAGTACGGCACGCGCGAAGGGATGGTGAGCCTCAGCTTCAACTTCTTCGGCCACGAGCCGTTTCATCAGGAGAAGTACGTTCGGGAGCGCGGCTATTTCTCGGAGGGCGCCGAGGAGCCGGAAAGCTGGGTGTTTCGGCGGATGTATCAGAACGCTTCCATCGCCGTCCGCGTGCTACAGGCGCAGGTGGAAGTCGACGAGGACCGGATCGGTTCCATGGGCATGAGCCAGGGTGCGGGCCTCTCAATCTGGCTCGGAGCCTGGAACCCGATCGTGAAGGCCGTCTGCGCCGACATGCCCTTCCTCTGCCAAATTGCCAGCCAACTCACCGGGCCGCTCTACCGATACCCTCTGAAAGAGGTCACCGACTTCATGGAAGAAATCCCCCTCGGCCTCGATCGGGTGTTGAATACAGTGAGCTACTACGACACGGTGCATCAGGCTCAGTTTTGCAAGGTACCGACGCAAGTGTCGCTGGGATTGAAAGACCCTGCGGCGCGGCCGGATAATGTCAGAGCCGCGTTCGAGGCGTTGTCAGGAACCAAGCGCTTGAAGGTGTACGACTGGGGTCACGACTGGCAGCCGGACATGGTGGAGAGTAACCGAGAATGGCTGTTCGACCATCTTTGATCAAGCCGTTCCCTCCACATTCGCAATGTGGAGGGTCTGTATGCCTTCGTGTAAGGCAGTTAGGAGGTAAGGACGGAGGCGTAAGGACGCGCTCGCGTTTTCCATCGAATGGCTCACTCATCGTGCCCCGCCCCCGAGTCCTTACCCCCTTTCCCCC
>JBGGMI010000236.1:0-31198 GCA_041288075.1 Fimbriimonas sp.
AGAGGCGGGCGTAGATGCCGTTGTGCTCTAGGAGCTCGTCGTGGGTGCCTTGCTCTTTGATTTCGCCGAGCTCCATGACGACGATTTTGTCTGCCTTCACGATAGTGGAGAGGCGGTGGGCGATGACGAAGCTGGTTCGGCCTTCCATCAGGCGGTCGAGGGCTTTTTGGAGGAGGACTTCGGTTTGGCTGTCGAGGCTCGACGTGGCTTCGTCGAGGACCAGGAGGCGGGGGTCGGCGAGGAGGGCTCTTGCTATGGCCAGCCTTTGCTTTTCGCCTACTGAGAGCTTGATGCCTTCTTCGCCGATCTTCGTGTCGTAGCCGTCAGGCAAGGCGAGGATGGCTTCGTGCAGCATCGCGGCGGCGGCGACGGATTCGATTTCTTCGTCGGTGGCTTCTAGGCGGCCATACCGGATGTTTTCTCGAATGGTCGTGTTGAAGAGGATGCTCTCCTGGGCGACGAGGCCGATTTGGCTTCGATAGGACTGGAGGTCTACGGAGCGGATATCGTGGCCGTCAACCGTGATTCGGCCAGAAATTGGATCGTAATGGCGCAGCAGGAGGCTGATGAGAGTGGTCTTTCCACTTCCGGAGAAGCCGACGAGCGCGATCATTTGGCCGGGGTTCACCTCAAGATCGATGCCTCTCAACACGGGCTGATCGGGCTCGTATTCGAACCAGACCTGCTCGAAGTGCACGTATCCCTCGACCTTCGGCATTGCGGGCGCGCCGGGGAGGCTTTCGACGGCGTTCGGCATGTCCAGGGTTCGGAAGATGCGGTTCATGGCGGCCTGCGCTCTTGCGATCGGATCGAGGACAACCAAGAATCTGACGATGGGGCCGTAGACGTAGCCGACGGCGTAGAGCAGGAACATGACGAGGGTTCCAGCCTGCATCTCGCCCTTCAGAGCCAGCGTGCCGCCGTACCAGAGGATGCCGCCAGTGGCGAGGCCGCAGAGAGCGTCGGCGATGGTCCAGAGGCCGCCGCTGAGGGCTCCTTGCTGAACGTTAAGACCCATGAGCTCGCGGGTGTTGGACATGAAGGTTCGCGCTTCAAATCGCTCCTGGCCGAATCCTTTGACGGTCTGGATGCCGGCCAGCTTCTCCTGCATCTGGCCGAACATGATGTCGCGTTTGGAACGGATGTCGTTGCTGGTGTCCTGGAGGGGTATCCAGAACTTTCGGAAGCTTGCGATGTAGAGCGGGGCGATGCTGAGGCTCATCAGCGCCATCGTCGGGTTGATCGAGAACAGGACGACGAGGACGATGAGGAGCTGCACCACGTCGCTGACCATGGTGGTCAGGTGCTGGGTGATGAGCTGCTGCACGGTGGTCGCGTCATTGATGACGTTGCTGACCAGCTTGCCCGTCTGGTTTTTCTCGAAGTAGGAGATGGGCAGGGTTTGCATGTGGCCGAGCATTCGGTCGCGGATGTCCATGAGGAATCGCTGGCCGAGGGTTGCCATGGAGACGCCGAGGGCGTAGGCGAGCAGGCCGGAGCCGGTGGCGAAGCCGACGATGAGGCCCATGTAGAGCCAGGTATTGATGGGCTCGCCCTTCTGTAGGCGGTTGACGATGTCTCCGAGAACGAGCGGCGGAAGGAATCCGAAAGCGCTTTGCGCGACGGTGAGCGTCGCTGAGAGAGCGATGAGTGCCCGGTAGGGCTTTAGCTCAGGAAGCAGCCGGCGTAAAGGGTTCGCCTCTCCGCCGGACGCATGCTGGTCAGGGTCATCGGCCCTTTTTTTCATTGCGCTTTCTTATTGTAGTTCTTGGGAAGCGTTCGGAGGAGATGCCTGGTCTTTATGAGGAGATGCCTTCAGGGATGAAGGCACTACGATTGGAGTTGCCGCTAAGATAGGGGCGTGTTGGTTACTTGCGATGCCGAGTCGGATGAGCTCTTGTTGGAGGAGCTGCGGCGTTGTGGGTTGGTTCGGTTGCCGGGTACCTGGCTCGATACGGGGGATGCGGTGCAGGGGAGCATCTTGCTCGTGGAGTCGGAGTTGGAGTTCGGCGAGTTTTCCGAGGCTCTCGATCGGTTTGGTTGCGTATTTGCGCGACACCTGGCGCCGGTAGATTATGTGTTACCTTTGCAGGGTGCCGAAGCCGATCTGGAGACTATTGCGGAGCTGGTGCCGGACCTCGCGGTTAAGTTAGATCGGTCAAAGAGCTTTTCGGTGCAAGCTCGGATTGTGGGGCTTGGGAAGCTGCCGTATCGGAAGGTTGTTTTGAACGAGACGATCTCGCAGCAACTGGAAGCCGCGACGGGCGCAGCGATGGACTGCCGGAGCCCGGAGCAGGTGGTTTCCATTCTTTGTACTCCCGAGACGGCTTACGTCGGGTTGTCTCCTGTTTCGCAGAACCGGAGTGCGTGGCCGGGCGGGAAGCACCGGTTCAAGCGGGACGAGGATCAGGTGAGCCGGGCTGAGTTCAAGCTTTTGGAGGCGATCGCGGTGTTCGGGCTGGAGCTTCCTTCCTCAGGATTGGCGCTGGATATCGGAGCGTCCCCAGGAGGGTGGAGCCGGGTGCTGGCTGCGCATGGGCTCCAGGTGGACGCGGTCGATCCGGGTGACCTCGATAGAAGGTTGAAAGGCAATCGGATGATTCGGCATTTTCGGAAGCGGATTCAGGAGTATTCGGCGAGTTCGAAGGAGTTCGGCGTGATCGTGAACGACATGAAGATGGACGCCCGCGATTCGATCGAGATCATGCTGGGGTTTGCGGGCCGGCTGGCGCGTGATGGGGTGGCTGTGATCACCCTGAAGATGCCCAGGATGGGCGGCTCGGCGAGTGAAGCGCGTGCGGTGATTGAGATGTTGCGGGACGACTTGGCGCGGCTTGCCAGCCGATATACGATCGTCGGGGCGCGGCAGCTTTATCACAATAGGAGCGAGGTGACGGTTGCTATGCGCTTCAAGTCACCGGGCGATTCTTAGGTCGTCGACGACCTTTTCCACACCTCGGACGCTTTCGACCACTTGAAGCACCTTGTTTTGAGCCGTGCTATCGCGCACGCGTCCGCCGACGGTCACGACTCCTTCCTTGGCTTCGATGTGAAGGCCCGACATGTCGACCGTTTTGGTTTGGGCAAGAGCGAGGTTGATTCGTGCGACGAGTTGGGCATTGGTGGCGGCTCGGCCGGTGGTCTTCGCGAGTGCTCCCGCATCGCGCTTGAGGTCTCCGGCGTCTTCTGCGTTGCAGCCGAGTAGGCAGGCTGCCAGTGCGATCGGGATCCAGGTTTTCATCTTGATAAAGAAGATACATGGATTCTGGGGCAGGGTTCCATTTGGTGCCTAGGGAAGTTTCTCGCAAAGGGCGCAAGGGAGACGCAGAGGGACGCAAAGTGGGGCTCAGCAATTGGAAATCAGCTCCCTCATCGCGCTTGCGAAGACCGCTCGCTCTTCGAGAAGGCCGACGGAGACTCTGATGCAGCGATTGAGGGGGGCGGCCCAAGGCATTCGGATGAAGATTCCTCGATCGCCGAGCTGCTGAATGAGCTCGATGGCTCGGTCGCGGCCGCCGACGTCGATGGCTACGAAATTGGTTTCGCTGGGGACTGAGGTGAGGCCGAGTTCCCTTGCGAGCGCGTGATACTCTTCCCTTCCCTTCCGCGTTTCTTCTACGACCCACCGCGCAAAGGCCTGATCTTTGAGCGAGGCTAAGGCGGCGTGATAGGCGAGGATGTTGACCTCGAAGTGCATGCGGATGCGGTTGATCGGCCCGATGGTATCGGGGTGGCCGATGGCGTAGGCTACGCGCATTCCGGCCATGCCGTACACCTTCGAGAAGGTTCTTAGGCGAATGATGCGAGGGTCGTGGAGCCACTTTGATGCGGCGGCAATGCTGGGGGCGAACTCGGCATAGGCCTCGTCGAGGATGATTGCCGTGTCCTCTGGAATGGCGGCAATGAAGCTGTCGAGCTCGGAATCGTTCTGCCAAGCTCCGGAAGGATTGTCGGGGTTTGCGAGGTAGACGATTTTGGCTCCGACTTCTCCGGCGGTTCTCGCTAAGCCGAGAAGATCGGGGCCGTTTTGTAGGTAGCTCACCTTCACGAGCTCGCCGCCGACGCCGATGACCGCATATTCCGTTGTGGGGTATCCGCCGAGGCTGGTGACGACTTTGTCGCCGGGATTCAGCAGGACTCGGGCTATGTGGCCGAGCAGGCCATCGATGCCAGGGCCGACGACCAGGTTCTCTTCGGAGCATTGGAGATGCTGAGAAAGGGCCGTTTTCAGTTCGTGGTGGGTTCCGTCAGTGTAGTGTTGAATCTGAGTCAGGGAGTCCTTGATCGCTTGGTAGGCTTTTGGAGAGGCTCCGAATGAGCTTTCGTTTGCGCCCAGGCGAACGGCGAATTTGCGCCCACGCTGGCGCTCAAGCACTTCCGGTGGTGTGAACGGGGTGCTGGAAGGGAGGGCGGCGACGATTCTTGAGAGCTCCATCGGTTGAAGGAGTCTAGGAGTCTAGGAGTCGAGGTGTCAAGGGCTCAAGCATGAAAGGGTTGATAACCGAGGGCGATCTCCTGCACGCTAAGGGCATGATCTCTGTTCTTCTGCTGCCCGCGCTGCTTGGCCAGGGGCAAATTACGATCGACAATATCGAGGCGGGGGCGGTGGTGCGGCACCCGGTGATCGTCTTGGAGGGGACGGCGAAGGACGATACGATCGCTATCGGTGGCGACTGGGAGAGTGCTGGGCGGTTTCCGGTGGTGGAGGGGCATTGGCAAGGGTTCGCCGAGTTGAAGCCGGGCAAGAACATGGTGGTGCTCCAGTCGGGCAAGCACATCCTGAAGTATTTGATCGAGTACAAGCCTATGACGACGCCATACAAGGTGCTCGCACTGTTCCTCAAGAGCGGCGATGGAAAGGATGAGTACTACACCAACCACCTGGGGGATAAGTTTCCGATTCGGGACAAGATGGATGTCGCGATGAAGCTCCTTCAGGCGGCTTGCGCAGAGGCGATGTATAAGCGGGGCTACGGGCGCAAGACCTTCAATCTCGAACTGGAGAAGGACGGAAAGGTGAAGCTCCACACGGAGACGATTCCGAAGGCTGCGGCCGAATTACGGTCGATGGGCGATCGTGATGCCTGGGGCTATATTCAAGAACAGCTTACGCCGAAGTTCGATTCAGAGCTTGTTAGGTGGTGCGGCATGCTCGGCTGGACTCGGTATGACAGCTTCAGCGGCAAGACGGAGGGGCATATGGCACTGGGTGGCGGAGCCCAGGCCCTGTTTGGCGGGGCGAGCATGGCGTGGTGGCCCGCTTCGTTTAAGGACGTGCCGGTGAAGTTTGCGGACACGTTCGTGATCGATCCGAGCTTGATGTTTGAAGACAGCGGGCGGCGATATACGGTGTGGGCGAACGTTTCGACGGCTTACGGAGCGATGCTGCACGAGTTGGGGCATACCTTCGGATTGTCTCATTCAGCCGATCGGTTTAGCGTTATGTCGCGCGGGTTTGATTTCTTAAATCGATGGTTTATGGCTATTGAGCCACCTACGAAGAGTGAGTCGAAAGGCAAGACTCCTTCTTCGGAGGAACGGATGCGGTGGGATCCGTTTTCGGCGGCTTTATTGAACTTGAATCCGTGGTTTCAAGCGGATGGAAAGCAGGTGCCGGTCGGAGATGGGCCGGTTATATCGATCGAAGGAGATACGGTTGTGCTTCAGTCTTCGGCGGGGCTGAAGTTGTGGGGCACGGACCGGGATGACACTCCGGCCGTGTTCGAGCTCGCGAAGGAGCTTCCGAAAACGTTGAGGCTAGCGCTGTCAGATTTGCGCAAGCGGCTGGGGACGGATAAGGGTTTCCGCGTGACGGCGGTCGATGCGTACGGCCGGCAAACGGTGGTGGATGCGCCGGCTAATTCGTCATCGGCTGAAGCAGGAACTCGGTGAGGTCGCGGAACGAATGGCAGACGTGGTCGGGGGCGATGCCGCGGCCGAACCCGTAAGAGGCGAGGATGAAGGGGACGCCGCAGGCGCGGGCAGCGACTTCGTCACCTTCTGCATCGCCGATCATGATCGGGGCTTGTAGGCCGTTTCGATCGATGACGCGGCTCAGATTCTCGGATTTTGGCCTTCCCGTATTTCCAAAGCACTCGAAGTCTTGAAAGTAGCTGCCGAAACCGGTGAAGGATAGAAACGTTTCGATGTAACCCTCCTGGCAATTGCTTACTATAAAGAGGGGAAACCTTTCGGCGAGGAGCGGCAGCCCTTCTCCGACTCCGGGGTAGAGGGTACCGCCCATCCTGGCGATGGCTACGTTATCTTCGACTGCAGTTTGATCGATGACTGCTTGTAATTCGTGCTCGGGAAAGCCTTCGAAGGTGAGGCGGATGCAGTCGTCGTGGGGCTTTCCGGTTACTTGCCGAACATCATCCGCAGTGATCTCTCGAAAGGCGAGGCCGTTTCGCTGGAGCACCGAGTTCCAGGCGACCGCGCACGCAGGGGTGGTGTCCCAGAGCGTGCCGTCGAGGTCGAAGACGATAGAGTCGAACTGCATGAACCTGGATGGTACTAGGGGAGCGAGAAGAAGCGTTTGGCGTTCTCGGTGGTGAGTTGCGCGCAGGCTTCTGGGGTGAGGCCGACCGTTTGGGCAAGGCCATCGTTGACGAATTTGACGTAAGCGGGTTTGTTGGGCTTTCCGCGAAAGGGCACCGGGGGCATATAGGGACTGTCGGTTTCGATCACAAGCCGGTCCTGCGGGATCGAGGCAATGACTTCACGGAGGTCATCGGCCTTTTTGTAGGTGATCGGTCCGTCCACTCCGAAGTAGGCACCGAGGGCAATGGCTCGGCGGGCGTCGTTCATGTCGCCGGCAAAGCAGTGGAAGAGATACCTGTGCAGCTCTTGTGCCTCGAGGAGGTCCAGGAGATCTGGATATGCTTCGCGGCAGTGGAAGACCACCGGTATTTCTAGTCTCTTTGCGAGGGCGAGTTGGTCGCTGAGTGCTGCCTTCTGCTGTTCGGGCGTCGCATAGTCCCAGTGGTAGTCGAGTCCAATCTCTCCGAGCGCCACCACCTTCGGGTGCTTCAGGAGGATTTCGAGCTCAGCGGTCCCTTTGTAGTACGTTGTATAGTTGGGGTGCCAGCCGATGATCGCGTGTACCTGGCTGAAAGTTTCGGCCAACTCGATGGCTCGGTGCCAGCCCGAGGGCTCGGTCCCGACCACGAGAAGTTGTTCCACTCTAGCTTCTTGCGCTTCAGCGATGTCGCTTGCGGGATCGGGAAAGGCTACGGGATCGTTCAGGTGGCAGTGGGTGTCGATCAGCAAGTCCGAATTGTTACGCACTTTTGCACGTGAGAGGCAACACCTGGGTGTGGCTTTCTGCTAGGGTAGATTCCACCATGCTCGCAGTTCACACGCTGCCTGCTCGCGCCAAGATTCGGCGTGGGTTGGCTTGCTTAGCCCTTATCAGCATCCTCGTCATTCCTGCCGCCGCCCAGAACAGAGCGAACTGGAAACTGGCCGAACGATTCAATTCAGCGGCTCTGTCGCCATTCCTCTATGGTGCGACCGTCAATCCGACCTTCATCGGCAAAACCGATGTCTTCTGGTACTCCTGGAAAGACCCCGGTGGCGCCCGATTCATGATCGTCGATCCGGCGAAGCGGACCAAGAAGCCGCTGTTCGACAGTGCCAAAATGGCGGCACGGCTCACCGAGCTGATGAAGAAGCCGTACGACACGACGAACCTGCCGATCACGACGATCAACTTCGATGAAGATGGCAAGAAGTTCAACTTCACGGTCGAGCGGCGCCGGTTCGAATATGAGATGGCGACCGAGACTCTCAAGGAAATCACTGCGGAAAACCGTCCCCCTGCAGCGGGGCAGGGTGGGCAAGGCGCAGGCCAGGGTGGCGGAGGACGCCAGTTCGGACAGGGCCGAGCGGCGGCTTCGGATTACCGCAACTACTCGCCGGACAAGAAGTTCTATGTCTACGCCGAGGATCATAACCTCTATCTGGTGGATGTGGCGGATGAGAAGAAGCCGATTCAGCTCACCAAAGATGGCGTGAAGGACTACAGCTTTGGAGCGCGAGGCGAGGGGTTTGGGCAGTTCCAGCAGCAGCAGCAACAACAGCAGCAGCAGGACCAGCAGATCACGGATGAGCAGCGAAACCAGGAGCTTCGCTCCCGCGATCCTAGAGTTCGCGCCAATGTGACCTGGTCACCTGACTCGAAGAGCTTCTACGTGACGCGAACCGACACGCGGAAGATCAAGGACCTGTGGCTCGTCAATTCACTTTCTGAGCCTCGGCCGACGCTCATGACGTACAAGTACGCCATGCCTGGCGATCCGGAGGATGGCGAGCAGGAAGTGTTCGTTCTCGACATGCCGAAGAAGGAGCTCAAAAAGCTCGACCTCAGCAAATACAACGACCAGCGGCTTTTCGAAATGAGCTGGTTAGAGAGTTCGGACGTTATTCGGGCGGTGCGACGGGATCGACTTCAGCGAAACCTGGAACTGATCGATATCGACCCGAAGACGGGCAATGCAAAGGTGCTCATCAACGAATCGACGGAGAATGGCTTCCTTGAAAGAGTGCCGATCACCTACATGCAGAAAAAGGATGGCGACTTCGTCTGGTGGTCCGAGCGGGATGGCTGGGGACACCTTTATCTGTATGACAAGAACGGCAAATTCAAGAACCGAGTGACCGAGGGTCCGTGGCGGGTCGACGGCGTGGCCGATCATGACGAGGAGAACGGCATCGTTTACTTCTACGGCGTGGGCCGCGAAGCGGGCGAAAACCCTTATTATCGACACCTGTATCGGATCAACGCGAACGGCAAGAACCTGCAGCTTCTCGATCCCGGCAACGCCGATCACAACTCGCGGCTATCACCGACCAAGAAGTTCTATGTGGACACGGCGTCTCGGGTCGATATGGCACCCAAATCGGTCGTCCTCGACTCCGACGGGAACGTTGTGATGGAGTTGGAGCAGCAGAACATTCAGGCGCTGCTCGACTGGGGCTGGAAGGCTCCGGAGCTGTTTACGACCAAGGCCGCCGATGGCATTACAGACATCTACGGTGTCATGTGGAAGCCGGTCGACTTCGACAAGAACAAGCGATATCCGATCGTCGCCAACGTCTATCCTGGTCCGCAGACGGAGAGCGTTACCTCGACATTCTCTCCCGCGAACACCAATCAGCGGTTGGCGAACCTTGGAATGATCGTCATCCAGATCGGCAACCGGGGCGGCAATCCTCGTCGTTCCAACGCCTATCACAGCTACGGCTACTTCAATCTGCGCGACTATGGCCTTGCGGATAAGAAGGCCGGCATCGAGCAGCTTGCTGCGAAGAACAGCTGGATCGACATCGATCGGGTTGGCATCTACGGCCACTCGGGCGGCGGGTTCATGACGGCGGCGGCGCTGCTCCTGCCTCCTTACAACGACTTCTTCAAGGTCGGTGTGTCGAGCTCGGGCAACCACGACAACAACGTGTACAACGCCAACTGGAGCGAGCAGCATCACGGGCTGAAGGAAGTCACCGCGAAGGACGGCACCAAGTCGTTCCAGATCAAGGTGCCGACCAATGCCGAACTGGCTGCGAACCTGAAGGGCAAGCTGCTGTTGGTGCATGGCGACATGGACAACAATGTGCATCCTGCCGGCACGATCCGGCTGGTGGATGCGCTGATCAAGGCGAACAAGCGGTTCGACCTGATGATCCTGCCGGGCCAGGCCCACGGCTACGGGCCAATGCAGCCCTACTTCACGCAAATGCTGATGGAGTACTTCGCCGAGCACTTGATCGGCGACAACTATCGGCATTCGGCCGATATGACGGCAAAGGGCTAAGCGCCCTCAGCCCCCCTCTCGCTGCGAAGGTGAGAGGGGGTTTTTGCGTGTGCCTCTAGGCAAGAACCCCAGGGTGCGCTATGCTCACGCTGTGGGTTTGGGAGGCTTCTTGCTTTGACTCGAAAGTCGATTCTTTTTCTGGCCATTACGGTTGCTGCAACCGGCATTTCCGGCATGATGCTTCAGGCGCGTGGGGTGCTGGGGAAGCAGGCGGATGGTTCGGTGCTGGTCTCGACCGGACAGACGCTGACGCCGGCGGGGCTGACGGTTACGTTTGAGTACCAGCGGCCGAAGGATATGGCCGTAAGCCCCGATGGACTCCATGTGGCGGTGCTGACGCACCGAAGACTGATCGTGGTTGATCGGCTTGGTGCTCAGAAGGGTGACATCGCGATTACCGCGGGACCCTTGGGCGTGGTTTGGTCGCCTGATGGCTCCCGAATCTATGCGTCCGCAGCTGGGGGCAAGATTCTGATGGCGGATTGGACTTCCGAGAAGCTGGCCAAGAACAAGGATCTTGCCGTGGACGGGCTTCTGGAGGGGGAAAAGAAGCTGCGGCCCGATCCGCACCTGGCGGGGCTCGCGATTTCACTCGATAGCAAGACGCTGTATGCGGCGATGAGCATTCGGAATGCGGTGGCGGTCGTGGATACCGTTGCGGGCACGGTTACGCGGGTGATTCCGACGGGCGTGGCGCCGTATCACGTTTCGCTTTCGCCGGACGGGAAGACGCTGGCGGTGTCGAATCGTGGCGGCAGCCGGGTCAAGCCTCCGGCGGCGCAGATCGACCCGAATACGGAGAATCCCTTTGAGGGAACCGGAGTGCCGACGCAGATGTCGGCATCGACGCCGGTTCAGATCAATCAGGTTACGGATGCGGTTTGGCACGGCTCCGTGTCGCTTATCGATACGGGCTCGTTTGATGTGAAGGAGGTCGCCGTGGGGCGGCAGCCTTCTGGAATTGCGTTTTCGAGCGATGGGCGCAGCCTGTATGTGACGGAGTCGGATTCGGACAGCATCAGCTTCGTCGACGTGGCGGGCGCGCGGGTTACGGGCAATTTGAGCGTCCGGCCGCCGGAAGACCCGCAGTTTGGGCAGATTCCTACGGATGTCGTTCCGAGCGCCGATGGGCAGAGGCTGTATGTGAGTCTGGGTGGCGTGAACGCAGTTGCGGTGGTGGAGCTGAAGTCGCCTCCGCGCGTTCTCGGCTACGTTCCCACCGGCTGGTATCCGATCGCGATAGGATCACAGGGCGATCGGTTGTTTGTGGCGAGCTCCAAGGGTATCGGGTCACGGCCGACGAACAAGCAAACCGGATTCGGGGTGCACGACAGCGTGGGGATGTTCCAATCGCTGACGTTTGCCGAGCTTGGCGACCTCAAGGGTCACTCACGGAAGGTGGCGCAGAACAACAAGTGGCATGAGACGCTGGCGGCTCGGGCTAAGCGGGAGCCGTTGCCGATTCCCCAGAGATTGGGGGAGCCCTCGGTCTTCAAGCACGTGGTTTACATCATCAAGGAGAACCTGACTTACGATTCTACGATGGGCGATATCGCGGAGGGGAATGGCGATCCGGCGTTGACCACCTTCGGCGCGAACGTGACTCCGAACCACCATGCTTTGGCACGCGAGTTTGTGCTTCTAGATAATTTCTATACAAGCGGGACGAACAGCGCGGATGGGCACCAGTGGACTTCTTCGTCGGTGGCGAATGGCTATATCGAGCAGAACTATTCTTCGAACGCCCGCAGCTATCCGTATGACGGTGGCGATGCCTTGGCGACCTCTCCGGAGGGGTATTTGTGGACGGCGGCTCAGAAGGCGAACAAGTGGGTGCGGGTTTTTGGCGAGTTCGTGAACAAGCCGAAGATCGTGAATCCCGCTACCGGGAAGGAGCCGACGTTCCTGGAAGCGTGGCAGGATTACAAGAGCGGCAAGAACGCGATGGTGATCGAGGCGCATACGGACAACGCTGCGCTTCGGCCCCACCTGCATCCGAACTACATCGGCTTCCCGTCGATCATTTCCGACCAGTGGCGCGCGGACCAGTTTTTGAAGGATTTGAAGGGCTGGGAGCAGAACGGGCGGATGCCGGACCTCTCCATCATGCTTTTGCCGAACGACCACACCTCAGGCACTCGTCCGGGCATGCCGACGCCGCAGGCTTCGGTTGCGGACAATGACCTGGCGCTTGGCAGGATCGTGGAGGCGTTGAGCAAGAGTTCCTTTTGGAAGGACACGCTGATTCTAGTGGTCGAGGACGACTCGCAGCTTGGGGTCGATCATGTGGATGGACATCGCTCGGTGGCTTTTTGTATCTCGCCGTACACGAAACGTGGTGCGGTGGTGAGCGAGATGTATAACCACACGTCTTTCATTCGGACGCTTGGGCTCGTGTTGGGGATGCCGCCGATGAACCGGTTTGACCGGAACGGGGTTCCGCTTACCGCTTGTTTCGCGGAGAAGCCTGATTTTCGGCCTTATACTGCAAAGCCTTCGAGTATTCCCGTCGACACCATGAATCCGGAGCCGGACAAGCTTTCGGGCTTGCAGCGTGAGCTGGCGATTGCGTGTGCGAAGCTCGATTGGAGCGATGTGGATATGGCGACTGCGGTTACGGTGGCGAAGGCTTCGTGGTATTCGGTGAAGCCGAACAGGCCCTTCCCGGAGCACTTTTACGCGGAGCCTGACGACCAGGAGTAGCTGGTCTCGAGTTTCGAGTTTCGAGTTGCAAGTTAAGAGTTAACGACAGAGGCACAGAGATTTCAGAGAGGGGAAAGCTAGCTAAATCCATACCAATTGCCGGGGGTGCGGGCACAAGCCACCCGCGACTACAGATTCTCCTTTGGCTCGGCTAAACAGAGACTGGCGCGGCTTGTGCCTGCGTTCGGATGTTCTAAACTTCGCGCAGATTGAACACCGAACACATCGAGGAGACATTCGCCGAGCTAGAGGACGCGACCCACGTTCGCTTCATCCGCTGCTCCTTTCGAGGTGCTGATCTGTCGGAGTCCGGCACGAGCAATTGCGAATTCATCGAGTGCGATTTCACGGCCGCGCAATTCCGAGCGTCCAGCCATCGCAACTCCTCGTTCCTCAACTGCAATTTCACGCACGCCAACCTCTTCGCCGCCCGCTTCGAGCGGTGCCGGGTGATCGGGTCGGACTTTTCGGGCGCAGACCTGAAGAATGCATCGATTAAGGGCGGCGACTGGTCCTCCTGCATCCTCCGTCAGCAGGAACTGGTCAAGCGTGACTTGCGAGGAGTCAGGTTTAAGGGTGCCGACTTGAGCGGCAGCAGCTTCGCCGAGAGCGATCTGCGGGACGCCAGTCTCGAATCTGCCGTGCTCCACTCCACCGATTTCACCAAGGCCGACCTGCGCGGCACCGACCTGACCGACGCGAATCTTCAGAACGGCATCTTCAAAGGCGCGCGGATGTCGATCCAGCAGGCGATCCAGTTCGCCGGCAGCTATGGCATCCGCATCGAGTAGGGCCAGAAGTAAACTACCGCTCGAATGAAGTTCCCCCACTCGATGCTGCGCGACTTCGTAGATACGCGCCTCAACGCCGAAGAAGTCGGCGACCTGCTCACCATGGCAGGCTTCGAGCTGGAGGGGATCGAGGAAGTTGGCGGGGAGCCGGTGCTGGACATCAAGGTTGTGAGCAATCGGGGTGATGGACTGTCCGTGTTCGGCCTTGCCCGGGAAGTGCTGGCAAAGGACGCGGATGCGAAAGCTACCGACCTGTACCGATCCGCAGCGGCAAGATTCGCGGCAAGCAGCCCGAGCGCCTTGCAACTTCCAGAGGAGACCGCAACGATCGAAGCCAGTGCCTGCAACCGCTTCGCCTGCCGATCCTTCAAGGGAGTTCCCGCCCACGCCACCTCACCCGAGTGGATGCAGACGCGGCTCACCCAGGCCGGCATGCGCCCGATCTCTTTGCTGGTCGACCTCACCAATTACGTGATGCTCGAACTGGGGCAGCCGCTCCATGCCTTTGATCGCAATAAGCTTTCTGGTGGGCGCATCGTGGTGCGGCACGCCAAGGCCGGCGAGAAGCTCACGACGCTCAACGGGGAAGAGCACGAGCTGGAGGGGCAGATGATGATCTGCGATGCCGAGAAGCCGGTGGGCGTTCCGGGCGTGATGGGCGGGCTGGAAACGGAAGTTTCCGACACCACCACCGAGCTGCTGCTCGAATCAGCGAACTTTCAAAACACAACCGTCCGCAAGACACGAAAGCAGCTTGGGCTTGCCACCGAGGCGTCTTATCGATTCGAGCGCAGCGTCGATCCGGATGGAGTGGTGGCTGCCATCGAGCGCTTCACTCAACTCCTCCTGGCCAGCGCGCCCCAGGTCGAGGTTTCCAACATCGTCGACCACTATCCAAATCAGCCCAAGCGCACGCCGATCCAAGTTCGAATCGATCGGACGGTCCGCCTGATGGGCATGCCGATCAGCATCGAGGAAGCGCAGGACTACCTGACGCGACTCGGAATGGAAGTTCGTCGCGAAGACAAGGCGCTGCAGGTCACGCCGCCTTCTTGGCGTCCCGATATCGTGCGCGAAGATGACCTCATCGAGGAGATTGGTCGGGTGCATGGCTACGAGCGGATCCCGGAGCTTCTCCCTCAAGGCACCACCCCTCTCGGCGGCCCGCAAGGCTACGAGCTCTGGCTCGATACCGTCACCGAGGCTGCCCTGCGAGCCGGATTCATCCAAACCATCAGCCACTCCCTGAGAGACGAACATCCACTCGACGACCCAGGCATCCCTAGAGTCGGCCCGCGAAACCCCGCCTCCCCAGAGATGGCGCTGCTCAGAAACTCTATTCTGCCCTCGCTGGCTGATGCAGCGCGAAGGAACAACCCGAAAGAAATCCACATCTTCGAGCAGGGGCGCATTTTCGGCAAGCAAGCGAGCGGCTACCTCGAACGCGTCCATCTCGGACTTCTCAGCTCAGGCAGCCTGAGAAACATCGGCTGGACGGCCAAGGAATCTGCCGAAGCCAGCTTCTTCACCCTCAAAGGCGCACTGGAAGAAATCCTCGAAATGGCGGGTGTCGATGCGGATTGGCAACCTGGAAGCGACCCAAGGCTCCACCCCACCCGTCAAGCCCAACTCGGCTTCGGCTTCATCGGCCAAATCCATCCTGACACCGCCGAAAGCTGCGACCTGCCGGCGACAACCCTTGTCGCGGAGATTGACCTCGACAAAGCATACGAGCATCGAAGGAACGCCCCAGAGCTGAGAGAAGTCAGCCGCTTCCCCTCAGTCCGCCGCGATATCTCAGTGCAACTTCCGAAAGAGGTGCCTTACGAGAATCTGGAGCGAGCCATCGGGAACAGCATCCCCGACGTCCTCGAAAAGCAGTGGCTGTTCGATGTCTACGAAGGCAAAGGCATCCCCGAAGGCTCCCATTCCCTCGCCATCGCCCTCCAGCTAAGGAAGCCGGACGGCACCTTCACTGACGAGGAAGCGAACCAGGTGCGGGAGAAAGCCGTTGCGGCGCTTGTCGCGCTCGGGGCGACAAGGCGATAACCGTTAGGTCCCAAGCCACCCACCCCATCGCAACCACGAACAGGGAGCGAAAGGCCATGGGCAAATAATGGTAGTGCTCGAACCGGTTAAGCCAGGCCATGGGCAGAAACGCCAGCAAGGACAAACCATAACCTGCCGAGGTGAGCTGCCAATGTCGCTTTACCGACCAAATCGCGGCTGCATTCGAGCAGATCACGAACACCGACAGCCAGAAACGAGAGAATAGGATCACCGCCCATCCGACAATCGAGTTGATGAACGAGGGAAGAATCGCTAATGCGGGCAGCGCGTAGGCGGCGATATCGAGCAACACGCCGGGACCCGATCGCAAAGCTTGCTTCTGATAGGCAGATGTATCGTCGGGAACCAGGTTGTGGCGCAGCAAAAGATAGCCCACCAGCGCGGCCCAAAAGACGAAATGCCAAGCCCACCGCACCCGGATGTGCATTGTCCCCATGGCCACCGCCGCCCCGAGCAGTAGGGCGGGTCCCATAACGGCCTGCTCGTATGAGCCCAGGGCGCAAAGAAGCGCGAAGACCGAAAGGATGGCCCACATCCAAACTGGCCCCCGCGCATCCTGAGTTGCAACCGTCCCCCGCGTGGCGGGAGGGTCCAAAGGAGTCAACGTCTTCCGCTCCCGATCTGCCGACAGGCGCTCGTACCGGGCGTATGCAGCCAGGCTGATCAGCACAAAGAGGCTCATCACCGTTGCCGTGCGCCCCGGCAGCCATTGGATCACTCCCTTCTGGATCCACGCATAGGGCACCGTCTCGAGATGTACGAAATAGAGCACAAGCGTGGCCGGAATCCAGGCCCGAATCCGGAAACCATGTCGCCACAAGCCTCCAATCGCCAAAGCGACTGACAAGTAAAGAAGCGCGTCTGAGACGAACCACCACCACTCGGTGTGCCATAGCGCGAACAGCAGCGCCGAGCTTGTGGCCACTGCAAGCTTGTCCGTCAATTCACGCAAGAACCAGAAGAGACACACGATGCAGGCAATCGCAAGGAGAGCATTCGTCAGGCCATAGCCGGCTGCGTTATCGCCAAATGCGAAGCTGTCCAGTTCGAATGACAGGGTCGAGATTGGGCGATAGAAGTGATTGCCCAGTGGCCAGTCGCCGGTGAACCAACTGAGCGGGTCGTGCCGTTCGCGAACGGCATTCAGCAGGAACGCCGTGTCTGAGTCCTTCAGCAAATACGGATCGCTCGAGCGCGACAGGAGGACGGGCACACACGCCAACAGCACCAGGAGAAGCCCAGTGATCCAGCGTTTCACGCCGCATTATGGCCGCTTCAGGAGAACCTTGTTCGATCTCAGACGTATAGTAGGGCAGGACCGACCCCGCGGGGTTTAATCTGGAGTAGATGCTTATGAGATTTGTAAAACCCCTGATGGCGCTTGCCCTCGTCTCCGCCTTTGTCGTCTCGCCGGCTCAAGACCCGGAGGCAATGCGCGGAAAGGCGCTCCCCGCCTTCACGATGAAGGATCTAAACGGCAAGACGGTGTCCAACGCCAGCCTCAAGGGCAAAGTGGTGCTCTTCGACTTCTGGGCTACCTGGTGCGGTCCGTGCAAGATGGCTTCCCCCCTCATGCAGTCGCTGCACAAGAAGTACGCGAGCAAGGGTCTGGTCGTGCTCGGAGCGAACGTCAGCGATGCGAAGGGTGCTGCCGCGAAGTACAAGAAGGAGCACAACTTCGACTATCTATTCACGACCGGCGGTGAGGGCCTTCTCAAGAAGGCAGGTTTCACCGGAATTCCCGGCTTCATCTTTGTCGACAAGAAAGGCGTGGTGCGAAAGGTGCAGTCAGGCTTCGGCCCCCAGCTTGAGGCCGATTTCGAGAACGCTATAAAGAAGCTACTGGCGGGCTAAGCTGCGGTCACTTCTTGGCAATCTCGTACCAGAGGGTCTGGCTCGTGGAGAGGGTGGAAAAGATTAGCTTGCCACCTTTGATCTCTGAGCCGACCTTCTTTTTTCGCCTGCCGTTTCCGTCGAGTGCCCAGACCTGGCGTGGACCATCCACGGCTAGGATGAGCGTCAGCGGCACGAACTCTGCCTGTGTTGGCCCCTCACCCCACTTGTCTCCAACGCTGGTCCGATCCTTGTTCCAGCCCATGTTCCGGTTCTCGATACGCCCGACCACGGTCAGCAGCGAGCGTTTGGATTTCTGGAGTGGCTGAGAATCGCATGCGGTGAGAGTCACGGTCGCGAAGTCGTTTCCAAAGTGCCTCACCGCGAATTGAGCGACGCCGAGATTCGTGACTTTCCCGCCAAGGTTTCCGACCGCCACTTTCGCGGCGGGCGCATCGGCCACATAGACTTTGCCCGTGCCCGCATCGAGCAAGCGAACCGTCTCTTTGCCTTTTGGCGGCGTGGGCATCTTCACCGGCACATCGGGTCCCGCGACGCGGATGGCAATTCGGTTTTGAAATAAGTCCGGGATTCCGCCCAGATCGGCCCATGCCGCGTAGGCGGTTTTGGAGACCTCATAGGGCTTCGGCATCAATACGAGCACCGTCTCGCCGGAGGCTCGTGGAATCAGTCCGTGCCTGAACAACATCGCAGCTGCCGGGAAGAAGGCGGCCTTGGAAGGATCGCTTCCGACGGCGAAGAATCCCTGGACCTTGTTGTTCGGCTCGCCCGCGCCGTAGCTGCCGTAGTCGAAGCTGTAAATGATGTCCCAGTCCTGCACGGCCGCAAACGAGGAGATCAGTGGCATCATCTCTGCGCGAAAGTCCATCGGCGCAGGGTGGTTGTATTCGGAGATCGAGTACGGCTTGCCGTACACCCGGTATTGCGCCAACCCGCCGAGCTCGCTGAAGCCGGGGCCGAGGTCGTACACCATCGGCGAGTTCGTCACGGTCCAGTTCACGGGGTTCCAATCGCCGCCCGGAAATGATGGGTGGTGATAGTAGGAGTGGTTGTCGACGATCTCCATCGGGGCTTCACGCACCAATCCGGTCAGCCCACCCCAGGAGATCTGCGTGTCGTTCATGAGCCCTTTGAATCCGAGCTCATTTCGCAAGTACGTTCGCATCTCGAGTGCGTAAGCCGCTTCGGTGGCGGTGAGGAAGTCCATGAAATCCATCTGCTGCACTTCTGTGCCCGAGCCATTCGGAAGCTCGATCGTCTTCTGTGCAAGTGACTGTCCACTCGGCAAAACGAACGGTTCCGCACCAGGAGAGAGGGTCAATCCGTCGATCTCCACCACGCCCACGGCCGATGCCAGCCAGAGTCCCACGCGCACGTGGGCAGGTTCGGCCCGCTCGACCTTGAAACTCAGCTTGTAATCCCGCCAGTTTGTGTCGAGGTCGGCTCGATAGGTGAGGCCGACGTTGTGGTAGTCGCCGTTATCGAGTCCGGCATGGACGAGCACCGTGCGCTTTCGATCGGCCTTACCGCGAAACGCCACCGTGTAGGTGTCCCTGTTGTTGAGGGTCAGCCCGGCGATGTTCGTTTGCAGCGACCACTCTGGGCCGCCGGTCTTGGTGACCTCCGCGCGATAGGAAGCCCCTTCTCGCGAGACCCTGCCGGTTGCGACCATGGCCGACGGAGCGATCTGTTCGAAGGTCCACTGGTTCGCCCCGGATAGCATGTTGGGTCCACGCGGGGTCCGGGTCGCGGACCAGGCCCGCGCAAGCGTCTGGTTGCTGGGGTATTTCTCCGCCAGCCATTCGTTCCAAAGCTTCCGCAGGTCCCCCTTGAACGGCTCCGGCACCGTGTCGAGCCCGCCGCCAAGGGTTTCCCAGGGTGCCCCGACGAGCGAATTCTCATTGTTGATCTCGACGACCATGATCGCCGGATCGTCGGTGTAGCGCAGTCCGGTGTGCTTGTTCTTCCGCCCGATCAGCTCCTTCGCGTAAGCCTTCTGAAGCGCGATCATCTTCCGATCCCACTTGTCCACTCGCTTGGCAAAGCCCCACGGGAGCTTCTTCACCGACTCCGGAAATCCCATCTCGGGCAGGTAGTCGCGCGTGGTCTGCAGGTTGATATTCGAGTAGATTCCCTGCTTCTTGAGGGCGGAGATGAGATAGTCGAGCCGGTCGAGCTGCTTGGGATCGACCTCGATCATTTCGCGCCCCTGCTTCCAAATCATTCCCTTTTCCTTGTCCCAGGAATTCTGAAGGTGGTGGAATCGGACGATATTGATGCCCAGCTTCGCGAGCCTCGCTGCTACCTTGTCCGCGTCCCGGTGGCTCGGGAACGCGGCTCGAGTCGTGAAGTTCGTTCCTATGAACCGACGTCGCCGCCCTGTCTTGCTCTCTACGAGCACGCCGTTGCGCGCCACGATCCAGCCGTTCTTGCCTGCAGGCTTGTCGTTGAGCGCTCCCACGTCGGTCGCGGTTCCCTTCACGGAATCATCCCAGGGGATGACGAACGGGAACCAGACGGTTTGCTGTGGAGCGGCAAGAGCGGTAAGGAGGATAAGAGAGGCAAGCGCCATGCCCAATGCTTACCCCAACGTAGTGCCTCCATCCGTGGAGGCATCTCCTCCGGGAAGTAAATTCCGTTCTTACCTATTCCTTATCCGGAGGAATCAAGAGCTTCACCGGCCCACTTGAATCGCTCCATCCGCTGACCAAGAACGACATCCGTTTCCCGTCAAATCTGTACGACAGCGGCTTTGAATCATACGGGCTGCGAAGGTCCGCGGTCTTGATCTTCTTGGGGACCACTTCGCCGTCCAGCGCACGTAACACGGCGGTATAGGCTAGCCGGCGCGATGCCCAGCCTTCGGTGCGAAGGAAGGACAGCCCAGGACCGCCGTCGAAGAGCATGCTGTAGAGGTTTGCTGCGGTCGGAAACGCGCGAAGGGCGACTTCAGTTTTGGAGCGGCATTCCGCGAGCACGGCTCGATCTGGAACAGGCTTCGCGACTTCAGTCCAATGCAGCCTTGCAGCCCTCACGATCTCTGCTTTCGCGCGGTTTTGATCCACCAGCAGGGGCATGAAGGCCTCCGCCTTGGAGATGTCGGACTCTTGGAGTCCAACGTCGCGGCGGCCCCGCTCCGTCTTCAGAAAGTCGATCATCGTGAGGAGCATGAATAGATCGCTGGCATGTTCGCTACGGAGGTCCGGCTTCGGAATCGAGTCGAGCAGAGAGGCGAGTGCGTGTCGATATGCGGGTGTTTCGCGATGCTGATGCGCCCATGTAGCCAAGTCCGTCATGCCAACGGCATAGATCGATTCCGCCACCAACCGGCTAATCGAGTGCCCCTCCTCGCCACTGTGTTTAGCGATTGAGATGACGCGCTTCGCGTCGGCAATGGCATCCTCCACGCGCCCTTCGTTCGCCGCCACCGAGCCTCTCAGGGACAGCAGCTTGGCGGCACCTTTCATGTCGGCATACTCTGGCAGCAGCACGGCGGCACCGGGATCCCAGTTGCGGTTGAACCAGCATCGCCGCAAATCCGCCGCACGTTCGACCGTTTTTAGAGTCGTGAGATTGTCGGCGAGAACTTGCTTCGCAACCTTCACGTTTGCCGCCGAGGGGGCATTTAGCAGAGCTACATCCGCTTTCCAGATGTTGCCCTTTGGCCGCATGGTCTTCAGCCGCTGATACAAGGGCGCGGCATTCTCGAGGAGTTCCGCCGGCTTGATCATTGCCGCGTACTCGCTCCCGTTCAAAGGGATGCCTTCCGTTTGAGCGAGGCGGAGCTGCTCTTGAAGCTCCCTAGAGCCGCCCGACCGGGTAACGGTGATCGCCACGAGTGGCGCGAGAGCCAGTGCTGCAAGCACCGTAATGGGAATCCACTTGGTCTTCATGAGAGCTCCGTCAGACACAAGATGGACGGGTTGACGAGGCTACTTTGCAATAGCCTCGTCAAAAGTAGTTGCCTAAAAGGCGAACACAGCTTTCACTTGCAAGCTGCTCACGGTTTTCGGAGCGTTTGGATCGCCCAGGATAATGTAGTACTCGGTGCCGCGTCCGCCGGAGTTTCGATAGAAGAAATAGGCGTTCGTGTCCGCATTTCGAGCCACCACGCGGCCGCCAAACGACCTGGTTGGCGACAGCTCGTAGTTCAGCGTGAACACGTGCTGCTGCTGAATGCCCGCCCGATTCTGGATCGCGCCGCTGTATAGAACGTCCAGATTCCCGAGCACGCGCAGCTTCACCAAAGGTGCGATGTAGGTTGATTTCACACTGCCGGTCTCGCCCGTGCTGACATACAAGCTGTACGTCTGGAATCGGTTCGTACGCCCCTTGGTGACCTCGAACCCGACGGTTCGATCCTTGAGTCCCTCGAACGTGATGTCCTGGTGGTCGACCGAGAAAAGCCAGTCGTTGCGCGTGTAGAACGTGTAGCGACCCGTCGCTTCCTTGTCGTAAGGACTGCCATCTGGGCGTGTGAACTCCACCGCGTTGACCACCACCTGCGCGCCGCTGAAGAGTCCCTCCTTCCAGTTGTAGCGGAGGAAATTCGTGTACCAGTAGCCGTTGTAGTCCTTGAGCGGAATGAATGAGTCGGGCGAATTGAAGTTGCTCGAGATCGCGCTCACGTGAAGGATCGTAGTCAGAAATTTGTCCGCATAGTAAGCGCTGCCTGCCTGCATGCCCCCGCCAGCGCCCGGTCCAGCCGAGTTCGCCGCCACCATGTCCACGCCCAGCTTTCCGGTCCGGTAGTGGTTGTTAAGAAGCGAAATCTGGTTCGTCTCGCCTGGCGAGTCCTTGCGAATGATCATCGCACCCGCCTCACCCGTCGGGCCGTATTGATGCGAGTAGCGCCCAACCATGTCGTTGCGCCCGTTGTAGTCGTAGGTGTTTAAGAAGCCGATGGTGTCTTTCGGATTGAGCTTGCCGAAGACCTTTGCGCCCAGATCGAACGAAGGGATACGGCGTGAATAGAACAGCACATCTTTGCTATTTGCGCCCCAGGGAATGTCAAAGAAGTCTCCGCCCTCCAGAAAGAAGGGCCGATACTCCGGCAGAAAAATTTCCGTCGATGAGAAGGCGATGGTCTGAATAGCGGCTTCGAGTCCCGAGAAGTCTGGGTTAATCGTTCCTACAGCAGTGAGCTGAGGCGTGAGGGTGTAGCGCATGTCCACGCCCGCCTTGCCCGAGAGTCCGCTTTTCGAGAGCCCGCCGAGCACGTAAGGCAACAGCGAAAGCTTTGGTTTGAACGCGGAGGTTGGAATGGGCACGTCCACCCACACTCCCTGATTCTCCTGGAACCGCTCGACTCCCATCCGGCTCCACTCATGAATGCGCTGCGTCCGATTGATGTAGCGATAGAAGTTTAAGCCGATGCTGATCTTCTGTTGGCCGGTAGGAAAGTTAAGACTGGACCACGGGATGCGCATCTCGGCGGTCCATCCAATAGGCGTCCGCTTGGCCGCCGCTTCCCATTCGCCATTCCACTCGGCCTTCGAGGCTCGACCACCGGAAAACGAAGCGGAGCGGGTGCCAAGCGGGTTTACCGAGAAGCGACTGTTCCCGCTGCCCGAAGCGCTCCTGAAGGGATCGAAGCTCACCTCGACATTGTCTTCCGTGTTGACGTCTCCGCGGATCTGATACTTGCTGTCGCGGATCGTATTCCGAGCCACGATCTCATCCGGCCTGCTGTCCCGGCAGTCGAACGCGACGTAGATGTTCTTGTCGTCGTACAGCAGATAAGCCGTGGTCTGGTCTTCGGATGCGGTACCGGAGGCGACGTCGGTGAAGCTCTCCGCCTTCGCAGCTCCTGCCCAAGCCGGGTCAGAAATGTCGCCGTCGATTTTCGGAGGATTGGTGGTCGCACCACCCGTGATCTGCCTCTTTGCCTGGCCCAACGCAAGAGAAGTGACGGTGATGGCACCGATGACGAATGGGAGTCGCAACATACGAAGGAAGGGAGACGCGAATGGATTCCAAGGATAGGACATGTTTCCAGTGGGAACCTACGGCTCCCTCCGCTCTCACAGTTCCTGCAAAAATGAATTCGTGCCGCGCGCTCAGCTCTCGATCTCCGAACATTCGATTCTCGCTATCCTTTGGCGCGACGGACCCTGTACCACGTACGCGGTCATGCGGAGGCTGGTTCAAAAGGATCGGATCATGCGACTCGCAACCGCCGGTGCCGTCTTCGAAACAAGCGCGCATCCAGTGGCTCCAATGACTTGAAAGCCGAGCTTTCCGCTTAAAACGGGTTCACTTACATCACCCACGTGCTCTATCCCAACACCCCCGCCCTGGTCCTTGCTCCGATGGACGGCATTACAGACGCTCCGATGCGAGCGTTGCAGGGCGCTGCCGGGGCGTTCACTTTCGCCGTCTCCGAGTTTCTACGGGTCAGCAACGATCCCTTGCCAAAGAAGGTCTTTCTCCGGGATGTGCCGGAACTCCTCACGAACTGCCGGACCGTCACTGGCCTTCCCGTCCAGGTCCAAATCCTCGGTGGCGACCCCGGACGCATGGCCCGCTCCGCACTTGCCGCCGTTGCGGCAGGCGCGCAGGCGATCGACATTAACTTTGGCTGTCCTGCTCCCACGGTCAATCGAAATGACGGTGGAGCGACCTTGCTCCAACACCCTCACCGCATCCGCGAAGTGATTCGCGCGGTGCGCGACGTCGTTTCGTTTCAAATCCCTGTCTCCGCAAAGCTTCGCCTAGGCTGGGAATGCATCTCTGACATCCATTTGAATGCCGAGATGGCTGCCGAAGGCGGAGCTTCCTGGCTCACGATTCATGCCCGGACGAGAGCGCAGGGCTACTCGCCTCCGGTCTTCTGGAAACCGATTGGCGAGGTGCGGTTGTCCACCGGGCTGCCCGTGATGGCGAACGGAGACATCTGGACCCTCGACGACTTTCGGCGCTGCCAGGATGAAACCGGCTGCCTACACTTCATGATTGGCCGCGGCGCGCTCGCCAACCCCCGTCTCTCCCGTCAGATCGCCAGCGAACTGGGCATCGTCCGGGAATCTTGGCAAGATACGGACTGGATTCCCCTCCTCTCCAGCTTCGTCCAATTCGCCGACCCCCACACACCGCGGTCGCTGATGCGGTTGAAACAATGGATGGCGATTGCCAGCAAGTTCGGTGGATTCCCGCACTTCGATCACCTCAAACGGACGACGAGTGTGGACGAATTCTTTGAAGCTCTTCGGGCCTGCGAAGAGTCTAGTTTGCTCGCGGCCTAGTGGACAGAATTGCGCTTTTGAGTTGCTTCGCGCCTCAACCGCGATCAGGGGGTGCCACCATTTCTCTATGGCGGGCACGCACGGGAAAGCTCAGTTTCTGAGGACGCTTCATACGGCCATGGAAACGGGCGCGGCAGTGGCGGTTTACGCCGATTCCGAGGATTATCAGTCTTACGAGGTCGGGTTCGTTGAATACGCCGACAATTCGGAGCTCGTCATCCAGTGCCTCACGCCTAAGGGCGAGCCTGACGGGCGGCGCGTGCTGCATACCGACGACATCACCCGCGTCGACACTGAGAACGCCTACATCCGCAAGCTCGAGCTGCTCTACCAGTACCGCGACTCGGTTTTTGATAAAGACTTCCGCACCGGCCCCACCGGCAAGAACGACCTGAAAGCTCAGCTCGAGCATGCTCACAGGAACCACGCGATGGTCCACCTGGTGGACGAAAACGATTTCGGCCCGAGCGGGTTTCTCTGCGAAGTGGGCGAGGACTACGTGATTCTGGAAAGGATCGGCGCGAATGGGGAGCCCGACGGCCGCTCGATGCTTCTGTTGGAGAGCATCAGCAAAGTACACATCGGCCGCCGACAAGATCAGATTCTTGAGTTCCTTTACCGCTACAACTACGAGCTCAAACGCCTTCTCGAACCATAGGCCGGTATTCCTTGCTCGATGGCCTAGCCATAAACCATTAGCGATCCGAAGTGCCCCGCCGCGGCAATCAGCGCTGTCGCCACTGCAAGCGTCGTCCAGTACCTAACACCATCTAGCTCGGCTCGACGGCGCCAACTCGCAACTCCGATCATCAAAGCACTCGCGCTCACTGCCAAGATCAGGTGAATCAGTGTATTTCCTTCCAATGGAAAGCCAAGCCTCAGCCACGCCGCAACCCCCGTCGGAAGGGCGAGGAGCGAGCTTAGCGACCCGAACCAAAGCGCAAGCGCTGCACCTACCCTGAACTCCGGTCTCCGTTTGCGGAAGCCCCAAAAGTCCACCACGGCGCCGAAAAGAAAGAGAGCGATCGGGAAATGTACAAACGCCGGATGAAAGCTGTGGCGCGGAATCAAATCTGGGACAGGCTCGGCCTTCGCCGCAGATGGGGCTTCCGAGGCCGGCAAGTCGCCCTTTCGAATCTCCTCCTCGTTTGTCACGCCGTTCGCATTCGCATCCAGCTTCCCTGCCTGGTCGAGCATCAGAGCCGTTAAGGTCTGCATCGCGCTTCCCTTCACCAGTTTTTCGATCTGCTTTCCATACGAATTGCGGCTGAATTTTCCCTTGGCGGTATGGCACGTCACACATTCGGCTCGCTTGATCGCGGATTGCGGTTCGGGCTTGTAATGCTTTTGAAACAGGTCCCAAAACTCAGGCTTCGCCTGAGAGAAAGCGGCCGCGAGGCACGCACCGACACAAAGGAACACTCGCAACAGCCGCATGGGTAAACCGCTTATCGTCGTATGGACGCAGCAAGTTCCGCTATTCTTCCCGAAAGCTTGCATACTTTTCCTTGTGATCGTCGGCCTCGGCATGGATATCGTCGAAATCGCCCGCGTCAAGCGGGCCATGCGCCGGCCGCGCTTCATCGCGCGCATCCTCACCGAGAAAGAACGCGAGTATTGCGTAACTCCGACGCAAGTGGCTGGGAGATGGGCGGCGAAGGAGGCGATTTACAAGGCGCTTGGCCTGCCCCTGCGTTGGCAGCAGATCGAAATCCTCCCCGACCCGCTCGGCGCACCGCGTGCTGAAATCAACTCCGCCCATTTCGATCCGGGCCGGCTAAAACTCCGAATGACGATCTCCCACGAGCGCCACTACGCTACCGCCGTCGCTATCGTGGAGCGAGTCGTCTTCCAAGCTCCGCACCCCTAGCGCATCACTTAACCGGCTCCACTATTTCCGCTTTAGGCAAGCCTAGGCTCGCGATCTGCTTGAAGATTAGGTCTTTCTGGCCCACCAGCACGAGGACGCCGTGGTCGAGGTCGAGAGCTTCTTTGGTAAGGGCGTTCAGGTCCGCGGCATTGAGCTTAGAGATTTGGGCGAGCTCGGTCCCGAGGTCGGCAAAGGGGCGGCCTTGTAGGTACAGCCGGATCGCGGTGCCGATGACGGTTCCGAGATCGCCCATCGACTGTACGAACGCGGTTCGCTGGATTGCCCGGACCTTTTCGGCCTCCTCAGCTTTCACGTTTCCGCTCTTCAAGCTCCTCAGCTCTTTGAGGAACTCGGTGACGGAAGGGCCAGTCACGTCGGCTCTCACCGACGATGTCGCGATGAAGTAGCCCAGGGGCTGCTCGAAGATGTAGTCGGCACCGACTCCGTAGGTGTATCCCTTGTTCTCGCGAAGATTCGCGTTAAGACGGCTTGTAAACGAACCTCCGAGCAACGTGCCGAGGGCTTTCAGGCGGAGTCGGCGGGGATCGGAGTAGGGCCAGCCGGGGAGGAGGAAGCGGACGACGGTTTGCACCGCACCGGGTTTGTCCACGATCACCACGCGCAAAGGCTTTGGCTCGGGAGCTGAGACCTTGGGAGGCTCGGGCGCGGGCCGGTCGGTGCTCCATCCCCCGAATGAGCGCGCGAGGAAGCTCCGGACTTGGTCCTCGGGCAGGCTTCCCGCGACGAAGAACGTTGCGTTGCCAGGTTGGACCAGGGAGGCATATCGCTCCTTCAGCTCGGCTACGGTGAGCTTCGACACGGTGGCTGCGGTGCCGGTGACCGGACGCCCGTAAGGGTGCTCCCAGCCGAAATATTCGCGTAATGCCACCTGTCGGGCAACCGTCGTGGGATCGTCTACCTCCTGCTCGAGCGCGGCAACTGTCGTGCGCTTCACCCGCTCCCATTCGGCCGCATCGAATCGGGGGCGAATCAGCGCGTCGGCGTACAGAGTGAGTGCGGAACCGAAGTTTGAGGAGATCACCGACATGGAGGCGGTCGTTGCCAGATAGCCTGCCGAGGCTCCGAACGTGGCACCAAGCTGCTCGAGCGCGTTCTCGAATTGGGAAGCCGTGCGCGTCCCTGCACCTTCATCCAGCATGTCCGCCATCATCGCCGATCGGCCCGCTGCGGATGCCGGATCGCGCTCCGAACCGCCGACGAATACGGTTGCGATCGACATCAGGGGCAGCTCTGGCCGGTGCCAGTAGAAGATCTTCATGCCGTTGACCGTGAACTCCTTAGGGTCTATCGGCTTGAAGGGTCCCTCAGGTGGAATCCTGGGCCGGACGTCACGGGGATTCTGCTGTTTCTGCGGAGTGGGCTTCGGCTTAGGCGCGGGCTGTTTTGCGGGGAGCACTCTCAGGACCAGCCTCTTGTTCGGGTTGAGAGTCGCTGCCGCGACGGCTTTTACCTGTGCCGGAGTTACAGCTCGGTACATGTCCAGCACGCGCTTGAAGGAGTCGGCATTGCCGAAATAGAACTGATACTCGTTCAGCTTGTCGGCTTTGTTTTCGACCGATTGCAGGTTATTCAGGAGGCTGAATTCGACCTGCGCTTTTACGCGGGCCAACTCATCCGGCTTCGGACCTTCCTTTCGAAACTTCGCAAGCTCGTCGTCGATGGCGGCTTCCAGCTTCGAGAGCGAGGCACCTTCGGTGGCCGTTGCGTCGACGAAGAAGAGCGATCCCAGCATCCGAGGGTCCGGATACGCGTAAACCTCGCTGGCGAGCTTGTCCTTCACCACGAGGCGCTCGTAAAGGCGGCTGTCGAGCCCGTTGCTCAGCACACCGGCGGCGAGCTGCATCGCGAAGTCTCCAGGTTTGTAAGCGGCCGGGCTGTGCCAAACCATGACGGTTTTTGCGAACTGCACCTGATCTGTCATCGTGACGCGCTTGACGCTATTGAGCGTGATCGGGGGCACGGTGCGACGGGGGACGTCCTTCTTTCGAGGCAGGGTTCCGAACCACTTGGCAATGAGGGGCTTCACTTCTTCGGGCTTGAAGTCACCGGCAACCACGAGGGTGGCGTTGTTGGGTACGTAGTAGGTGGCGAAGAACTTCTTGACATCCTCGACACTGGCTGCCTCCAGGTCTTTATGCGAGCCGATGACGCCCGTGGAGTACGGGTGGCCCTTTGGATAGACGAGGCCGTTGATCGCCTCATAAGCTTCGCCGTATGGAGTGTTCTCGGTGTTCTCTCGGCGCTCGTTGCGGACTACATCGCGCTGGAGGTCGAGCTTCTTCTGAGTCATCGCTTTGCCAAGTGCTTCCATTCGGTCAGCGTCGAGCCAGAGCAGCATGGGGAGCAGATTGGACGGGCCGCTGGAGTAGAAATTCGTTCGATCGACGGTGGTGGAGGCGTTATTCTTGCCACCTGCCCCTTCCATGAGTTGGTCGAACTGGCTGCCCGGTACCCGGTTCGTGCCCATGAACATCAGGTGCTCGAACAGGTGGGCAAAGCCTGACCGCTTGTCCGCCTCGTCCTTCGATCCGACTGCGTACCAGATGTTGATCGTGGCAATCGGCAGCGCATGATCCTCGTGAAGGATGACCTTCATGCCGTTTGAGAGCTTGTACTGCTCAATCTTCAGTTGCTGCGCCGGAGCCGCTGCGCCGAGGGCGAGCAGCAGAACGGAAGCTGAAAGACACTTCATGGCCATGAATTCGATGTTATCCCAAGCATTTATGCTCCACAAGGCTCTCAAGCGAACTTGACACACTGTCGTGGAAACTGCGGTCATGAAACGGGTGCTCGGAGTGCTTTCCGGTAACGACATGCCGCTTGCGCAGATCGAAGCGTGGGCTCGTTCAGCCGAGGTGGTGCTTGCCGCTGATGGAGGCGCGAACGCTTTGGAGCAGCTCGGCATTCGGGCGGATGCTGCGATTGGCGATTTCGACTCGATCACGACTGCTGCCAGGCAGCGACCGCTGGAAACGGTTTACGACCCGGACCAGGATCGCAGCGATTGCGACAAGCTGCTGGCCTTTGCCGCCGGGCGGGGGTACGAGGCAATCACGCTTTGCAATATCGAAGGAGACCGACTCGACCACGTCCTGGCAACTCTGCATAGTGCCGCTCGCTCATCTCTCACGGTGCGCCTGGCTCTGAGGCGTGGCCTCGGATTGGTTCTGAAGGGGGAATGTGAAGCCACCTTTACTGCCGTTCCCGGCGAGACCCTGTCCCTGCTTCCCCTCGAAACCTGTGAGCAAGTGAGCCTGACGGGCGTCGGTTGGCCACTTTCGAACCAGCAACTAAGCCCGCAGGGCAAGACGAGCCTTTCGAATCAGGTATCCGCCGAACGGATAAGCGTCAAAATCGAAAGCGGTTCGGCCGTTCTGATTTTAACCGCAACGCGCTTAGCCCAGCCGACTTGGTGAGCTCCGCTCATTGTGCTTAGATTTCCCCCGTCCCTAGCCCTAGAAAAATTCGGGGCAATAGACCGGCAGTGGGGCAAACAGCCTTGTCGCGGGAATGATAGCTTCCTGATTGTTAACCTTTACAAAACCGTTGCGCATGAGATCGGTAAAGCTTGGATCCCCGAGGAACGCTTGAGCCAAATGCTTGATATCTATCTCCAGATCGCCACTATCGACTCGCTGCACATTGAGCTTGTCGCCTATGTAAGCAATGCCCCAGGGCCCCTCATTCTCCGGGATCAACTCGTCGCGGACACGAATTGAGAACTGACCAAACTTCTCGGGTCTGAGCGCAGATAGCGCGGCTTGGACGTCGCAGACGCGGAACATAATGGGCCGATCAATGGCGATCTCAACTTTCGTGTCCAGATGAGCCGTCAGAAACGGACTGTCCGAAGGCTCGTACCAGGTCAAAGCAGCTTTGTTGACGGCAAGCCCTCTTAAAATCTCCATAAGACCGGCGTAACCCTCCGCGGTAGACCAACCCACTTCAGAAATATGGTCGGTGCTCCAGAAGTCGACCTTATGGGACACCACTGCATAAGCCTCCACCGGATCACCCGCAACGTAAATCTTGAGCGGACGGTTTTCGCTCAGGATCCGCATCCACTGCTTCTCGTTGCGCATGGAGAGCCCGCTGCGAGCGTGAGCGAATGATTGGTAGCAAGCGTCGATCTGCTGCCAGTCCTCTGGATTCAACAATCTCAGCTTTAGCCCGTTCTGCATTACGGGAAGCTTCAGGCCTGGGCAGGTGATCTTGATGCGCTTGCCACACACTTCGTAGCCAAACTGCCGGTAATAGCGCTCGCTAAATCCGTAAAGGGAGGCCAGATGAATCCCTTCCTCTCGCGATTGCCGGATCCAATACTCCATCATGGCCTTGCCCACTCCTGAGCGCCTCTCGTGTGGCAGTACGGCAACTCCGGCAACCCCACCGCATTTCAATAGCGCCTCGCCCCGCGTACAGGTGAAGTCGAGGATGTTGAACGTCCCCTTGATCTGCCCCTCATGCTCAGCCACAAACCCACGGGAGTGCTTAAACACTCGCCACTCGGGCGGCACGGGATCGCCGTTGAAGTAGGTCACCGACCGGACATCGTAATAACCCTCGAGGTCGGCTTCTTGCACGGGACGAACAGAGACGGCGGACATTTGGATGAGAGGATACAGCGTGCGCGGCTCAGGCTAGAGCTCTTTTGAGGGCTTCGAGGATCGTTTGGGGGGCCACCTTGCTCATATCGCCCTCCGGGGCGAGGATGACTTGATTGGAGCCGTAGGTGTGGCCCCACTTTTGGGCGGGGGTGGGGCCGAAGATGGTTACGGTAGGGCAGCCGACGGCGGTGGCCATGTGCATGAGGCCTGTGTCGGCTCCGATCAT
>JBGGMI010000237.1:0-24833 GCA_041288075.1 Fimbriimonas sp.
TAACGATCAAGGGCATCGACGAGACGCCGTTGAAGGGCCCGCTCGACCGGCTCAATTGGAAGGAGTATCTCAAGAGCCTCTGGATCGATCCCAAGACTTACCCGGACTTTGCCTGGGTCTGGATCACCCGCGCGCTGGTCATGCTCGGCTTCTACAGCGTGCTGCCGTTCATCAACTACTACTTGATCGACGTTATCGGCATCACCGACCCGGACACCAAGGCACCGATTCTTATGGGCGTCATCCTGTTAGCCTCGTCCATAAGCGGCGTGTATGGCGGCTACGTCTCAGACCGGATAGGCCGCAAGAAGGTCGTGTACCTGGCAAACGGCATCATCGCAGTGATGGTGCTCGGCTTCATTTTCTGTCGAAAGTTCGAAGAAGTTCTGCTGGTCGGCACCTTGTTCGGCATCGGATTCGGCGCTTACACCAGCGTCGATTGGGCTCTCGGGACAGATGTCTTGCCGACAAAGACCAATGCGGCCAAGGAGATGGCGATCTGGCACGTCGCCATGACCCTGCCCCAGTCCATCGCCGCCCCCATCGCGACGATCATCATCGAGTCGTTCGGGAAGACTGCTTCGAAGGTGGAGGCAGAGGAGATCGTGCATTACACGACGGCCGGGTACGGCGCCGTCTTCTTGCTGGCGGCAGCCTGCTTCGCTTTAGGCGCGGTTTTGCTTAAGAATGTACGCGGCGTGAAGTAGCAGTTCCGAAACGTTTCGGAACTGCTATTCGGCGTCTTCGCGGGGCACGTATTCGAAGTGGGTGAACCACCAGGCGGAGAGTGCGAGCATTACGACAACCAGGCCAATCAGGATTCCCCACGCTCGGTCGGCTGAAATGACGTTGGTTCCCAAGGCACCTGCGAGTTCGACTACCTTGCTTTGATCCTGGGTGGCAGGGTGCTCTGCAATGGCTTGCATGTACGTCAGGATCGACAGATTGTTCATCGAGCCCGGCATATTCGGAACGGCCGTTTCCCAGCCGAAGGCGAAAATGAGGCACCACAGCATTGCCCGGTTGAAGATCAGGCTGACGAACAGGAACAGCGCCCCGTAGGCAAATGCTCCCATCATCAGCGCCTGCAGGTCCTTCGCCAGCAGGGGGTTGCCGCCCATTCCCCTAAATGCGCCTAAGGAAGTGAGGAGCGCTCCAATGATTCCCAAGACGCCGACAACGATCACGGAAGCCAGGTAGCGGATAAGGATGAGCTTCCAGCGTGGCACGGGGCGAGTGAGCAGGTACACGATCGTGCGCTGCTCGACTTCTTGGCTGATGATCGCGGTCGTGAAGATCGCCGACGCGAGCGCGACGATGCGGAAGACGAGCATGGAGGAAACGGTGGCGTACTGCTCGACCGGCAAGGTTCGGGGCTGGAGAGTTCTCCAATAGAATGCCAGCACGGCGCAGATGCCGCCGAGCACCAGCCAGGGGAGAACGCGCTTTGGCCGCAGATACTCGCCGATCGCCTGTGAAAAGATCGCCAGTTCCATTAGCCGCCCACCAGGTACTTGAACACGGATTCCAGGTTGTTGTCGGGGCTGGTGAATCCAGTCACTTTGAGCCCGTCCTGCAGCACGATATCGGCCAGCCGGTCATAAAACTCGTCTGGCTCTCGCACCTCAAGTTGAAGCGCTGTGCCGGTTCGCTCGAATCGCATGCTCACGACGTTGGGCAGCCCCGATAGAAGAACCGCAGCCCGCCTGGGTTCGTCAGTCTCGATCCTTACTTGATGCGGGTGCTTGTCGATCAATGATCGGATGACGCGAAGATCGCCGGAGGCCATGAGTCTTCCGCGGTGGAGAAGGAGGATCGAGCGGGTCATCTGCTCGACTTCGAAGAGGATGTGCGAGCTGACGAGAATCGTTTTCCCTTGCTCGGCCAGGTAGGCGAGGATGTCGATGAATTCTCTTCTGCCAACTGGATCAAGGCCGTTTAGGGGCTCGTCCAGGAGAATGATCTCCGGGTTGTGGATCATTGCTTGCGCGAGCTTGATCCGCTGGCGCATGCCCTTGGAGTAGCCGGCGATCCTCTTATCGGCACGATCGGCCATGCCGACCATTTGGAGCACTTCCTCGGTCCGGGTCTTCGATTCCGTCTTTGAGAGCCCGTCCAGGCGGCCGAGGAAATTCACAAACGCCCGTCCGCTGTAGTGCTCGTAAAAGTTATCGATCTCGGGGCAATAGCCGAGTCGTCGGTACACCTCCGGATTGCCGAAGGGGGACATGTCGAAGATGGTGAGGGAGCCGGTAGTGGGTCGGAGTTGGCCGCTGATCAGGCGCATCAGGGTGCTTTTGCCCGCGCCGTTCATGCCGAGGAGTGCGGTTAAGCCGGGGCCGATTTGGCACGTGACATCGTTCAGGCCTATGACCTGCCCGTACCAGCGCGAAACGTTTTCCAGGTTGATCAAGCGACCACCTCTACGGCTCGGATTCTGGTCCATGCGATGAACATCGACAAGATGCAGATGGCGAAGAAGGCACCGATAAAAAGGGTCGGATTCGGCGCCGGAATGACCGAAATGTTCGGTCCCCGCCGACCGGGGCCAGCTTGGGCGAAGGAGAACGGATCGCTGCCGTCGGTGCCCAAAATGAGCTTGCCCAGCGCGATCTGGAGGCCATCGATCGAGCAGTAGAAGAGGGTCTTGACGATGGGTGGCGTCGTTCCACCGTCTTCGCTGGAGGCGATGTGCACGATCTTCATGGCCCCGCTGAAGAAGTAGGTCATGAAGTAGAGGCCCGCGTAAGCCGCACCGGCGAGCCGGCCCTGATTGAACATCGAGCTGATGCCGAGAGCGACGCTGGCGTGGAAGAATCCGGGCACCAGCATCAAGAGTAGGAGCTTAAAGAAGAGTCGCGGATCTTCCGTCAGGAAGCCGTAATCCTGGTAGCTCATCGTGCAGTATCCGAAGAACACCAGCATTGGAACGCCCACGATGAGGGTGATCGGGACAAAGATGCCGAGCCACTTGCCGATCAGGTAGTCGAGGCGGGTTACCGGCTTGCTCAAATACACCAACAAGGCGTTGGCACGATTATCATTGGCGATCGCACCGACTCCGATCAGCAAAGCGATGATGAAGAGCGCGAGCTGGGACACGCCGAATGCATTGAGGAACTGGTCTTTCCAAATGATCTGCTGCAGGATCGGGTTCTTCTGGCCGAGAGGCACGCCTTGAGCGGCCATATCGATGAAATAGAACACGATCAGGAGAAGCAGGTACCAGCAGGCTGATAGAAAAGCGAGCGGGTAAATCCCCTTCTTTTTTATCGATAGCCGCATGGAGGCTTTGGCAATGGCCCACCATCGGTAGAGCGGCGGCTCTAGGGGGCCGTCGTAGTTTCTGTAGGTTAGGTCTGCAATCGGTGAAGCCATTACGCTCTCAAGACCTCCAGGAATGCTTCTTCAAGCGAACGCTGCGCAAGGGTGAATCCGCGCACTTGTGTGCCTGTCTCTTTCGCCGTTTGCAGCACCATCGCGGCGACCGCATCGGGCGTGCCTGCTGCTTGCACTCGATAGAGCGTTGCTCTTGCGGGCTCCACTGAAGCGCCCTTAGCAATCAGGGCCTCCGCGAAGGCGGGTGAAGGGTCGCGGAGCTCGACGTCTACGGGATGGCCTTCGAGCTTCTTTAGGTCGCGGATCGTGCCTTCGGCTCGGAGTTCTCCCTTCATGACGACGATGATGCGGTCGCAGACTCGCTCGATGTCAGGGAGCAGGTGCGATGAAACGAGGACGTTTACTCCTTTGCCGTGCGAGACCGAGCGGACGAGTTCTAGCATGTCTTCTCTGCCTGCCGGGTCGAGGCCGTTGGTTGGTTCGTCCAGGAGGAGGAGCTTGGGGCCGTGGACCAGGGCCTGGGCTAGCTTGATGCGCTGCTTCATTCCTGTCGAGTAGGTTTCGACGTTTCGATAGCGTGCTTCTCCGAGGCCGCAGTATTCGAGGACTTCGTGGGACCGTCTGAGGGCCTGGTCGCCAGGCATCCCTGCTAACTCACCGGCGTAGGAGACGAATTGAACGGCGGACATTCCGGGGATGTGGCAGTCCTGCTCCGGCATCAAGCCGATTCGCTGGCGAATCTCTTTGCCCTTGCTGCGGATGTCGAGACCGAGCACATTGGCGCTTCCTCCCGCTGGCTGCACGAACCCGAGGAGGGTTTTTAGGAGAGTGGTCTTTCCTGCGCCGTTTGGCCCGAGGAGGCCGGTGCATCCTTCGGGGATATCACAGGAGAAGCCATTCAGAGCTGTGAAGCTGCCGTAACGGACGGTTAAGTTTTGTATCTGGGCAACACTCACGCGACTTCTATTACACCCGCGATTCGTTCAGGTTGCATGGTCCTGGGTCACGGTTGTGTAAAACTGCCGATTCAACATAGCCACCTAGCTAGCCTTGCACCTAGCTTTGGGCGGAGAGGGACTCCTTTGGCTAGGTTAGGCGGTTGTGTTTGGCCGCGCCTCTACTTATAAGTTGCGAAAATCGGCTTTTGTCAACCTAGTTGTGAGAATTTCCCTCGATTTTTAGGGAGAAGGATATCAGGGCTGGGGCTGCTAGGCGCCCTTCGGCCTTAGCACTTCGGCGAGGTCGGTGAAGCCGCGCTCCTCGGCGAGCTCGGCGGGGGTTCGGCCTTGTTTGTCTTGAGCGTCGAGCTTTGGAGATCGCTCAAGGATGAACTCGGCGGTCTCTCGGTCGCCTGAATAGGCGCAGTAATGCAGGGCCGTCCAACCCTCGCCACCTTGCGATGCGCCGACGTCGGCTCCCGCGCGGATGAGGACGCGGGCGATTTCTTTGTGGCCGTTTGCGAGAGCGGCGTGCAAGGGGGTCACGCCCAGCGGGTTTTTCGAGACCTGGTCCACCGCTGCTCCTCTTTCGAGGAGCAGCTTGACGGCGTCGATGTGTCCAAAGAAAGCGGCGTATCCGAGGGGGAAGAAGCCGTCGTCGCTAAATTGAGTGAGATCCGCCTCGGAAGCGGAAAGCTCGTGCAGATCACCAAGCGCCGCGGCCTCCTGGATGCTCAGGGAGCCAATGCGATCGCGAAGCAGATGGGCGATGTCGGTTTGGCCGTAATAGATTGCGAGCAGAATCGGGCTTGGAGCGCCCTCTACAGGTTCATTCGCGATCTCAGGCGACTCGTCCAGCGCAGCGCGAACACCGTTGAAATCCTTTGCCCTGATGAGCTCCCCGAGTGACGCCATAGCCAATCTTAGCCGGGATTTTTGGAAAGTTGAAAAGTTCCACTATAATGCTGAAGCGCAAGTGCAACGCGGTCCGTACTAGCAAACGGGTATAAAGCCCAATGCAAATGCTCCTCGGAGTGTGCGCATAAACTAAAAAGACTCGGAGGTGTATATGGTTAAAAAGATTTTCGCGCTCGTGATGGTGATTGGTGTTCTTGGAGTGATCCTCGGCGGATGTGGCGACAAGGCTGCAACTGATGCAACCACTGGTGGCACTGCCACTGCTGGCGCCACTGCTGGCGACGCACCCAAGTAAAGACCGGCTAACAATCATTTAGCGGGTGTTCATATTGAGCCCCTCCACTTCTGTGGAGGGGCTCCTGTTTTTGTTGGGAACAAAAAGCCGCTTTCTCGCTCTATCAACTTGTTATGTCGAAGGTTTCGTCTGACAGGCTTCTGGATCAGCTCAACGAGCGAGAACTGGTGTTGCTTTGTGAGCTGCTTCGGATCGAGGATGAGCTGCAGCGGTGCAGCCTTTTGGAGACTCAGGGCGATCGGATTCTGTATGAGCTGCTCCTAGATCAGTTCGAGCTGCTCATCGACCGGCTCTCGCCGGAGGACGACGAGCTTTGGGGGCATGTTTGGCGGATCGTGGATTGGCTGCGGATCGATGCGCTGCATCGGGGCGAGGACGAATACAGCTTTGAGGCGCTGGTCGCTCGGGCCGAGATAAACAAGGGCGCGCCGCTGAACGAGGACGAGATCGAGCAGTTCCGCGAGCTGGCCTTGGAAATGGCACAGCTTGACCGTGAATTGTCGGCGGAAGGCTAATTCTTCACCACTTGGAACCAGAGGACGTGTATCCTTGCGGGGATGAAGCCGCGTGTCGTTCTAGCTGAATTCATAGGCACATTTGCCCTCATCTTTGTGGGCGTTCTCGTAGTGGCAAACCTGTCGAAGGCGGATGCCGGCCTCATCGGCATCGCACTCGGTCATGGTCTGACGATCGCCTGCATGGTGTGGGCGACTTCTGCAATTAGCGGCGGTCACCTGAATCCCGTGGTTAGCTTCGCTTTGTACGTAGCGAAAAAGATTGACGGCATCACGCTGGCCTATTATTGGACGGCCCAGATGCTGGGGGCTTTAGCTGCGGCGTTTCTCTTAAAGGAGATCGCGCCGGGCGATACCTCACTCCTGCTAAGCGGGAGCACGCCTTCATTTCCAAAGGAAGTCGGTTGGGCAAGCGCTATGCTCCTCGAGGCTGTCGCTACCTTTTTCTTGGTCTTCGTCATTTTCAGCACCACGATCGACCGCCGTTCGAACCGCATGGCCGCGCTTTTTATTGGCCTGACGGTTACGATTGGGATCTTCGCGATTGGACCCTTTACGGGGGCGGCGCTGAATCCGGCTCGCTATCTCGGACCAGCAATCGCGGCCGGCAACTTAACCGACTGGTACGTCTATCTGGGTGGCCCTCTGGTCGGCGCTGTCGCCGTGGCACTCATCTTCTCACTCAAGACTCTTCATGTGGATGAGTTTCCGGAGGCAACTGACGAAAGGATCGTCACGGTAGAGCATGTTCCGAGCGAAACGCCGGCTAAGTCTTACGAGCCTATGGCCGCCCCGGCGGATGCCGAGCCGGTCATATCCAGCGATCCTCCTCGCCACCTCAGCGGCGCGTTCTTCTCTCATGGCGAGCCTCAGCCCTACGTGCCTTCGGCACCGGTTACGCCCACCTTCACCGAACCGGGCGTAGCCCCTGACGGACGCCTGAACTTCTCGGCGATCTACCGCATGGGCAACTTGCCGGAGGTTCCCTTTACGGCTGAGCAGGTGCTGCAGATGGTGGAGGCGCTGCCGGGCGACTTGCCGATGCAATCGAAGCGCGCGGCGATCAGCGTGACGCTGCAGACCATGGCGCGCAGCACGGGCGCCAGCGCCGAAACGGTTCTCGCAGATGCCTCTCGCAAGATGCAGGCTCTGGCTTCGTTTGCGGAAACCTACACGGAGCAGGCGAACCAGTACATCCTCAAGACCCAACACGAAATCGAGACGATGGAAGCGGAGATCGAGCGGCGGCAGCGGGGCATCGAGGAATCGACCCAGAAGCAGTCGCAGATGGTCGAGGCGTGCCAGAGCGAAGCGGACCGGATCGAGAAAGTGTTCGACTACTTCGAGGAAAGACCGCGACAGTAAAATCGTGCGGTGATCTCCGAAGACTTCATCCGGCGGATGCCGAAGGTGGAACTGCACGTCCACCTGGAAGGATCCATCCGCCCCGAAACGGTTCTCAAGCTCGCCCAACGCAACAACGTTCCTCTGCCGGCAGACACGGTGGAGGGCCTCCAGGAGTGGTACCGCTTCCGAGACTTCCCCCACTTCGTGACGGTGTACGTGGCGATCTCGAAGACGATCAAAACGGCGGAGGACATCGAGCTCATCGCTCGCGAGTTTTTGGAGGGGCAGAAGCAGCAGAACGTGCTTCATTCGGAGGTCACCTACACGGCAGCGACCATCGAGCAATACAACGGCATCTCCTGGCCGGATCAGCTTGCGGCCTTGAACCGCGCCCGCGAGTACGGAGAGAAGGAGCTGGGGATCACGATGTGTCTGATCCTGGATATCGTGCGAGGATGTACTCCGGAAAGGGCGATGCAGGTTGCGCATTGGGCCGTCGAGGCGCATGGCAATGGCGTTTGCGCACTCGGGCTGGCGGGGGAGGAGGGGCGTGGCACCTCGCAGCACTACATCGATGCCTTCAACTACGCGCACGAGCATGGGCTGCCGGTTATTCCCCACGCGGGTGAGACGCAGGGGGCGTGGAGCGTGGCGGAGTGCCTGCGGGATGCTAAGGCGACGCGGATCGGGCACGGCGTGCGGTGTCTGGAGGACATGGCGGTTGTGGAATCCTTGCGAGCAGGTTCTGTGACGCTTGAGGTCTGCCCCTCCTCGAACGTCTGCCTAGACGTGTTTCCTTCGATCGAGAGACACTGCTTGCCCGAGCTGCTCAAGCAGGACTTGTGCGTGACGATCAACTCCGACGATCCGCCTATGTTTGGGACGACGCTGACGGAGGAGTTTGTGAAAGTGGCTCGGGCTTTTTCCTTGAACGAGGTGGAGCTTCGAAAACTTTCGCTAAACGCGGCTCGAGCGGCGTTGGTCTCAGATGCACGCCGAGCGGGGTTGGTGAGCGCCATCGAAGGTTTTAGGGCAAACTGACCTCATGGATCAACATACTGCAGACCAGGTGGAACTCTTCGAAGAGATCACGAAAGGGTATCTGAGGGACCTCTCTTACATTCCGGAGGACAAGCTCGGCGTGAGTCCTATGGGAGCCGCGCGGTCTCCATTGGCGTTTACGGCGGAGTGCATTGGGTTCAACATGCTGGTTGCCGACGTCCTCGAAGGCAAGCCCTTTCAGACGCCGGAGCCGGATGCAATGGCGGCCTTTGCTTGTTCAATCGATACCTCGGAAAAGGCGAGAGATGGTATTCAGGCGAGCAGCCAGCGCATCATTGCCCTTCTCAAGGGCATGAGTTCAGAGGAACTGGCTGCTCCTGCTACGACGCCCTGGGGCACCCCATTGAACAACCTTAAATTGGCAGGCATGGCTGCCCACCACATGAATTATCACGACGGTCAGCTTAACTACATTCAAGCGCTGTACGGCGACGCCGAAGACCACTGGTCCTAGCTCTTCAGCATCTCGCAAGCGAGTATGGCCGCCTGGGTGATGGCATCCGATGGGCCCAGCAGCTCATCCAGCTTCTCGAACTCTCTGAGCTGCAGAGAGGAGTCTTTGAGGAGCTTTTCGAGCTGGGTTGCCACGTTTTGCGGGGTGGCGTCTTGTTGAACCAGCTCGGGCACCACCGGGGCGTCCATGAGGATATTGGGCAGGGCGATGTATTTCGGGCGCTTGATTCGGAGCAACTTGGCTTCGAGTTCCATGCCCTTCGAGAGCTTGTAGACGACCACCATTGGGCAGCGGCAGAGAGCGGCTTCGAGGGTGGCGGTTCCGCTGCAGACGATGGCTGCTTTGGCTCTGTTCAGGACTTGCGAGGTTTGGCCGGCTGTGAAGGCATCTCCGGTTCGGCCGCTAAGCGTCTCCCATTTGGTTTTGAAGCTTTTTGAATCTACGGAAGGAGCTAAGGCGAACTCAGCTCTTAGGTCCTTTGATAGTTTGCGAAACGTTTCGCTAATCAGCGGCAGGTTCAATTCAATCTCATGCTCCCGGCTGCCGGGGAGCACCGCGATAACCGCCTCGGACCTCGCGCCTCGCCCCCCGACTCTCTCCAAAAGCTGCTTGATAGGGTGCCCGAACCAGTGCGCGTTAGCTCCCATCGACTTCAGAATCTCGGCCGACCACTCAAAGGGAGTGACGATGGCGTCGGTCACATGGGGAAGGTCTGGGCCCTGCCGATCCCTTCTCCAGGAGCCGGGCGGGACGAAGTAGAGGACTTTCCAGCCGAGCTTCTTCGCGTGGCGCGCCAGGCGGATGTTCATGTAGCCGAAGTCGATGGGAATGAAGAGTCCGGGAATCCCTTCCCTTTCCGGTGGAACCGACAACGCGTTCTTTGCAGCCCGAAAACCTGAGACAAGAGTGGGCAACCGTCGAAGCACCTGGAAGATGCTGATTACGCCCCATCCGGAACTGTCACGGACCAACCGCACACCTGCGGATTTCAACTTGGGGCCGCCAACTCCCTGAAAACGGATCGCTGGACCTTCAGGAAGCGTTCCGCCGCGAGCCGTAACGTATCGGCGAAGGTCCCCAACAGTGCTCAGTCTGCCGAACTCATCATCCGCAATCTCAGTTTCGAGCTCGTCTTCAAGGCTCATAAGGAGCTCGACGGCGTCGAGAGAATCCTCGAACAGGCTGGACAAGGGTTGATCGTCACTGACTGCGCCTAGCGGTGACGAGAGCCTTCGAATCTCCTCGACCAGCGCAGCCCCATAAGCATCCCCCGACGCCTCCCCGGCGCACAGAAAGACCCGCATCTACACACCGGACCAGCGCGTGCGCAAGTGGTCCCGCATCCAAACACAGACGTCCCAGAGGTCTGCAGACGGCTCCCCGGTAGCGGGATTCGTCCACATATAGTTGGGAGGCCCGAACTCGGGGTCGACCCTGAGAACCGTTTCGCCACGAGCCTCGTTCGCCATCTTGATCGCATCCCACCACTCGTCGAACTGCTCGAGTTGGCGAGACCAGGCGGGCACCCGGGGGTCGGGGACTTGGGGTCCTTCTTCGTGGCCGACGCGTGCGTGGATGAGCGTGGTGCGCTCGATAGCCGTTTCCAGTTGGTGGGTCTGGTCGCGAAGCATCGACTCGCAGACACACGTCCAGTGGCTGAAGTCGGCGGTGATGCGCAGCGAAGGAAAGCGCTTCAGATATGCAGCCGTTGATTGTGGGTCGCACAGAAGCCGCCCGCGATGGGTCTCAAAGCTTACGGCGAGCCCGGAGTCATGAACCGCTTCCAAGGCACGCTCGAAGAAGGCGCAGCCCTCGTCGAAGGTCCACCAGTCTTTTCCAGCATGGACGTTGACCGCCTCCGATCCAACTTCCCCGGCGCGATCCAGATTGGCCCGCAAACTGTCGACATCCTCCTCGAAAAGCATCGCGACCTCGCGGCCGCGTACACCCAGCTCCCAAGCCTCCTCGACCTTCGCGAGGGGTGCCTCGAATCCATCAAAGCCGGCGGCCGCGATCTTTTCGAGCGCGTCCGGGAGAGGCATCTCTTCCATTCCCCACAGCGATTTATAAAAAGCGATTTCCATTGGCTTACTTGGAAGGCTCTTTAACGAATTCGATCTTCATTTGGCCCCCGGCAATGTCGATCGTGCCCTTCTTGTTATCCTCGCTCACCGCCATGGTCATGCCTTCCAACGTCTTCTTGACGGTTTCGGCCATCGGCCCTGCCGCGGGGTTGTTCTTCACCATGTCGTCGACTTGCTTCAGGGCTTCAGCCTTCGTCTTTCCGCTAAAGGTTTCGGGACTGAGCAACACGTTGTTTCCGTTCAGGCTCCACTTGCCTTTGGTTTCGTTTCCTGCGGCACCCATGGAGAATGACTTGTCCTCTTTCAGGACCAGCATTGCCGGACCCTGGGTGGCCTTCCACGTCCCGGCAATCTGCGACTCGCGGCTGCCCTTACACCCGCCTGCGATCAAAGCGAGAACGATGGCTGTCAAAATGAGAATCGGCTTCACGTGCCAAGTATAGGCGTTTTGCCGTAGAAGACCTCTAAGCATATGCTTGTTACGTTCGCTGCCCTGCTCGCGTTGAGCTTCTCTCCAATGATTTGCATCGATCCCGGACATCCGTCGGAGGTGGGCCGCGGAACTCAGGGGCGTCGGATTACTGAGATCGGGGCCGCCTGGCAGGTTGGTGTAGCCCTGAAAGCGAAGTTGATGCAGCGTGGCTATCGTGTGGTGCTCACGAAGAAGTCGATCGGGGAGTTGGTTCGGAACAAGGAGCGCGCCCTGATCGCGAATCGCAATCACGCGTCTTTGGCCGTCCGCCTCCATTGCGATGCTGCTTCAGGCTCGGGCTTCACCGTTTATTTTCCGACGAAGCAGGGCAGGGCCGAGGGGGCGAGGGGACCCTCGGCAGAAGTTTTAAGTCGATCGGCACAGGCGGCGAAGAGTTTCCACACGGCAATGGCTCAGGCTCTGAAGGGGCAGCTTCGCGACAATGGGCTCAAGTCGGATACCAAAACGCATGTGGGGTCGAAGCAGGGGGCGCTTACCGGCTCGATCTTCTCGAAGGTGCCGGTCTTGCTTGTCGAGATGGCCGTATTGACCAATCGGAAGGACGAGGCGTTCATTGCTTCCACCAAAGGGAAGGCCGTGATGGTAGAGGCGCTGGCGAAGGGGGTCGACGCTGCACTCAACATCGGTCAGCCTCCCCAAAGGTAGTCTCTAGGGGTGACTGCCGACCGCATTCGTGAGCTCCTGGGAGCCGACGCCGACTCACTCCTCAACCACCAGTCGAAGACGATCAACAAGGACCTCCTGCATCTGCCGGGACCCGATTACCTCGACCGAGTTTTCCTGCAGACCGATCGGAACTCGCAAGTGCTGCGCTCCATGGATTCGCTTTTCAATCACGGACGGCTGGCTAAGACGGGCTATTTGAGCATCCTTCCCGTCGATCAGGGGATCGAGCATAGTGCGGGAGCGAGCTTTGCGAAGAATCCGGCGTACTTCGACCCGCAGAACATCGTCGAGCTCGCCATCGAGGGTGGCTGCAATGCGGTCGCTTCGACGCTGGGTGTGCTCGGAGCCTGTAGCCGCAAATACGCGCACCGGATCCCGTTCATCGTAAAGGTGAACCACAACGAGCTGCTCACGTATCCCAACAAGTTCGATCAGGTGATGTTCGGCTCGGTCGATCAGGCTTGGAACATGGGGGCGGCGGCAATTGGAGCGACGATCTATTTCGGCAGCGACGAGAGCACCCGGCAGATCATGGAAGTTTCCGAAGCGTTTTCCAGGGCGCACGAGTTGGGATTGGCAACCATTCTCTGGTGCTATTTGCGGAATCCCGAATTCAAAAAGGATAAGGACTACCACACGTCGGCGGACCTTACGGGGCAGGCGAACCACCTAGGCGTGACAATTGAGGCGGACATCATCAAGCAGAAGCTGCCGGAGAACAATGGCGGCTACAAGGCGCTTAAGGGAGAAGCGGGGGACTACGGCAAGACGGACGACCGCGTGTACACCGAGCTCACCAGCGAGAGCCTCATCGATCTCACGCGCTATCAAATCGCTAACTGCTATATGGGGCGGATCGGCCTGATCAACAGCGGCGGAGCGAGCGGGAAGAACGACATGGCGGAGGCCGCCAAGACGGCGGTGATCAACAAGCGGGCAGGTGGAATGGGATTGATTTCCGGACGGAAGGCGTTCCAGCGGCCCATGAATGAGGGGATCGAACTGCTGAATGCGATTCAGGATGTCTATCTAAGTAGCGACGTTACAATCGCCTAATGGCTGTTGTTAGCAACAATAACTTGAAATTGGGGTCCTAGAGGGGTGTATTCACGCTCGCTTACTTCTAATCCTGATCGAGACACGCGCTTGCGCGTGGAAGCAAGCGTCGACTCGGATTTGCTGCCGCAAAGGGTGACCAAAGACTCTCCCTCTCCAATCGGCTTATGTAAAATGCCGAGGGGAGCATGAATACGAATGGCGCGCAAGCGGACGACCAGCGACCGGCGCATGATGACGCCTCTCAGGTGAGCCCAGAAGCTTATCTCGCTGCCATTGTAGACTCGACCGACGACGCCATTATTGGAAAAGACCTGAACGGCATCATCCAGAGTTGGAACAGGGCCGCAGAGCGGATATTCGGCTACACCCCAGAAGAAGCCATCGGAAAGTCGATTTGCATGCTTCTCCCGGAGGATCGCAAGAACGAGGAAGAGATGATCTTCGCCCGCATTCGCAGGGGCGAAAAGGTAGACCACTTCGAAACCCAACGGGTTGCCAAGGATGGACACTTGGTCGATCTCTCAGTGACCATTTCTCCCATTCGGAACCGCCAGGGTGAGATCGTGGGGGCCTCGAAGGTTGCCCGAGACATTACTGATCGCCTCTCGGTAGAAATCGATCGCGCAAGGCTTTCGGCAATTATCGACTCTTCGGACGACGCGATCGTTAGCAAGAACCTGAAGGGGATCATCCAAAGCTGGAATGCCGGCGCAGAGCGGCTTTTCGGATATATGGCGGAGGAGATGATCGGCCAATCTTTGCTCCGCCTGATGCCGCCGGGCCGGGAAGACGAGGAGGACCGCATCCTCAAAAGACTCGCTAGGGGAGAGCGTGTCGACCACTATGAGACCGTGAGGATGCACAAGGACGGGCGGCTCGTCGACGTGTCGGTCACGATCTCGCCCATCCGTGACGCCTTTGGAAGGATCATTGGCGCATCAAAGGTAGCGCGTGACATTAGCGATCGGAAGATCCTCGAGGCCACGATGGTGCACCTGAAAGAGGAATTGGAGGAAAGGGTCCAAGAGCGCACGAACGCCCTCGAGCAAGCGAATAAGGAGATGGAGTCGTTCACTCACTCCATCGCTCACGACTTGCGAGGTCCGTTGCGTGCCATCGCAGGAACGAGCGCCATGCTTCAGACCGATTTCGCCGAAGCATTGCCAGAGCAAGCGAAGTTCCTACTCCAGCGTCAGATCGCTGCAGCCAAACGCTTGGCGCAGCTCATCGAAGACCTGCTTCGTTATTCGCGTTTGGGAAGAACAGCCATTGTCATCGAAGACTTTGATCTCACTCACATTGCAAAGGAGGTCGCGGCTGAGCTTGCGACAGCCCGCCCCGGGTGCAAGTTCGAGATTCAAGAGGGGCTCAATGCCACCGGCGACAGGATTCTTGTGAGGCTGTTGTTGCAGAACCTCATGGATAATGCGTGCAAGTTCTCACCTCACGGAACCGTCGTGCAGGTGGGTCGAAAGGGCCAGCCATTCTTCGTCCGGGATCAAGGGATGGGCTTCGATATGGCTTACGCGGACAAGATATTCCTTCCGTTCGAACGTTTGGTCAACAACGATGACGTGCCGGGAACGGGGATTGGCCTCGCGAACGTGAAGAGGATCGTCGAAAAACACGGCGGCTCGATATGGGTTAATAGCAACCTGGGGCAGGGCACCACCTTCTTCTTCACGCTCTCGTAAGGCTTTTTTCCCCTCACAAGGGACCGAAGAAGCATTTTCTTTGCGCTTTGAACCTGCAATCGCCTAAGACAGCCATAATAGAGGAAACGGGTGGGCCTGCGAAAGCGTAGCCTAAGAGCAGAATCCCAACCTCGGAGACGTTTTGAACAAACCCGCAAAAACATTACTGCTCCTCTTTATCGCCGGATGCCTGGGAATCGCTCTTATGAGCGTGTTCAGTGGACAGACCGGTTTGCTAGGAGGTAAGACAAATCCACCAAAGGAACTTAAGACCGGCGAGTTCCTGAGCTTCCTGCAAAGCGACCGTGTGAAGACGGCAAAGTGGCAGGGCAACCAGATCGAGGGTCAACTCGTGCCCGATGGTGGGACCGAGCGGACCTACTTCGTTCGAGTTCCGACTCCGGAAAGCAACGGTGCCGAAAAGATTATTGCCGCCCTTGAAGATGCCTCGAGCGAAAGGGAGCCGGGTAAAGCACGACCGCTAACCGGGAACTGGAATATCGAGAATCCGCCTCCCAGCACTGCCATTCTTGGCGCGCTGTCCGTCATCGCCTTCCCGCTGATGATCATTGCGCTCATTTACTTCCTCGTCCTGCGACCCGCGCAGATGGGAGGGAACCAGGCGCTTAATTTTGGCCGCAGCAAGGCTCGGAGGGTTGGTGAGACGGGGCCGAAGATCACTTTTGACGACGTGGCGGGTATCGACGAGGCGAAGCAAGAGCTTTCGGAGATAGTCGACTTCCTCAAGAACACGAAGAAATATGCTGCGTTAGGGGCCAAGATTCCGAAGGGCATTCTCCTGACCGGCCCTCCCGGCGTCGGAAAGACCCACCTGGCTCGAGCCATCGCAGGCGAAGCAGGGGTCCCGTTCTTCCACATCAGCGGTTCGGACTTTGTCGAGATGTTCGTCGGCGTGGGTGCGGCGCGTGTTCGAGACCTCTTCGAGACTGCCAAGGCGCACCGCCCATCTCTCATCTTCGTCGATGAAATCGACGCCGTTGGACGCCAGCGAGGCGCAGGCCTCGGCGGCGGACATGATGAGAGAGAGCAGACGCTCAACCAACTTCTCGTCGAGATGGACGGCTTCGATCCGAACTCCGGCGTCATCCTCATCGCGGCAACGAACCGGCCCGACGTTCTCGACCCCGCACTCCTTAGGCCGGGTCGCTTCGACCGCCAGATCGTCGTCGATGCCCCGGACGCGAATGGCCGACACGCCATTCTGAAGATTCACGCCAAAGGCAAGCCGTTTGGTGAGAACGTCGACCTCGACGTCCTGGCAAAACGAACTCCCGGCTTTACCGGGGCTGACTTAGCCAACATGCTCAACGAGGGCGCTTTGCTCGCAGCACGCCGTGGCAATACGAAGATTGACCAGAGCGACCTCGAAGAGGCGCTTGACCGAACGATGGCAGGCCCGCAGCGGAAGAGCCGTATCATCGATGCCCGTGAGCGCGAGATTCTTGCCTATCACGAGGCTGGTCACGCGGTTGTCGGCGAACTGCTGGAGCACGCGGATCCCGTTCACAAGGTGACGATTCTCCCGCGGGGCATGTCGCTCGGCTCCACGATGTATCTGCCCGAGCAGGACAAGTATCTGTATAGCGAGCAGCACCTCCTCGACATGATCTCAACGACCCTCGCCGGGCGCGTCACCGAGGACATGGTCTTTGGCGAGATCTTCACGGGGGCAAGCAACGACCTCGAGCGAGTCACTAAGGTGGCGCGAGCGATGGTCTGCGAGTATGGCATGAGCCAAAAGCTCGGCACCCTCGCACTCGGACGGCGCGAGAGGAACCCATTCCTTGGTCGCGATTACTCGGACGAGCGCAACTACTCCGAAGAGATCGCACGAATGATCGACGAGGAAGTGCGGGCGATCGTCGACCGTTGCTTCCAGCGAGCTCAAGACTTGCTTACCACTCATCGGGAGAAGCTGGACGCCGTCGTGAAGGCGCTCCTGGAAAGAGAGACGCTCAGCCGGGAAGACTTCCTTGCCGTCATGGCCGGAGAGACTTTGCCGCCAATCGTCATCGCTCCTGACGCCGAACCGCCGGCGGGCAAACCAGAGGCCGCCGAGCCCGAAAAGCAGTCGAAGCCCCAGATGGCTCCGCCTCGCTTGGAACCTGGCCCGGCTTAGACGTCAAAACTTGCGCAAGAGTTCAGTGCCCGAAAGAAAAAAACACTCTTTCGGGCCCTTGTTCCTATCAGAGACTGGTGCTATACTCGCCTAAAGGCCCGGTCAACCCCTATGACGATGGATATCGAGCAGACATACCAGTTGGGTTTCCAGTTGCGATGCGACGGAAGATATGCCGAGGCCCGAGAGGCGCTCGAAAAAGTTCTCTCCCTCGATCCGATGCACGTGGACGCGTGCCACCAGATCGGCCTGATTCAGGGTTTCGAAGGCGACTTCGATGGATCGCTAGCTACTCTGGACGACCTCAGCGGAAAGAATCCGCACAATCTGAACCTGCGCTACGACCTGGCGATGACTCAGATGATGCTGGGCATGTTTGACGAAGCATGCGCCAACTTCCGGCACATCTTGTCGGTCAACCCAACGCACGAGAATGCGCTGCGGCAGTCGGCCTACTGCTAGATCAGGCTTTCGCAGCCGTCTTGCTGCTAGGAATCTTCCGTCCCGGAGCCAACAAAATCTCCCCAGGGACGGATATTGCCGGGATATAGGGACCAATAATCCCGATCAGCCCTTCCGCCCCACCCGCACCCGGTCGATCGTTACCGCCAGCACGATGATCACGCCCGTCACGATTTCCTGGACGTAATTCGCCAGCCCCATCTGGCTGCTGCCGGCGCGGATGGTAGCCATGATGAACGCGCCGATCAGCGAGCCGAGTATCGATCCCTGCCCACCCGCCAGCGAAGCCCCGCCGATCACCACCGCGGCAATCACATCGAGCTCGAGCCCGACCGCTACGGTAGGGTCGCCCACGGTTAGCCGCGCGAACTGCATGAGCCCCGCCAGCCCGGCGAAGAAACCCATGAGCACGAATACCATCAGCCGCACGCGCTCGACAGGCACGCCGCAGAGTCTGGCGGCGTTTTCGTTAGAGCCTACCGCTACCACGTGCCGGCCAAAACGTGTGGAGGTCAGTAGCCAGGCAGTGAGAATCGAGAAGATCACCATGAGCCAAACGCCCGGCGGCACGATCATCCACCGCCGCTCGTCGGGCAGGGTGGAGAGGAGGCTTGGCAGCCAAGACGCCGGGGCATCGATCTTCTGCTCGTCGCCAATCCATTTGGCCACGCCGCGAAAGATCAACAGGGAGCCCAAGGTGACGATGAAGGGGCCGACTTTCAGCTTGGTGATCAACGTGCCGTTCAGCAATCCGCACAGTGCGCCTGCGCCAAGGCCCGCCAACAGAGCGACCCATGCTGGGTGTCCTTCGCGGAGGAACCAAGCGATCACGATCGTGACGAGGGCAACCATGGAACCGACGGATAGATCGATCGCGCCGCTGACAATCACCAGCGTCATTCCGAGCGCCGCCATCGCCACGATCGTGCTCTGACGCGCCAGCAACTCGAGGTTGCGCAGCGATCCGAAGGCGGGCAGCCTCCACCAGAAGAACCCGAAGATCAAGAGCCATGCCACCACCAGGCCAATCAGGTTGGCAAGTCTCGAAAGCTTCACGGGCACAGATTATCCGGTTCGAGCTCGTGGCAATGCCTGGGGCTGGGGCTCATAGGTGATCCACATCCCGTTTGCCGTCCCTGTGACTAGGATGGTAACCAAGACCAGCGACCCCACTAGGCTAGAGATGATCACGGCTCGCCTCGCCTCATCTTCCATAGCCACAGGTCCTTGATATGGCACGAGCAGCCTGCCGCTAGCCCAAAGCCCACCATAAATGGCAGGCCCAACGATCAAAAGCTGCCATGCAAGGATGTCTTCGGTCAGATGATTGGACATGCCCCCGATTCGCACGAGCGTCGCTCCTAACGGGTCTCCTGTAAGGGTCGGGCCATAGTCGCGCTTGTAAGCCAGCAGCCCAACCAAGCCGACAACGATTAGAACGCCGAACGTTCTTACGCCCGCAGAAATGGCAGCTCACTTGTATGGCTCACTGGTTGCGTCCTTGTAGATTCGTTTGAAGTGAAGCAGGTCGCATCCGAGCACCGCAATAAAGAGGATGAGAATGGCGGGCCAACCGTGGACGACGACGATCGGGGCTCCAGCCGCTTGATCGGCCACCTAGGCTCCTGCTGCCTCGCGCATGATCGACTCTTGATCCAGCTCTTCGACGGGCAACGCTTCTCCGAGCACGCCCTTGTGCATGACCGCGATTCGGTCGCAGACTCCGAGCAGCTCGGGGAGGTAGCTGCTCACCATCAGAACCGCCTTTCCTTGTAGCGCCAGTTCATCGATTAGCGCGTAAATCTGAGCCTTGCTGCCGACGTCTATTCCGCGTGTAGGCTCGTCCAGGAGCAGCAAATCGACATCGTGGTAGAGCAGCCGAGCGAAGGCGACCTTCTGCTGGTTTCCGCCGGACAGCTCGCCCACCGCTTGCGAAGGCTCCTGGCACTTGATTCCGGCCCGTTCAATCAGCCCCACACTCGCCGCCTCTTGCTTCTTGGTTGAAACCAGTGGATCTAAGCGAGTGAGCGTGAGATTGTCGGCTATCGGCATGTTCAGGGCAAGTCCTTCGCTCTTGCGGTCCTCACTGAGCATGCCTATGCCCTGCTGCCATCGCTGGTGCGGTTTATGTAGGCCCTCGAACTGGGCAACCTGTACTAATCCGTTTCTGACTTCATCCAGTCCAAAGATGCACCTCAGCAGTTCGGTGCGTCCGCTGCCGTTCAGGCCCGCGATGCCGACCACTTCGCCTCGCCTCACGCTCAGGCTCACGCTTGCGGGTTTGGGTTTGCCTTGCAAGTCTTTCAGGGCGAGAAGGGGCTCTCCTGGCGTTCGCGGCGACCGGGGATAGGCGGACTCGATGGAGCGGCCGACCATGAGCGAGACCATGTGATCGGTGGCCATCTCGCCCGCCAAGCGAGTGGCAATGTGTTGCCCGTCGCGAAGCACCGTCACCCGATCGGCGATCTCCTGAATCTCGTCTAGGAAGTGGGAGATGTAGACGATCGCGTGCCCGCTGGCTTTGAGAGATCGGATGACATCGAAGAGTCGCTTCACATCGGGCTCTGCCAGGGAACTGGTGGGCTCGTCGAGGATGACCACACGGGAGCCAACTGCGACGGCGCGGGCGATTTCGACGATTTGGCAGAGGCCGATGGGCAGCTGCTTGACGGCTTGGGTGACATCGAGATCGGGGTGGCCCAAGCTGGCGAGGGCAACCTTTGCCCGCTCTCTCATTGAGCCGGTATTGAGCAGCCCCAACGTGGCGTCCTCCATGCCGAGCAGAATGTTTTCGGCGACGCTGAGATCGGGGCAGAGGGCGAGCTCCTGGTAGATCATTGCGACGCCCTTCTGTCTTGCCTGGATAGGATGAGCGGGCTTGAAAGGAGTTTCGTCAAGCTTCATCTCCCCTTCGTCTGGAGATTCCGCTCCGGCGAGGATCTTCATGAGTGTGCTTTTGCCGGAGCCGTTTTCACCGACTAAGGCATGAACCTCGCCCTCCTCTAGGAAGAGGTCGACGCCATCGAGAGCCACGGTGGCGCCGTATTGCTTTCGAATCGCGCGCATCTCCACCAGGCTCATGCGCAGGAGGTTATCACGAAAGCCCGCGCAGACGGTCTCGATCGAAACGTTTCAATGTAATCGGCGCTCGTGTCGCTCGCCCTGTCGAGCCGCGTTCGATCAAGGTTGCTTCGAACTTCTGGGAAGCAGGCGGTTCTTGCGAGCGGCTCAGTGCGATGAGGGCTTTCAACGCGGCTGTTGCCATCTCCGCGTACGGAACGCTAATGGTTGTGAGGGCAGGCTGGAAGGCCTCGGATAGTGGCGAGCCTCCTATGCTGACGACGCTCAGGTCCTTGGGAATCTCAACTCCTATCTCGGCAGCAGCGCGGCAGACACCGAATGCGGCGGAGCTTGACCCAGCAATGATTGCCGTGGGGCGTTCGGTCAGTGACAGGAGTTTTTTCCCGGCTTGATAGCCCGCTTCTAGGGTGGCTGGCCCTTCCAGAAGATAGCCGGGGATGAGGTCGAGGGAGTGGGTGAGCAGGCAGTCGCGAAACGTTTCCTCCTGCTCTTGAGCGCTCGGCAGATCGAGGGGACTCATTAGGTTCGCGATACGCATGTGGCCTAGCGATACGAGGTGTTCCATGGCTCTTTCGATGCCGCTGCGGAGGCTGACGGTGTAGGAGGGACCGTCGCGCTCGGAGCCGAGCAGCACGCAAGGGAACTGTAGTTCGGCAAGCATGTCGATGATCTTGCGATCCGGGTTTTCTCCGGTTAGGAGAACTCCGTCGACACGTCCATCGAGTAGGTTCAGGGCAATGACCTCGGAGACGGCCCCCGCGGCGGGGTGGATGAAAAGCAGGTCCTCACCCATGCGCCGGCCCTGCTCGACCAGTGCGTGTACCCAATTCCCTTGCCCGTCGGCAACGACTCCAAGTGCTCCGGTTCTCCCGGTGACCAGGGAGCGTGCGACGCTGTTCGGGCGGTAGTTAAGCTCACGGGCCATGGCCAGCACCCGGTCGCGTACCGCCTCTGGGACCTGGCGGGGTCCGCCGTTCAACGCGTAACTAACGGTGCTCGTCGAGATGTTGAGCTGGCGAGCAATGTCCTTGATCGTTGCCACGCATTATTTATAGCAGGAAACGTTTCTCACGCTTTGATGAAGACGTACGCAGGCGACTCACTTATTGGAAATTGGAGCCCGCGATTCGGCGACACGGTAAATCGAACTTTTGAGGCGGGGTCCGCTGAGATGGGCATTTGCTCCACGCGCTCGACTTTGGCTGTTCCATAGGCAAACAGTCCGATCTTTTCCTCGCGTGCAGAACCTGTGGGGGACCAGGCCATCAGTATCTTGTGCTTGGAGCCTTTCTTTGTGAACTCGTATACATAGGCTTCTCCCGCCTTCTCTACCAACGCCTTCGAGAAACGGTAGCCGCCGAGGGTCTTCTGCATGTGCGCGAGCGCGCGGTATGAGGGCTTTGGCAGGTAGTTCCGGGTCAGTCCGGACGAGCCGTGGAGTTGCGGCGTGTCTTCGTCGTTGAACCAATAGAGGTATGCGCGGTCGAGGTTCATTCGGGAGAGCACGGCGAATGAGCGGACAATGTATTGCGCCTGCTGCTCGTCCGTCACGTCGACCCACTTGCTGAAGTCGCCAGTCGTGGGTGGCGGCTTGGTGGAGGCGTCGTAGCCGAACTCGGTGAGCCACACCTTCTTGCCCGGAGCGTTCTTGTCTCTCCAGTCGATGACCTTCTGAATCTGCTTCAGGTATCCGGTGGCGGGGTCTTCGGGGTAAGTGCGGCGCCAAGTAGGCCACGGCTCGACGAATGCGTAGGAGTGAACATTCAAAACGTCGTACAGCTTTTCGAGCCCCTTTAGAGAGTTGACATCCTTTGAGTATTTGTCCTCTTTGCCGATTGCTACTGCACAGGTGGCGATCAGCATCTTCGGGTCGCCTTTGCGGATGCCCTTCGCCATGTTCTCGAACATCGAGCGGTAGGTGGCCTCGTCGAAGTCCGTCGGCTCGTTCCCGATCTCGACCGCTTCGAGCACGGGCTGCGTCCCCGAGGGACCGAAGAAGCCGGCGAGGGACTCGCCGTATCGGAATGCCTGAGTCGGAATGTCGGTCCACTTGTCCCCCTTGATGCTTTCGAACATCAGAGAAGCTTCGGTGACGAAGCCCTGCCTCTTCCATTCGCCATATAGCGACATCCAGTCGACTCCGTTGCGTGCTTTTGGAAAGGTGGTGGTGTTCTTTGGGTCGTTGGCGAGGTCCCACTCGACCGGGTGGTAGTTCCGGATCAGCTTCGCCACGGGCTTGTACAGCTCAGGGCGGAACTGAATGGTGTGTGTGTTGAGGCCGATGAAGTCCCGCACGAGAGGCTTCTCGGGAACGACGGGCAACAGCGGAAGAGCGGCGAGGAGGATCATGGATTACCAGCGGTCGTGAACGTGGGCCTTGATGGTTGAGGTGTAGATGTCCTCGATCCTCTTGTGGAGATCGGAACTGAGGGGAGGGAGGTCTGCGGCGGCGCAATTTGCTTCCACCTGCTCGGGATTCTTGCCGCCGGGGATGGCGCAGGTGACGGCTTCGTGGTCCAGGATCCATCGGAGGGCCAGCTGGCCCATGGACATGCCTGGTGGGACGAGAGGGCGGAGGGCTTCGACGGCTTCGAGCCCAACTTCGTAAGGCACGCCGGAAAACGTTTCTCCCTTATCGAAGGCGGCTCCGTCTCGATTGAAGTTTCGGTGGTCGTCGCTCTCGAAATTCGAGTGCGCGCGCAGCTTTCCGGTGAGCATTCCCGAACTTAGCGGCAGTCGAGCGAGCACGCCCACTTGCCGGCGCTTGGCTTCGGACAGAAACAATCCCGCAGGCCGTTGCCGGAAGAGGTTGAAGACGATTTGGATGGATTGGCAGCCTGGATACTCCATCGCCTTCAGCCCTTCCTCCACTTTCTCGACGCTCGCGCCCCAGTGACGAATCTTTCCTGCTGCCACCATCTCCTCAAGCGCATCGAAGGTCTCTGGCTGATAGAAAGTTGGCGTCGGCGGACAGTGAACCTGCAGGAGATCGAGGGTTTCCATGCCGAGGTTTTCGCGGGAGCGATCGACGAAGGCATTGAGGTTTTGCGCGGTGTAGCCTGCGGCCACGTGAGGGTTCAGGCGGCGGCCCGCTTTGGTGGCGACGTAGATTGTTTCGCTTCGCTCGGACCGCAGTTGGCGGATGAGCCGCTCCGATCGTCCGTCGCCATACACGTCCGAGGTATCGATGAAGTTCACGCCGAGGTCGATGGCGCGGTGCATGGCGGCAAGGGAATCGTTGTCATCCACCGTTCCCCAAGTCCCGCCGATGGCCCATGCGCCAAACGAAATCGTCGAGACTTGCCAGCCGGTACGGCCCAGCGTTCGATACGTCATGCTAGGAGGCTACCCATCAAAAGACTCGCCGGTAGAGGCGCGATCCCACCAACTCGTCCTGAATCTCAATGCTATCGGGCTTCTCCCACACGAGCTGGAATCCCAGCTTCTCGGCCACTCGTCGCGAAGCCATGTTGCGCGGGTCGCACTCGATGAGAAATGTGTGGTGGCCCAGTCGATGAAGGTAGTCCATGAGCGCGCGGGTTGCCTCCGATGCGATGCCTTGACCCTGATGGGCTGGATCGATAACGTACCAGAGCGAGGTGGCCTCGCCGGTGACGATGGCTCCGACTCGCCCCAGGAAGGGGTTATTTGGCCGAGTCGCGATGAGTTCGAAGCAGGTACGCGGCTCCTGGCGGGCGCTTTCTTGCGCACTCGCGACGTAGGCCGTCGCATTCTCCAGCGTGCGTGCGGGGAAGTTCTGATAGCGAACAACCTCGGGAAGGCTTTCGATTCGACAGAGAGGCTCCGCATCGCCTGTCTCGAATTCTCGCAGCGTGAGGGAAGTCGTTCGGATGGTCAGTTTCATGGCTTCACCTTGCTGGGACAGACGTTCATGACGCGGCTTCCGGGGTTCCCCCGGTAATCTTAAGCCACAGGGCATTTGCCCAGCAGGAGACGATTGTAAAAATGGGGATTCCGTACGTTATCGAACAGACAGCCAGGGGTGAGCGAAGTTACGATCTTTGGTCGCGCCTCCTCAAAGACCGCATCGTGTTCCTCGGCACGCCCGTCGACGACTACGTCGCAAACCTCCTCGTCGCCCAGTTCCTCTTCCTCGAAAAGGAAGACCCGGACAAGGACATCGACTTCTACATCAACTCTCCCGGAGGCTCCGTCTCGGCGGGCCTTGCGATTTACGACTGCATGCAGATCATCAAACCGAACGTCGCCACCATCTGCGTCGGGCAAGCAGCTTCCATGGGAGCGGTCCTCTTGGCCGGCGGCGC